>NZ_JALAMR010000008.1:112071-436389 GCF_026790125.1 Bacillus sp. N12A5 | reverse complement strand
AGAAGGAAATTATGACTTGCAATTGTTCGCATATCTATTAGAGTAACCAGAAAGTAAAGGGTTCACAAATCGATTATCTAAAAATGGTTTGTAGGACTTGAGATTGTCAAGTCTTGTACTTAAATTAAAGGTTAGAGAAAAAAGAAAGAATAAATTCTAGTTTGTACTCGAAAAGAAAAGTAAGTAAGTAAGTAATTAATTTATATACATTTCGCATNNTAAATCTTTTTCTATTACCTTTTACCATCTCCCTACTCGAACGTTGAGTAGGGTTTTTTGAGTTATAATACAAAGAACATAAAAAAACAGGCCCTTTATAAAGAGCCTGTTTGTATAAACGATTTGAAAATTAAGCAGCTTTTTGAACGTTAGCAGCCTGAGCTCCACGAGCACCTTGCTCAACGTCAAACGTTACTTTTTGACCTTCGTCTAAAGATTTGAAGCCGTCACCTTGGATTGCAGTGAAGTGTACGAATACATCGTCTCCATTTTCACGTTCGATAAACCCAAAACCTTTTTCTGCATTAAACCATTTAACTGTACCTTGTTCCATTTTTTTGCCTCCTAGTGCGTTTAACCACACATTGTATTATACTATCCCTGCCCAAAGTATCATCAAGACGAAAAGTCGATATTCATACTATCCTTTACACGAACAAAAATAATTCTTCTTTATCATAGCACAGAACGGAAATAATTACAAATTAATATTATCGTTTTTTATGGAATTATTAAACATGTGGATACGGGAGACAGAATAAGAGACCCATTAATAACTATGGTTTGAAAACACCGTGGTAATGAATCACGAGTGTCTTCAAACTTTTTTCTTTGCTTAATAGTACACCATTATGGATTGTTAAGGATTTCTTTAAAAAGCTCAGCTGTTTTCTGGAATGTGCACGATACCTCAAACAATCAATGTTCACGTTCAAATAAGCAGATTCCCATAGGGGGGCAGCGTGAGAGTTTGGCCTGATAAAGAGATGGGTATAATCTTTATATACCTTTTGTACCAGGCTGTCTCTCTAATAAAGATCTAATTGAGCTAAATCAGTTTCGCATTTCCAATCATTTTACAGAGGAATTGGAAAACCGATTTATTTAACCGCTTTTGAAAAGGATCCTTAGCTGGCGGGCAAATCAAAACAAAACCATGATACTTATCATATATGGAGTATGACAGCTGGGACTTCATAGGTAATAAAACGTTTTCTATACTTAGATGAAGAACTTTAGGGAAGGGGAAACTTTTATAGAATGAATAAACAAAACCTAAGGACTTTGAGAAAACTGGTTACCCCCTATGAAACGTCCGATTTACAAAAAAGTATTTGTCAAATCATTAACACATTGGTACCTTTTTTCCTGCTATGGTATTTGGCATATAAGAGCTTGTCCATTTCTTATTTCCTTACATTAGCCATTTCTGTCGTGGCGGCAGGTTTTTTAGTAAGAACCTTCATCATCTTTCATGATTGCTGCCACTATTCCTTTTTTAAGAACAGAAAGGCGAATCGAATCCTGGGAACAATAACGGGTATTCTGACTCTGCACCCTTTTGATCATTGGGCACACGATCATTCTGTCCATCATGCGACAAGCAGCAACCTGGACAAACGCGGTACAGGCGATATTTGGGTACTGACCGTTGAGGAATATAAGGAAGCCTCAACTAAGACAAAATTCATGTACCGCTTGTACAGAAATCCGTTTGTTATGTTTATTATTGGGCCGATTTACGTCTTCGGGATTACCAATCGTTTTAATCGTAAAGGGGCAAAACGCAAAGAACGGATGAATACGTATGTAACAAACCTGGGGATCGTCGCTTTGGCAGCACTTTTATGTTGGGCTATCGGCTGGCAAAACTTCCTAATGGTTCAGACGCCAATTTTTATGATATCGGGATCTCTCGGAATTTGGATGTTTTATATTCAGCATACGTTTGAGGATTCTTATTTTGAAGAAGATGAGCATTGGGAATATGTAAAAGCAGCTGTTGAAGGGAGCTCTTTTTACAAGCTTCCCAAAGTCATGCAATGGCTTACAGGCAATATTGGTTTCCATCATGTTCATCATTTAAGCCCGAGGGTCCCAAACTATAAGCTTGAAAAAGTGCATAACAACACGGAACCATTGCAAAACGTTCCGACCATTACACTGGCAACAAGTCTTAAGTCGTTAAAGTTCCGCCTATGGGATGAAGATGGCAAAAAATTTGTTAGTTTTAAGCACTTAAAAAGAACTTCTAAAAGCCAAGTATCAGCTCGGGTAAGAACGGATTAAATAAACTCCCATAATCGTTGATATGGGCAGTGTATCTTGCAGAATAAAAGTGCAGACTCGCGCAAAGGTTTTGTGCAGAGGTCAGCACTTTTTTAATGCAATGCACTTGCAACAAAAAAATACCAAAGGTGGTTAAACCCTTGGTATTATTGGTATGCGGCCGAGAAGACTTGAATCTCCAGCTACGGGTTATTCACCCACTAGACCCTCAACATAGTAAATCCATAATATTGGTTTTGAAAACTTGTTTTCAGTGCACTTTCTAACCTCACTTTACATCATTTCTACAGGTTTATATGAATTATGGTTAATAATTGGTGAGCACAAACAATAAACGTCCGTACTACCCTTTTATGACCGGCAGGAATTTTCTACTTGCCGTCGAAAGTAATTGTCGAAAGCAATCTAGGAGGATAGGGGGGCTTAAGGGACTCAAATGTTCTATTACGGAAACCAATTTAATGAAATAACTCTACATGTCAAAAAATTACAAAAAGTTTTTTCCTTTGTATATTTCGTTAAGTCGTATTCGTTGTATTGGCAGAAAGACAAATAAGAATGGAAAGGTTGTTGAAAACATGGGAGCACAATTAAACTCTTATCTAATGTCAGAGGACGCAAGAAGCCAAGCGGATTTTTACGTAGAATCACTTGGTGGAGAAATTGTATCACTTAAAACATTCGGTGAGGTACCAGGAACTCCAGAAGAAATGAAGGATAAAGTTATGCATCTGTCTTTGGTGATAGCTGGAAACAATGTCCTAATGCTTTCTGATTCCTTTGAACAAGTGGTCGGTAATCGTAGCATCAGTCTTGCTTTAACCTATGATAATGAGAGCGAAGCAAGAGAGGCATATGCCAAGCTTGGTGAGGGTGGAGAAAACAAATATCCCTTTGCTTTGCAGCCATGGGGCGCATACTATGGAGAAGTGATTGATAAATTTGGTGTTACATGGATGATTACTAAACCGTAAACCATCCCAAATTCAAAAAAATTCTCTACGTAAAAAAGAGTGTATGCAAAATGATTCAGGAAGTAACCGATTTTATTGAAACGTTAAAAGAACCCTGGCAAAGAAACTCTCTACAAATTTATATAAGTCGTCCATAAGGATATAATGGATGTCCATGAATGCATACAGTAAGAAGCCCATTTTTCGAATAACAGAAAATACGCTGTTGTCATCACGGCATCGGAAAATGCTGTTCGCTTTACAAGCTTTAATGCTACCGAGCTGGAAATTCCTGAAGACATATTCGATGGTTCATTGTCTTAAGCTCCTTGAAGGGGATTCGTTTGATTCCGGGCAGCTAGTGTTATTGGTCAGCCAAACCTCAAAATCACTTTAAATGTAACTCACTAAGTTAGACAGATAAGGTATTCAACAATCGGGCGCTATTCTATTATAAGATGGCGTCTTTTTGCATGATTGGGATCCCAAAACCACTTAATTCCCATCTGAGAGATTTCTTGGAGAACCAAAAGTTATTGCAGTGCCCTATTGCCTTTTTCTCTCAAAAAAAATAAGGTTAGGGCTCAAGGATTTAAATGGGGATACTAATTATATCGTATTTAATTCCATTGTTTCTGTTGATATCAAATAAAAAAACCTCCATTTATGAAGGAGGTTTAGGGTAGTATTATCAAGTTTGAAGACGATCCGAAGCAATATGAAATGTGTTTTGAGTTTGGTTCTCTGTAAAGTCGGTACCGAAACCACATACTAAAACAAATGACAAACCCAGGATAATGCTTAACCTCTTTTTAAAAGTCATACAGGCATTCTCCCCTTTGAATTTGTGTTTGAGTTTCAACCATTTTCTGATGATAAACATAAGATGTTTCAAATTCTTTTGAGTTTGCATAAGCAGCTGCGGTCTCACAGGCAATGTCTTCAACATAAGAATAGTTCTTATTCTTCTCTAAGTATTCTATGGTTTGATTAACTCCATGTTGATCCACCGCATCGACATAAAGAGCTTTTAAATAACCCTGTAATTTTGCGAAAAGCTCATCACCTTGATAAAGAGCTGCTGACAAACCTTTCTTACTTACTTGGATAGCATCATTCATTTTTCCTTGTTTGAAAAGGATTTTTGCATAAGAAAATAAAGAATGTGGCAAGTTTGTGAGCTTTTCTTTTTCTGTAATCTCCACAGCTTGCTTCAAGAATACTTCTGCTTGCTCGTAATCACCACTGTCAGCAAAATTAGTGCCTAAATTATATAGTGCAGAACTGATCAACCTTTTGTTATTCAATTCCTTAGATAACTCTAATGCCTTTTCAAGATGCGGCTGACTTTTTTCATAACGTTTAAAATCAATATAATTCCCTGAGATAACAAACATACACTGAACTTTACGCACCTTATAAAGTTCATATTGATTATAGATATCTAACGCTTGTTTAACGTGATGCATAGACACATGACTTTGCTTCATACCATAATATGCTTCAGCTAACTTAAAATGAAACTCTGCCCTTTCAATCTCATCAGGGACATGTATAATCTGCTTTTCAGCTTCTCTATAATAGTAGATAGCTTTCATGTATTGTTTCTTATCAAACTCGTACATCCCTCTGAAAAACAGAGAATAATACGACAAAAGACCAGATATGCCTTTATTTGAAGTCTCAATTTTTTCAAGAAGTTCGTCAATAGTTGGTCTTATCCGTGTTGTTACGGGTTCCAAATAATCTAACATGAGCTGATGACGGAATTTCATTAGAGAGAAGTAAATAAGTAAATACTCATCTTCCTCCATCTGATTGATCTCTTGCTCCACCTCAGCCTTTAAAATCTCTGCATCCGGGACACTAAATTGACGTATCATTTTATACCATTCATTGATCTTTACGCCAACTTCTGACGATGATAAAACCGGATTCACAGGACCCCTCCTTTTATGTCTTTTTATGTAATATTCTAACATTTCCAAAAAGTGTTTGAACCGCAAAAAAACCGCAAACTTTTTATTCGCTATCTTTGATATGATCAATCAAGTTAATTTTAGGTTCGTTTCTTCTTTCTTCCATGGCAATATTTTGTTATACGATTAAATGAGAGGGTATGATTATGAAAGTCTTTGAAGCTACAGACGCGCCAAAGAATATTTAGAACTAAGGACGCAAATGGTCAACTTGAGAAAAGCTTTACAAAGCATCGCTGAACTAGACAACAGCGAATTCTCAGGTAAAGGCGCTAATAACATTAAAGCATTCTATCACGATCATGTTGGTGTCACTGATCAATGGATCGACTACATTGACATGAAGATCGCATTTTTTAACAGCATTGCCGGAGCTGTCGAAGACAAAGGTCTCTCTGATGCTTATATTGAAGAGTCTTTTTTAGAACATGAACTGGCTAACGCCCATAAAAAATCAAAGTCCATCATGTCTGAACAGAAAAAAGCCATGAAAGATATCCTAAACGACATTGACGACATCCTCCCGCTCGACTTGTTTTCAACAGAAACCTTCAAGGATGAGCTTGCAGATGCCAATGATAAACGCAAAAAAACAATTGAAAAACTAGGTGATCTTGACGAAGATTTACTGACAGAATATGCCCTGTCAGAGCCAAATGAACAATTCATCAAGTCAGATTTCAAAAGATCAAAGAAGCAACAGGCAAAGGCAAAAACGCTACGCCCATCCACTACAACGCTAAGGCGTACCGTGAAAGTGATATACATAAAAAAAGGTGATATTGAGAAACAGACTGAAGCCTATTTGAAGATTAAGAAAGAGGAAGCGAAGGAACGAGAGATAAAAGACTTAAAGAAAAAGCTTGCGAATGGTGTCTCAGATCCGGATGAGTATTTAGAAATTGCGAAGAAAATTGGATATGAGAACCTTCAGCCTGCACAGTTACAGTATGTGGTGCAGCTAGAACAAGCAAAACAGCTGAAGTCTGTCGGTGAAAGTGTAATCAATGCAGGTAAAACGGCATTGGATATTATCGATGGGGTTAATGATGGGCTTAACGATGCGATTGATGATACGATATATGGCATCAAGGACTTGGTTGTAGGCGCATGGGAATTTTCACAGCTCCCTATGGAACTAAAACTTGCAAAAACAATTACAACAGTCTTAAGTGTCCCCTCCTACCCTAAAATAATTTGGACAAACATCGTCGATTCATGGAATGATATTAAAACAACGACTATTAACTTAAGAATGGGTCACTTGAAAAATGATGTCCACCCAGTAACAAAAGTTCCCTATGATAAAGATGGATTTCCAATATTCGAATCAAAGCATACACTCACACTTGATAAAGCCGACTTTTAAAAAAAGTAGAGACCAGCATTTTGACAAATGAAATAAACAATTATATAAGCAGATTGAAGAAGACCCATCATTGATTAAAAAGCTTGATTTGAACGAAGATGATTTACTTGATCTTCAAGATGGAATAACACCAGAGAAATACACATGGCACCACCATCAAACTCCTGGAAAAATGGAGCTAGTAGACCGGGTAATTCATGCTAAAACAGGTCACACTGGCGGATATAAAATTTGGGGGAAAGATGAGAAATAGGAGGTTAACCAATGCAAAGTATTAAATGGAGAAAACGAAGCACTTTTCAAGAAGCGTCAAACAGTCAGATCGAAGAGGTAGAAGAGAAATTAAAAATCAAGTTCCAACAGATTACAAAGAGTTCATTAAAGACCATAATGGATGTTCCCCTATAGATAAAAAGGTTGTTTTATTCCAAAATTCTCGAGAATCAATCAACAATTTACTGAGCATAGGAGATCCTACTCGGCCAATTGATCTCTTTAGTACATTTGATAATGTTAAAGGCCGGTTAGTTGATAAAATCATACCTTTTGCTACAGATGTAGGGGAAACCTCTTTTGTTTTGATTACAGAATATCTTCTCAAGAACCTACAATTGTTTTTTGGGATCATGAGATCGCTTATGAAGATAAGGAAGTTCCATTAGCTATGTTTGTGATTCATTCACAGAGTTAATGGACAAACTTGAATAGAATGAACTCGCCCCTTCTTGATTATAAAGATGAGAACGAAGCAGAATTCGAAAAAGCCATTTACAATCTAGAAAACTCATATTAAATATGTAGAATGCTCTTCTCATAACGATAAGGGCTTCTTACATAAATACCGTCAAATGTTCTGGTCATTAGTGTTTATCTGGACGGTTTTTTTCGGAATTTCTTTAGTTTTGTTCTATAATAATTTTCATCTGTACACTGATTGCGTTTCCAAAAGTTGGCTCCTCGTTAAACAATATACCTGTCTACAAAAAGTTCGAAATTCATTTTCAGATATTATACTCCGTTTGATTAAGTAACCATAAATTGATAGAAGTCGCATCTGTATGCGACTTCTTGATTTGACTACACATTATATAAATTCAGATTCTCTTTACGATCTTTCCCTGGAGGGTTGCCGAACATCCTTCTATATTCTCTATTAAAATAAGAAGGACTTTCATAGCCAACTTGAAAGGCAGCGTCAGCGGCCTTCATATTTTTCCCGATAATCAACCGCCTTGCTTCATGGAGACGTAACGCTCTCTGGTATTGGATCGGAGTCATCATTGTAACTTGTTTAAAATGATGATATAAAGCTGATGGGCTAAGGTTTACTTTTTTAGCTAGTGCATCTATCTTTATTTCCTGAGAAAAATGATTTCTTAAATAATCCAGAGCAGCAGCCACTTCAGATAATTTACTCCCCTTGGCAACAAGGCTTTTTACTGTGTGACCATGCTTTCCCTGCATAATGCGGTATAGAATTTCCTTAATGATTAAAGGTGAAAGTATTTCTGTATCTTCAGGTGTATGAAGCAGTTTCACGAGTCGGATAAGTGCATCCAGAATGACCTCATCTGTCTGAGCTACAAATATTCCTCGGCCTGTAGCATTATGATTAGTGCTATGTTGCTGATACTCCTTTGAAACCTCTGCAATTTGCATTAAGTTAAAATTCAATCGAAGACATAAATAGGGTTCCCTCTCACTTCTTTTAAAATTTCCCCGATAACAGGCAGATCGACCGCCACGACTAAGTACTCCCCTTTTCCGTAAAAGAAGTCTTCTCCAATTATAGAAATCACTTTTCTTCCTTGCAGAACAATACACAAAGCAGGTTCATGCATAGTATGTACAGGCATCAGCGGCTTGGCAGATCGAATAAATTCCAACCCAGAGATTGACGTTACGTTCGTACCCTCCTTGGCGGCAAAAGATGACACAAGTTTTGTAAGCTCCTCTTCTTTCGATTGCAATTGCTCTTCTAGAGACATGAAATCCCTCCTTTTATAAGGCTTATCGACTTGGCTTGGAGGATAAGGCAAGAATTAAAGAGATACCGGCTACCACTCCATGTTATCTTTCCCTGATACTAATAGTAGAACAGAAAGGAGCTGATGATATTGGAAAAAAACAATCATTCTTATGGTGGGCTTTGGGTTACCAAAGACCGGTATATCAGGCATGAACTGCTGCCTGATGGACGCTATGTTGAAGCACGCGGCAATGTCGAATGTGCATATACAGGCAATTACCAAATAACAGGTGACCACATTGAATATCAAGATGATGCAGGATTCACAGCAGATGGAGATTTTATAAACGGAATCCTTTATCACGCAGGGATGGTGCTGCATCGTGATAGAAGCTAAAGATTCCTTAAAGAAAAATCACTTAAAAGAGGATGATACAAAGATGAGTATAAAGAATAAAGTTGTTCTTGTCACCGGTGGAAGCAGCGGTATTGGAGCAGCAACTGTTGATTTATTAGCTGAGAATGGAGCTACGGTAATAGCAGCAGCGCGGAGAACAGATAGGTTGGAAACACTCGTGACCACCCTTCAGCAAAAAGGATATCATGCAGATTATAAGCAATTGGATGTGACCGACTTTGGCCAAATGCAGCAAACAGTACAAGAAGTAACAGATGCATACGGAAAGATCGATGTCATCGTAAATAATGCCGGTGTAATGCCATTATCTAAATTGGATTCTTTGAAAATCGCAGAATGGAATCGAATGATTGATGTAAATATCCGTGGTGTCCTGCATGGTATTGGAGCAGTGTTGCCGATAATGAAAGAGCAGAATAGCGGACATATCGTCAATATAGCGTCAATAGGCGCCTATGAAGTTACCCCGACAGCAGCAGTTTATTGCGCGACCAAGTATGCTGTCCGTGCCATCACGGAAGGGTTACGGCAGGAAGCAACGCATAATATTCGAACTACTTTAATTGCACCGGGCGTAACGGCATCAGAACTAGCCGATCATATTACCGATAAACAGGCGAGTGAAGCTATGATCGAATACCGAAGACAAGCGCTTCCTGCTTCTGCTATTGCACATGCCATTCTTTATGCAATCTCGCAGCCAATAGAGATCGATGTAAGTGAATTAATTGTAAGACCTACTCTATCACTATAAAAAATCTCATAATTTATCAGAATTTTCACACAAAACTAATATTGATACTAATGAACACGAGTTAGATGAGGCCGAGAAATTGAACTCGGCCTTTCAGGTTATGGCATATACATGTGACATTATGTGTAGATACCAAGTCTGTATTTTCATACCTGCCATTTCAGCATTAGTCGTGTAGGCCTCAACCTCTTCTTGATTATAAAGATGAGAACGAAAAGCTAAAGCAGAATCCGAAAAGCAATTTACAATCTAAAAAACTCATATTAAATATGCAGAAAGCCTTCTCATAACGAGAAGACTTTCTTACACAAATACGGTCAAATGTTCTGGTCATTAGTGTTTATCTAGACGGTTTTTTTGAAATTTCTTTAATTTGTTCTATAATCATTTTCAGCTGTATACAGACTTCATTTCCAAAAATTAACTCCTCGCGCAAACAACATCCCTGTCTACAAAGAGCTCGACATTTAAGTTCAGATATTCATACTCCGTTTGATTAAGTAACCATAAGCAGTTTGGATCTGTTGATACCTTTGTTATATCGATTAACAAATAACAGCCGTCTAATAAGTAAGCGACAGGAATAAAGGTTGGCTTCAATAAAGCAATCGTCTGCATACTCTCATAGATCTCTTTTAAACTTAAAATGTGAGGTCTGCCACCAACATTACTGCCAGAAATCATTACATTATATATTCTGGCGCCGAAATGTGTTTTCAAAAATACTCGATAATCTTCTTCTGGAAAATTACTGTTCAGCTTCTTTTCACATTCCGTTATTTTTTGATCTGTAGCGCTTGCAAAGAATTGACATTCCACTTCATTGATGGTCCCTTCTTTAGCTATAGTAATTTGTTATAGTCGATGTTAAAATCAGCGTTACACCTCCTTAACTTGCAGGAGGATTTTGGCATATGTATTTTCACACCCGTCAACTACCATCTCATCCAGCATATATTCCTCATATGCATTTTCCCCTATTTGCATTCCATTCTTTTCAATAAACTCAATGATTCTGCGGTATGCCTCTTCCGTTTTTCCGCCTATTTCATATCCAACTGCATACAGGCCTCTTGGCCGTATATAATAATTGATATTCTCTATCCCGCCTTTTACTTTTATATAAAAGTAACTGTAATTGTAGAAGTCTTTTTCTAATATTTGTTCCCGTGCAAAGATTCCGCCTATCGGATATCCTTCATCTAACTCATATTGTTGAACTTCATGTATGAGTTCTGAAATTGCAGCGACATATTTTCGTTCCGGTAAGTTTAAAGTTTT
Source organism: Bacillus sp. N12A5 (assembly GCF_026790125.1). Lineage (NCBI taxonomy): Bacteria > Bacillati > Bacillota > Bacilli > Caryophanales > Bacillaceae > Bacillus > Bacillus sp. N12A5. Next base: position 425,377 of record NZ_JALAMR010000008.1, on the reverse strand, counting down.
ACGGCTTAACATGAATTTTTCTTCATGTAAATATTCAAACGAAATCGAGGAAAAATCAGTCTTAAGTGCCTGTTCAGTAAGCGCCACTTTTGTTTGTAGGATCGTTTGCAGTTGCTTCAGCTTATTTATTCTATTATCAATCTCAATCGATTTTTCTTTTAGAACATGCAGGATCTTGTCTGGTGTTTTTCCTTTTATTAAGAGCTTTATTTCTTTTAAAGGGACACCAAGCTCTTTAAATAGGCTGATGACTTGAAACACCTCAAATTGATGATAGGAATAATATCTATACCCATTTTCTTTTTTTATTTCCGGAGAGAATAGACCAATCTCATCATAATGAAATAAGGTTTGTTTTTTTACACGGCAGAGCTTCGAAAATTCACCTGTTGTGAAATACTTCCTAACATCTTCGCTCATAAAAACCTCCTTGACTATACGGTAACCATATACCTTATGATTTGATTGTACTTGAAAAGATCTTCAATCAACAAAGAAAAGGATTTTAATAAAGGGGATTTTAAATGAAAAAATCAATAAAAGACCAAAAAATGATATTCATTATACTATTAAGTAATATTTTCGTAGCCTTTCTGGGTATCGGATTAATCATTCCAGTTATGCCTTCTTTTATGAAAATCATGCATTTATCTGGTAGCACTATGGGTTATCTTGTTGCGGCTTTTGCCATTTCTCAGTTGATCACTTCACCTTTTGCGGGAAGGTGGGTTGACCGTTTTGGGAGAAAAAAAATGATTGTTCTCGGGCTGCTTATATTCAGTTTATCAGAGTTGATTTTCGGATTAGGGGCCCATGTTTCAATCTTTTACTTTTCGAGGATATTGGGCGGTATAAGCGCTGCTTTTATCATGCCTGCGGTAACAGCATATGTAGCAGATATTACAACCCCAAAGGAAAGGTCAAAGGCTATGGGGTATGTTTCGGCTGCAATTAGCACCGGCTTTATTATTGGACCTGGTGCGGGAGGGTTTATTGCTGGCTTTGGCATTCGCATGCCGTTTTTCTTTGCCTCCGCCATAGCCTTAATAGCAGCTGTATCTTCCGTTTTTATACTAAAAGAGTCATTGTCAGCAGAAGAACGCCATCAGCTCTCATCTCATACAAAGGAATCAAATTTTTTAAATGACTTGAAGAGGTCTATTCATCCTGTCTATTTCATTGCATTTATTATCGTCTTTGTAATGGCTTTCGGTTTATCGGCTTATGAAACGGTATTCAGCTTGTTTTCTGATCATAAATTTGGCTTTACACCAAAAGATATCGCAATCATTATTACGATAAGTTCCATTGTTGCGGTAGTTATTCAAGTTTTACTATTCGGGAAATTGGTCAATAAGCTTGGAGAGAAAAGAATGATTCAGCTATGCTTAATAATCGGAGCGATCTTAGCTTTCGTGTCTACTGTTATGTCAGGATTTATTACTGTTTTGCTTGTCACTTGTTTTATTTTTCTGGCGTTCGATTTGCTGCGCCCGGCCTTAACTGCTCATTTATCCAATATGGCCGGTAACCAGCAGGGTTTCGTAGCAGGCATGAACTCCACATACACCAGCTTGGGAAATATATTTGGTCCTGCTCTAGGCGGTATACTATTTGATCTGAACATTCATTATCCTTTCCTTTTTGCAGGTTTTGTTATGATTGTCGGTCTTGGTCTTACAATGGTTTGGAAAGAAAAAAAGAATAATGCTACAGCTTTGAATTAATTCTTTTCTTAATAAAATCAAGTATGGTTTGGATGCAGGAAAGGTTCTGTATTAGATCGGCTGCATGTTCCTTGAGGTGATTATGTGAGTATTATCAATCTGTCGCCAATACCAGGAATTTATCTGCCTGCTTCTATTGATGCCTTTCCTCTTCATTCTTCCTATATTTCTAGGAAGCATATTCAGATGGCTTGCTTTTCCGTTAGCCTGAAGTATAACAACGTTATAGATTATCATCCATTGAAAATGATCTTTTTTGGAAAAAGAAAAATAAGGAGATTGCAGTATGAGTATAAAAATAAAAGCAGTAACTGATGATAATCGTGCTGCCATTCTTGCTCTGCATGTCAGCGAAAATCAAATATCATACATTGAATCAACAAAAGCATGTTTAGAGGACGCAAAAGAATGTCACTATTATAAACCTGCGGGACTTTACTATGAAGGAGATTTAGTCGGTTTTGCAATGTATGGATGGTTTCCCGAGTATGATGAAGAAAATAAAAATGGAAGAGTCTGGCTCGACCGATTCTTTATAGACGAACACTATCAGGGAAAAGGATTGGGAAAGAAAATGCTTAAAGCTCTCATTCACCACCTTGCTGAGCTATATCAATGTAAGAGGATTTATTTAAGTATATTTGAAAATAATATTCATGCTCTTCGCCTTTATCAAAGGTTTGGTTTTCAATTTACTGGTGAACTCGATTTTAATGGCGAGAAAGTAATGGTAAAAGAGCTATAGGTTCTAAAATGGTTTCCAAGCCCTCCTTCGTTTGCTCAGAAACGTTTATTTTATTTATTCAACTGGCATATAAACACGTTCCTTATCAGAAACCAAAAAGGTATTTAGCTTTTCATGTTTGATCCCTGTCCGAAGTAAAAGCAGTAACAAAACCAAAGTAGCTGCAGTAAGAATCCTGACAACGTCTTTTTAAACGTGTCTCCGTTTTTCTGCTCAAAGAGGTATTTCCCTTGTAATGAAAAATGAATTTATTAGCATTGACGTACTTAAATAAATCTTTATCATAACAGCGGATTTTTATATTATGAGGGTACTTGACTAGGACAACCCTTTTTTTACTGCATAAATTATATTGTGAGACAAGATGATATGAAGGGGTGATTTGATGAGCTGCAACGGTGGATTTAGAAATGCTGACGAGTTCATTCTTGGATCTCGTCGTGGGAACAATGGCGGCAACAATGGAAACAACGGGTTCAATGGAGGCAACAATGTAGAAACAATTGTTTCTCCTACTCGAAATGTTGTGAATACAACAACCAATCAACGTACGGTTAGACGTGTTCATCCAACTCATATTGTGAATGTGAACAGAAATATTACGAGAGTAGAAAATTACTATCCAGTGACACAATCTGTAAAGAACGAAAACATCGTTGAGGAATATGATTGCGGAAGCGACTTGAGAAATCCATGTTGTAAACCAGTAAAAAGATGCAATTCCAATAACAATTGAGAAAACATAGTTATTCGGCATCCTTAGGGATGCTTTTTTATTGCTGAAAAAAACTATAGTTATATTTTATATATACTAGACAGAAGAAGCGAGTAACCTTGCCTTACAAAAGCGAAAAACTCTATAAGTGTTCGTTTGGTATGCATTGTCACTCTATTTACAAGATAGATTTTTATCATATTGACATCAATCAGGTAAATTTATATAATCATCGGGGATATTGAGTAAATGATTTATTTTTAACAGAATATATGATGTTGAGGAAAGTAGTCTTAGAAATTGATTATGTTTTTAACATAACAATATCTGAGACGTTTTTTATTATTTTTTATACAAATCTTACAGAAAAGGAGGTTCTAATAATGAAAAATATTCACAAAGATATTCTTTTAATGATCGTGGGAACATTTTTAATTGCTGCGTCTATTGAGTTCTTTGTTATTCCAAATAAATTAGGAGATGGCAGCACAGTTGGTATTGCTTTGGTTTTATATTATTTATTTCAGATTCCAACTAGTATAAGTACGTTTCTCATAAACCTTGTTTTTATCGCTGCAGCTTATAAATTCTTAACAAAGAAAACGATCCTTTATACCACATTCGGGGCCATTATGACGTCTGTTTTCCTTAAGATTGTCAGCTTTATTCCATTTGCCATCCATGACATCATGTTAGGTATTGTGTTTGGAGCTTTATTAATGGGTGCAGGGCTAGCCATGATTTTTATTGCAGATGGTTCTACTGGAGGAACCACTCTTATGGCTTATTTGTTAAATTATACGAAAGGGTATAGTATTTCAAAAAGTTTATTCTATATGGATAGCTTCATTATATTCGCCTCCATATTTGCTGTAGGTATTAATAACACATTGTACACGTTTATTTTTGTTTATTTGTGCGTTAAGATCGTCGATATCATGATTGAAGGTTTTCATAATAAGAAAGCCATGACCATTATGTCAGATCAATATGAAAAAATTGCCCAGTTCATTACTAGTGAGTTCGGCAGCGCCGCCACTATTTTTTATGGATATGGTTATTATGCTAATAAAGATAAACGCATTATCTATGTTGTTATTAAAAAGAATGAGTTGCTAAGAATGAAGAAGAATGTTCAAGACATTGATCCAAACTCTTTTATTGTTATTCATGAAGTGAAAGAAGTGGTAGGCGGGAAGTTTGGATTGATGAGCAATAAGTTAGCTAAAAAGGCAAATTAAATTTTATTCTATCGCCCGCTTGCATCAAAAAGATTAGCCAACGATTAGCCGAGAACAACAAATCATTTTGAAATAGATCAATTTTAAAATGGTCTGACCCAATAACTAATAAAGATCAATTAGCAGTCCAGCCTAGGCTAAAATATATTTTTATATCAATTAAACTAGCATCACTATCGAATAAGCTCGATCTGCATATCATGTACTATCCTCTTTTAAGGAAGGGTGATGTTATGAAGTCATTTCCATTAATTGTAGTACTATTCATACTATTAATCATCGTTGGGACATCTTTCTTCGGTGGCTATTAAGAACTCACCTTACCTCATATCCATCAGACGCCATTAGAAATCTTTATGGCGTCTGTTTTATTATGCGATTAACTCACCATACAAAGTTTCTGAACCTGTGAAATGTAAATTTCATGCATATATATCCTATCGAAACAATTGTGTCAAGTACTCTTCACTTATAAGAAAATGTCCTTTCCTTTAAGGACTATTGTTGATCGAAAGAGAAAGTTCCATGGTGAGATGAACTCAAGGTATGCCACGTAACAATAATGTGGAGGACCATGAATGTTTCAATCAGTTGTGGGATAAAATGCGTGTTGATGTTCCTCTGCTTCACTATTTAGTATTCGGTAGCTAGACTTTCCAATATGAAGCGGAACATCCAGTTTTTCTAAATCTGGCATTCCACTTTTTAAGAAAAGCTCTTTATCTTGATATCTCTGTAAAACTTCTCCCACAATCCACTCTTGATCGCCCAAAGTGGAAATACTGTGCACTTTACACTCATAAGCAAAATACGCATCAGTTAAAATCGGCACCTCGGTTTTTAGTCCTTCTACGTATTGAATATGAAATTCTTCAAACTTATCGATATCTCTACCACTAAAGGTGCCTAATGCTTGAATGAATTCCGAACATCTCCCCGGAAGAAAATTCACACCGAAAACACCACTTTTTTCAATCATTTTGTAAGTATATGTCTCTTTGTTTACTGATATCCCATACATTCCAGGAGAAGATCCAATATACGTATGCCACCCAGAAGCCATTGCGTTTCTTCCATATTATGTGACGCAAGGCTCTTTTAGCGCTTCAAGGCTTTAGTATGTGACCCTATCCCTCAGGTAATGGCTTACTTAGTTTTAGTTAACATGTAGCTTTGTTTGATCATATCGTATATGTCTTCCTCTGGAACAGTTCCGTCAAGAATGATAGAATTCCAATGGTCTTTGTTGAGATGAAATGCTGGAACTACCGAAGTGTATTTCTGTCTCCAAAAATCAAGAAAACCGGGTTCACACTTTACATTGATCCAAATATGGTCATCTTTTTCAAATATCCATGCAAACACTTTTCTGTTTTCTGCGTGTCGTATTAATGTCCAATTCTTATCACGAAACGGATAATCTTCATATGCATTTTTAAAACTCAAACAATAATCAATTGCCTCCTGTCTGCTTTTCATTGGTTGTCTCTCCTTCAACATATGACTGCCTAGTTTTTCTTTAACTGTTGATGTCCTCTCCTTAATTTAACCAAAAATGAATAAGTGAATAAAACAATCTGATTGGTCACAGGATCAGCACTATCTAACATCAAACCTCCATACTATTTCCCACGTATAAAAAATCCTTCCAACGCTAAATAAACAAATAGAAGCTCCCGTTGGTCTACTGCTTATGTATGTTTACTGGCGGTGCGTTGCCTGTTTACCGGCATCATCAATCATAACGGGCACAAATTAACAAAAAAGCTGGTGCCAACTTGCACCAGCTTGAAAACATATTCTTTATGGAGTAAACTGCTCTTTTTCTAAGGTGGCAAATGCTTGGAATACAAACTTATTTTGCCTTGACTTTTAATTGGATATGGTTGGACTTATAGATGACTTCCACTTTGTACTTGCTTGACAATCCGATGGTCTCGATTGAAGAAAATGCCCCATGTCGCTTTTGATAGGTGATGATTGTGGATCCATCAGCCGGTACGTAATTGTCCGTAAAATGGAGGCGTAATGTCCCTTTCATTTTAGCCTTGCCCATAATCTGAAGCATATCCTTTTTCCCGCTTAGATTCAGCTCAAGTATACCCTTGGCAGATTGTTTGTAGTCTCCTCGGATAACCAATTTTCCTGAGACATCTTCCTTCAAGGTGCCTCCGTTGTTTGAAACGTCACCGCTCCCAAAGGCCGTCTTCGAGTCGCCCTCAAGCGTTCCCTGATCGATCCGCGTGCCGCCGGAGTATGTATTGTTCCCCTCCAGCTTTAACGCGCCTGTTCCTTTTTTGGTCAGCTTTCCAGTGCCGGAGATATCGTTTCGCCAGCGATCCAATGCATGGAAGCCGCCTTTTGAAGAATCCATATTCACGGTAACGTCTCTCGCAAAAGCGCCATATCCATCGGCGGCGGAAAAGAGATCAAGCCGTCCCCACCCTTCAGGATCATCAAGAACAGGATAGCCGGAAGGAAGACCGGTAGTGGCTAAAATCCAACGGCGCTGCGTGTGGTCAAGATAAGGAAAACGGGTTTCCAGCAGAACTTCAGCTCCCTTAGGAACTGCCATTGGTTTAACAGGTGAATGGATTTGACCAAATCCATATGTCAATCGTTGGGTGTATTGTTTTTTATTCTTACTATAATCGCTGAATCGGTCTTCCGCTGTACCAGTTTGCGTCAACAACTTCCTATGGGCCTCATCATAAGCAGCCTTTTTCAAACGTTTATTGGCTGGATCAGATAAAATAGCTGCCGCCAAGGCAGTCGCCATGACACGTCCTCCCATTACATCAAGCGGGGAATGCATACCGGCAACAATGCGGTTATTGCCGAGCTCCGAAGCCCGGGTAAGGAGCTCCTGATAACGCTCCGGTACGGCATAAGCCATAGCAAAAGCGCTGAGATATGCAGCATTCGTATGTCCGCTCGGAAAACCTCCGTCTTTGCTCGGATCAGGATTGATAGCGGGAACAAGAGTTGGAACAAGAATAGAATTGCTTTCCCAGCGAAACGGGCGGGGATATTGGAAGTATCCCTTAGCCGGGTTCGTTGAGGAATAAGTGCCGCGTAACGTATTGACCAAGCTCACCATATTGCCGAGACTGGAACTCGTGCTGCCAGAATTGGTTCCTTCGTCAGTATATTTTTTTGTCACCGCATCTGCCGGGATACTGTTAATCGTTGTCGTCGCGCCCGCCTCCATTCGATATACATCGGTAAGCGGACCAAGACCGTCAATCACACTGTAGCTCTGATTCCTGCGATCATCAAAATATGCGGCATTTTCCTCACTAACTGTGCGGCGTTCAGCGATGTCAACAACTTTTTGAATGTTGGCATCCAACACACTGCTGTTCCGTTTGGCACCACTATCCCAAGTGCTTCCCGGCGTCCAAAGCTTATTAAATTCAGATAGCACCCCGATCGCGGGATTAGAATTCACAGTAGTATGTACAGAGCTGTTATTTTTGTAATGATCTACGAAATATCCTGAAGGAGGGGGCGGGGGCGGAGTTACTGTTTTTGGATTCGTTGTTGTGCTCGCATAACAAACACTCATAGAACTTTGAAATAATGCCAGAGAACATAAAGCCACTGCTAAATGCTTCTTCATCCTTAGTATTTTCATTTTTTATCATATCTCCCTTACTTATCTCATAACACTTTTTATTTTGATCGTATCTAAACTTTGTTAATGAAATAATGTTGTTTTATTAATGTTTTGTTTATCTTTCAGGTGCCAATGAGATAGAAGTCTACGTCCGGCGGAGAGAAAAAAACTTAAAAAGACAAAAAGCTGCTGACGAAGAGTCAGCAGCTAACACAGGTGCCTATGGGCATGTTTCAGCATTATTTATAAAAGAACACCAAACTTCATACTAATCATCAATTAATGCGCCATCATCTCATGGGCAATATCGTGTCCGTCCATTTTTGACGGGTAGTAGGTAGGCCAATGTGTGACTTCATCAAGTAAAGCTTCGCGGTCGTCACCCCAATAGAGATGATAATGACTAGCTTTAGTCGGATAGATACTATGATCACTAAACTGGATATACTGAGGAAGCCCTTCAGCTTTTTTAGCTAGTTTGAATATGTATCTCACCCCTCTATTGCCTGCCTCATATGTTAAAATTTCGTACCCGTCATACGTATACTTACCAGAGTATTTTTTTCCGTTTTTGAAGAACGTTACAGTATCTTTCTGAATTACAATACGCTCAACATCTGTTTTATACCCTTTTTTATAATACTCTTTATATTCTTCAGCTGTCTTGTCGCCTTCGTGTTCTGATTTATATGAAAACACTTCGTCAAGAGTACCATCTTGCAGGTATGGATAGACAGATTGCCAATCTCCTTCCCAATCAGAAAGTGAGCGGTCCTTTACTTGATTGTTTTTAAAATAGCCTTCATAAATTTTTTCGGATTCTTCATCATGTGCATGACTATGATCGTGAGAATGTTCGTGTGTATGACTTTCAGATGTTTGCTTTTGCGTTTTAGAAGAATCTTCTTCAACTGCTGAGGATGATGTTGTTTTTTGAGACTCACCTTTTGATGAACCGGAAGTCTGACATCCTGCCAATACGAGTAATGAACCTATAGCGAATATACCTAACCTCTTTGCAAATAAAATCTTCATTCCAACACTCCTTTTTTCATTAAATCGAAAACATTACGATTTATATTATACATATATCCCTTGCAAACATCAAAGGGAAAATGCTCCTCATATGACTGAATCGTATCTGGCAGCTGATGGCCAATTTCATTAAAAAACTGACTTTGTCAGTCAGTTTCCTTTACAATACGAAAGTCTACGATATTTCCATATCGATCCGCTTCAATATGACAGCAACCTTCAAGCAGCTGTTTTAATTTTCCCCGTCCGCGTTGCACCCTTGATTTTGCGCCCGAGTAAGAAATGCCGAGCTTTTCACTTAACTCTTTTTGTGATAACCCTTGAAATTCAGTCAGTTCGAGCGCCTCTCGATACTTTTCCGGCAACTTTTTGATAAGTCGAGGGAATAAAACTGCTGCTTCCTCTGCATTGTCATCAAAATGCAGAGGAGTGTCTCTTTACAAAATAGTGATAGCCCCTGTAATTATTGCTAACAACGTAATAACTAAAGATGTAATTACAGCCCACTTAACGGCAAACCTTTGAAAGGATCCTAAGTCAATTTTAAGCATACTTACTAACAGTAGTGTTGATGCAACTAATGGACTCATCAGATGAACTGGCTGCCCCATTATAGAAGCCCTTGCAATTTCTACTGGTTCTATACCATATGCTGAGGCAGCTTCTGCAAAGATAGGGACCATTCCAAAGTAATATGCATCATTTGATAAAACAAAAGTAAACGGAATACTAGTGAGTGCTACAATACCTGGGAATAACTGCCCCATTGATGAGGGGATGATGGATACTAATGACCCTGCTATGGCATCCACCATCTTTGTCCCGGATAATATACCAGCAAATACTCCAGCTGAGAATACCAATAATACTACAGTAATCGCATTACCAGAATGCTCGGCGATTCGCTCCTTCTGCATCTTTACATTCGGATAATTTATAGTAAGGGCAAGAACAAAACCAATTAAAAATAAAACGGATGGATGCTTAGTTCCAAGCACAATCAACACCATGACACTAATAACAAGGAATAAATTAAGATATATTAATCGTGGTCTTTTCAATTGCTCGCTATCCAACGTAGCTGCCATATAAGATTGAGAGCTGTCCTTTGTTATATGTCTAGGCTCTAATTTAACGATGCCTATTCGATTCCTTTCTTTCCTGCCCATTAGAAAGGCCAGAAATATGACACATGCAATTCCTCCAATCATGGTCGGAAGTAATGGCACGAAGAAATCTGAGGGATCTAAACCTAGCACTGAAATAGCTCTTGTAGCTGGTCCACCCCATGGAGTCATTCCGCTAATGATACTCAACGACAGCATTGCTAATGTCGCCATAACCATGGGATTCATACCAATTCTTCTATACAAAGGTAACATTGCTGAGACAGTTATCATATAGGTAGTTGTACCGTCTCCATCTAAAGCGATGAGCATTGCCAATACGGCAGACCCTATCGCTATTTTCACAGGGTCTCCCTTTACTATAGATAAGATTTTTTTTATTAGTGGATCAAATAAACCTGCATCGATTAAAATTCCGAAAAAAAGTATTGCAAACAACAGCAATGCCGCTGAACTTGCAACTGTTTGTATTCCTTCTAAAATCATGTCACCAATATCCTTACCAAAACCTCCAATAAGAGCAAAAACAATAGGAGTGATGGTTAAGGCAACAATAGGCGAGACTTTCTTTGTCATTATTAATATTGTAAAAACAGTTACCATCAAAAAACCTAAAATAGTAAGCATATTACACCTCCACGTATGCGCTTTCAAATGATATTTTGATTAACATATCCTATACGGTGTAATAAGTTAAATAAATATTTTTTTACTAAGTTGCAAAAAAAATTCTATAATCATATTAAATGGTTACCATTTGTTCACCCTTTAAGAAATCAATGAATGCTTTAACGATTTTGATTCCTAATGATTTTTGATCGTACATTAGCCAAGTATCTCTCATTAATGGCTTACCATTAGCATTATATAGTTCCATTGTGTACAAATGATCAGATGTCCGCAGGCAAATTTCTGGTGCTATGGAGTAACCAAGACCATGCTTTACCATCTCTTTGCAAGTCTCTTGTCGATCCACTTCCATTGCAATGATGGGTGCTTGTTTTAGATTAGTATGCATCCATTCATCTATTATCATTTTTAAAGAAGCATCCGTTTTATATTTGATAAAAGGGAAAAAAGGAAGTTGATCTATCGTTATTGTTTTTTTTGAGATGATATGTAATTTTTCCCGTGTAAGCCGTTCCTTCTCCCCTTTCCAGCGATGGCTTCCCCTCAGTATACCGACTTGTACAATACCAGCATCTAATAATTTCATGACATCTGAACTCCAGCCTGTTTGTACACTATATTGGACATTAGGATACATAATGGAAAATTCCCTTAATAACTTAGGGAGCTTATATTGAGCGAAATTGCTTGAAACCCCCAGTCTTAGATGTCCTTGCACCTCTTTGCTTAGATTAGAGATATTATCTTTGGTATCTTGGAGTTCCTGTAACATTCTTCTTGCATAAGAAACTAAGTGTTCTCCTTCCGCAGTAAAGGTAATTCCTTTATGCCTTTTGGTGAATAATTCAATTCCGAAATTCTCCTCAATCTTATTCAATCGATAAGTGATGGAAGGCTGTGACGTAAATAATCGCTCTGCTGTTTTTGTTACACTTTGTTCTTCGTAAAGAATTTTCAATAAAATCCAATCTTTTTCATCCATTTTCATCTTCCTTTCTAGTCATTCTTTCACAATTATAAAAGTTCTTTTATTGAATATTAAGAAAATTTATATTTTATTTTCATCTTTTTACCTTCTACACTAAAAAACATAAAATACTACCTTTAGGATGAGGATGATGAAGATGGTTAAGACGAACGTAACAATCATGAGAGGCGGAACAAGCAAAGGCGTTTTTTTCCATGAATCAGCTATGCCTAACAATAAAAACGAATGGGAGCCCTTTTTGCTTGATGTCATGGGAAGTCCTGATAAAAGACAAATAGATGGTTTGGGTGGCGGTCATTCCCTTACTAGTAAAGTGGCAATAATAAAGAAAGCATATACATCGGATATTGATGTTCACTACACGTTTGGTCAAGTCAGTATTTCGGAAAAAAAAGTGGACTTTAAGGGGAACTGCGGAAATATCTCTGCTGCTGTTGGCCCATTTGCTATCGAAGAAGGACTTGTAAAAGCGACAGAACCAATGACTACGGTAAGGATACTGAATACCAATACGAATAAAATGATCATTGCGGAAGTGGAAGTGGAAGACGGTCAGGTCAAATATGATGGAGATGTTACTATATCTGGAGTACCTGGATCTGGATCTCCAATCTATTTAAACTTTCATGATGCTGCTGGTTCAGTGACCGGTCATTTATTGCCTACTGGAAATAGTTCGGAGTTTTTAGATACAAGTCAAGGTCAAATAGAGGTGTCTATTATCGACTATGCAAATCCATTAGTTTTTGTGGAAGCGAGCAGTATCGGCCTGACTGGAACAGAACTTGCAGAAGAATTTACTGAGCTACAGTTGGCTCAATTTGAAGAATTAAGATCCATTGCTGCAGAGAAATGCGGCTTTGCCAATCGATTTTCTGCTACAAAATTATCACCAGCTGTCCCCAAACTAGCTATAGTATCAAAACCAGAGAAATATAAGGATAGTACAGGTGCTTGGCATTCAAACGTTGAGATGGACTTACACATTAGGATGATGTCCATGCAAAAGCCTCATCAAGCACTAGCTGTCACTGGGGCGATATGTACAACGACAGCACTTTCAGTGGAAGGTACAATCCCTGCAAGAATAGCAAAAATCCATTCTACAAAGGTTCGACTGGCTCATTCTTCTGGTATCATAGAAACAATGTTGGAGCCCTCTGGTATAAAAATCGTGCGTACTGCACGTCGTATTATGGACGGAGCAGTTTATACACATGGTGACTATCAAATCATGTAAAGGAGGGCTCTGTAATAAGCTCCCCTTTACATATTGCAGCTTCTTTCCTAAACTGTCTGCTTAAAAAATTTTAAGGATTTGGACCCAGCAGTCTACCCAAAAACCGAACCGGACACTAAACCTGATCCATCTTGATAATTACCCCAGAGAGGATAACAAAACCTAATCGTTATAGAGAAAATTGAATACTTTTTTACTGCAAACAAAAAGATACCAACATCTTTGGTATCTTTTAGATTTTCATCTGTAGCGGTTTCTTTTCACTCTCTGCTTAATTGATTACAAAATTACCGTATTCCTTTGAACGACGTGAATCGGTCCGTTTAGATTGTAGCTGTTCTCCTTAGCGATAGAGCGAAGCACGTCCACACGGGCAACCGACTCTCTCCACTCATCACGGGTGTCAGGGTCTGCTGGATTCATCAGGTCGTCATAGCGCACATCCAGGAATTTATGTAACCATTTCTTCTCATCAATTCCGTCTTTAGGTGAGCCCCCCGCTTTTTTGTTCGTGCGTTTGATCAAGGCATAAAAAGAGTCTGGGTCATCACCATCGCCATGCTGGATGACTGTATCGTACATCACAGCTCTTGCCAATGCCGTTTACAGCCCGGCATTGTCTGATCGTTTCATGGCAGGCTGATAATACAAGCGGTCATTAACCTTGTCTTGGGCAGCACGGAAATCTTTATCATTTCCAAGCGAACGCCAAGCAGAAGCAAAGCCCTTGAGATTGCTGATGTCATCACTTTCTTCCTTGGCCAGACGGCGCAATTCAGGCAGGTACTTTTTCAGTTTGTTATTCGGTACCGCCTTTGTGTATACTTCCACTACTTCCAATGCATCCCCGGCAGCCGTTGTAAAGCCTGCCCGTCCGCATGTATAGCCTCTTCCATCATCCAATGGCTCCACATATCCGTATTGGATCTCCGTTGTGCCGTTTTTAAAAATACTGGTCAGCTGTTCCGCCCGGCGCTTTTGATCCTTATTCAGTCCCGCCGCAAAAACTGTTTCACTCATCATCAGGCTAACAAGCATGGTGAAAACAAGTGATAAAATCGCTGCTTTCTTCCAGAAATCCATTTTTTTCTTCTCTCCTTGATCTACTTATTTAACTTTCAGGCGTTCTGGAGAATCCAAGTATATCGACATAAAAAACCATACCGCTCATACTTGGTATGGTTTCTTCAGGCAGGCCGTCTAAGAGAGGGCTGGTTATATCAATTTGACTTTTGATCCGAAGCTAATTGCATTTGTAACCGACCGGGCCGTCTGAGCCTGTGTAGACATATGTGTCAGAAACATATCCAATATTCACGACACCCCGGGAATCTTTCCACTGGATCTGATCCCAAATATTACTCGTTCCATACTTCCCGGTAACAGTCGTTCCATAAGCGTAACAGTAGTAAGGTACACGCGAGCCGCTAGGGATGGAAAGCATAATAGGATAGTTTGTACCTGGACCGCTGCGCATATTAACAGGCGCACCGCTGCTTGTTGAGACAGTAAAGTACTGAACGGCAAGCGCTTGACTGGAAAAAATGAATAATGATGCAATCATAACGGTTAACATACTGAGCTTTTTCAGTTTAGTCAATGTCATCCCTCTTTCTTCAATTTCTTCATTTTAGGAATCAATAGAACAATGCTACCAGCTGCATTTAGGAACAACCGGACCGTCTGAGCCTGTATACATATATGTATCAGAGACAAATCCAGGAACGATCTCCCCGCTGGCAAGCGTCCGCTCTGTGTAATTCCAAATATTACTCGTTCCATACTTTCCAGTTACAGTTGTACCGGTTTTGTAGCAATAGATCGGGATGCGGGTTCCGCTCGGAATGGTCGTTACAATTCCCCAACTTGTACCTGGGCCGCTGCGCATATTGACAGGCGCACCGCTGCTTGTTGAAACCGTATAATACTGAGCTGCAAGTGCATGGCTAGAAAAAATGAACAAAGATGCAATCATCACCGTTAGCATACTTAGCCTCTTTAGCTTATTCACCTTATACCCTCCCCTTATAAATGCCGTACGTTTGACTTTCTTACATCCAGTTAAGGATTTACTTTCCGATACCATGCCCCCTCCCCTCCCATATATTTATCAATGTACCATAAACCAGATCTTTCAAAAGTGGAATTGTTCCTATGTTTTCGACAATTAAGGATACAAAATAAATGGTAGTCAGGCTTATATTGATGGTATGTTACATTTGGCTCTTAATCATTTGTTTAGTCATCAAAAACGGACACCATACAAATCAGCGTAAATGCTGCAAGTTCAGTGTCCGAAACCTATTATGACTTTGCTTTCTTTTATCAGGGCGTATAAAAAAATGATAAGGTACGTTATCAAACGTTATTCTATGATTTTGCGAGTCGAAAAATCATAACATTTTATATATTTCAATCAGGTTATGATCTGGATCTCTGAAGTGAGCAACTCGGGCACTCCATTCCTTGCGATCATGCGGTTTATTCACACATTTAACTCCTTTTTTGTGTAAATCGTCATACGTTTTATCAACATCTTCTACCTTAAACTGAAGCAAAAATTTTGATTGAGCTTCTCCTTCCAACGATTTTTTTCCCTCTCCAACGATTTCTGCCATCGTTTCTCGAGATAAAAGCTCTATTTTCGTTTCCCCATTATCAAAGAGTGCATATTCCATTTCATTCTCTAACCAACTTATTGGAAGTCCTAATGAATCTTTGTAAAACTCGACGCTTTTCTTAAAATCATTCACCAACAGTCTAATTTGTAACAGCTTCATATCGAGTGCCTCCTATAAAACCATACTTTTACTGGTCATCCAATTTAATGATACCAAAGAAACCTGACAGCACTATGTCAAGTTTCCATAAATAAATTTCCATACTTCACCCTTATTTCAGATTTAAGTGCAGTTTAGTCCAAGTCATAAGAACGAGCATAAACAGCGATTCTTAAAACAAAAAATGATACCGAGTGTATTTTCTGTATGCTTCAACTTCATTTCGGGAAATGTAACGTTGATAAAAGGAGGTTACATCAATATGGATCATCAAACATTAGCGGCTCACGAGGCTGTTGACTTACATGAAATCGTGAACTTTAAAACACTTTGTATAGCGAAATCAAAGTTAATGCAAGGACTTGTGTTTGACCAAGACCTTAAGGACTTAATGCAAAAAGATGTGCAGCAGTCCATTCAAGACCTTACTGAATTACAAGCGGTTTATGAGCGTGCGCCGTTTCAGGCCCCTGTCCCTCAAAGCCGCCCAACGCCAATCATCAATTGAAAGGAAGGTAAGCCCCTTTGAATAATGATCATTTAGACCCCATTAATTCGCTGAATGTGCCTGAACTAGCAGACACTACATTCGCGATGGATTTTCTTATACGAGCTAAGGAAGGCGTAAGGAATACTGCTGTAGCTTTGACAGAAACCGCTTCACCAGATGTAAGAGCACTGCTGCGGAAACAGCTGATGCAAGGAATTGCGTTGCACCAAGAGATTACGGAACTGATGATCAGCAAAAAGTGGTTCCATCCCTATGAACTTAGCGAACAGTATAAGCTGGATCAGCTTTCTGCAAAAAACACGGTCATGGTCGGCAACATGAACCTCTTTCCTGATGAAACCAATCGAAAAGGGATGTTTGACCGGACACCTGATGAACACTAACACTGGAGGTTTTACAGCATGAAGGCAGTAACGTATCAAGGCATTAAAAATGTTGTTGTCAAAGATGTGCCAGATCCAAAGATTGAAAAGTCCGATGACATGATTATAAAAGTCACCAGTACAGCCATTTGCGGATCAGATTTACATCTAATCCATGGATTGATTCCTAATCTTCATGAAGACTATGTCATCGGCCATGAACCAATGGGAATCGTTGAAGAAGTTGGGCCGGGAGTTACAAAAGTAAAAAAAGGTGACCGCGTCATTATTCCTTTTACGATTGCCTGCGGTGAATGCTTTTTTTGTAAAAACCAACTGGAAAGCCAATGTGATCAATCTAATGATAATGGAGAAATGGGCGCCTATTTCGGCTATTCAGGGCATACCGGCGGTTATCCAGGCGGACAAGCAGAATATTTGAGAGTGCCATTTGCAAATTTTACCCATTTTAAAATTCCTGAAACCTGTGAGGAACCCGATGAGAAATTAAGCGTGATTGCCGATGCCATGACCACCGGCTTTTGGAGTGTTGACAATGCCGGGGTAAAAGACGGAGATACAGTTATTGTTCTCGGCTGCGGACCAGTCGGCCTGTTTGCTCAAAAGTTTTGTTGGCTAAAAGGCGCAAAACGCGTCATAGCAGTTGACTATGTAAACTATCGCTTACTGCATGCCAAACGAACAAACAAAGTAGAAATCGTTAATTTTGAAGACCATGAGAATACAGGAAGTTACTTGAAGGAAATCACCAAAGGCGGAGCGGATGTAGTCATTGACGCTGTTGGAATGGATGGGAAGATGAGCGACCTCGAGTTCCTTGCCAGCGGATTAAAGCTTCATGGCGGATCGATGAGTGCATTGGTCATTGCCTCCCAGGCTGTTCGCAAGGGAGGAATCATACAAATTACAGGTGTGTATGGCGGCCGATATAACGGTTTCCCATTAGGTGATATCATGCAGCGAAACATCAACATACGCTCTGGACAAGCTCCGGTGATCCACTATATGCCATACATGTTTGAGTTAGTGTCAACCGGTAAAATTGATCCGGGAGATGTGGTAAGCCACGTCCTGCCGCTCAGCGAGGCCAAGCATGGCTATGATATTTTTGATGCCAAAATGGATGATTGTATCAAAGTTGTGTTAAAACCTTAAAAAAACGGAGGTGCTGAAATGGAATATGCCTTACATGAAGTGCTTGAGGTCCAAGAAATGACTGCATTTAAGACACTTTGTTTAACGAAATCCAAAACAATGAAAGCGCTGGTATCTGACCCGAAGCTTAAAGCAATCATGCAGCAAGACGTTGACATCACCACACGACAGCTGCAGGAATTTGCCTCTATTTTATCGAATGCAAAGCATGAATGAGGAGTTGATTGAATAATGAATCCTATCGTTGAATATCTGACCGGCATGAATGTTCTGACAGACCAAATCATCGCTATGGACTTATTGATTGCAGCAAAAAACGGAGTCAGAAATTATGCCATGGCCGCAACGGAAGCGGGAACGCCTGAAGTGAAAGAGATCCTTATCCGTCATTTAGAGGAAGCCCTTGATATGCATGAACAAATCTCAAGCTACATGATGGAAAAAGGCTGGTACCATCCTTGGAATACAGACGAACAAGTCAAGCTGAATTTACAAAATATTGATACGGCGATCCAATTGCCAACCCTTTAATAGACAATGATTGATTTGCTGAGGAACAGTTTTGATTGACCATAACTGTTCCTCAGCTTCTGTATGTTAAAAGAAAAAGCTGAATAGAAATGAGAGCAGCAATGAGGAAGCGTACTTTGGGTTTCTTCCGCTTTCTCCTTCTCTCCCGATTTATGAGGTCTTTATGAACCCGCTTTTTCCCAACTGGTCTAATCGCTTGCAAAGCCTGTTCCTCGTCAATCCCTTCAGCTCTGATTTGTATGGGAGTACCATGTGTAATGCTTAATGACATCACATCAATAAGAGACTTGGGCGGATTTTTCAGATTAACACATTTCTCCTGATGGACAAGAAATACGTGAGAATGAAACTTGCAGGCTGCGCGAACCAGCAAGGCTGCTGCTCGGGCAAAACCTGTACTTGCAATCATTGTGTACTGTTTTTCAGCCATGCTTCCTGCTCCTTATCCCCATAGTAACGGCATTTATTGGTGGCCGACTATCGGATGGGGTACATATGGTTCTTCCAGAAGCGCGATTTCTTCAGATGTTAACTTAACAGATAGGGCTCTGACAGCATCTTCGAGATGGGACATTTTCGTAGCACCAATAATAGGCGCTGTAACTGGTTCCTTCTGCAGCAGCCAAGCAAGCGCAATATGGGTTCGGGGCACCCCGTGTTTTTCTGCAAGGGCAAAAAGCCGTTCCACGACCAGCCGGTCAGCCTCAGCAGTCGCATCGTATTTTGATTTCTGGATTTGATCGGTTTCCGAGCGGTGTGTGGTTTCGGACCAATCACGCGTCAGCCTCCCAGATGCGAGCGGGCTGTAAGGAGTCACTCCAATTTTTTCTTCTTTGCAAAGCGGCAGCATTTCCCTCTCTTCTTCACGGTATATCAAGTTTAAGTGATTCTGCATCGACACAAATTTGGCCCAGCCATGGGTCTCTGCAACATGCAATGCTTTCTGGAATTGCCACGCATACATCGCAGAAGCGCCAATATACCTTGCCTTCCCGGCCTTCACTACATCATGCAATGCCTCCATCGTCTCTTCAATAGGTGTATCGTAATCCCAGCGATGAATGATGTACAGGTCTACATAATCGGTTCTCAATCTCTTAAGGCTTTTATCTATCTCACTCATGATCGCCTTTCGTGAGAGGCCGGCTCCATTTGGGCCTTCCTGCATTCGCTGATGGACCTTCGTCGCAAGGACAATTTCATCTCGATTGGCATAATCCTTCAATGCTCTGCCAAGTATTTCTTCACTTGTTCCCATTGAATACACATTCGCCGTATCAAAAAAATTGATGCCTAGTTCAAGCGCTTTTTTGATAATGGGGCGGCTCTTTTCTTCATCAAGTACCCATTGATGAACCCACTTTTCTGCTGCACCAAAGCCCATACACCCCAGACAAAGCCTAGAGACATCTAAACCGGAATGTCCAAGTTTTACATAATCCATTTCTTCCAGTCCCCTCCTATCTGCTTCTCATTATGCAATGAATGCAAAAGCAGGCGTTATCCCATTTGTATCAAATGATTGCCTAATCCTCTCACAGTCAATGACACCACTTGCAAACAAGCATTATAATGAAAAATATCAAGTGAAGGAGAATGACATATGTCTGAGCGAATCGTTCAACAACAGGAAGAGCTTGCCAAACTCATCGAACGTTATTCTGGCCTGAACGGTGTTCACAAAACTGCTGTTCCTTCTTTATTTTTCATCAGTGAATCTCATGTTTCCGAGCCGGTTTATAGCGTTTATAAGCCATCATTTTGTGTGATCGTTCAAGGTGAAAAAGAAGTATTGCTTGCCAAGGAGCGCATGAGGTACAGTCCTGCTGATTACCTTGTCGCATCTGTTAACTTGCCGGTTGCCGGACAAGTAATCAAAGCCTCATCTGATGAACCTTATTTGGCTCTTAAACTTGAATTTACGCCAAGCCAAGTCTTAGAGGTTTTAAGTGATGATGATTTTCAAACAGCCCCGCAAAAAGACACGAAGAGGGCTATGTTTGTCAGTAAAATAGAGCCAGCTTTGCTGGATGCAGTCGTCAGGTTGGCCTCTTTGCTAGACTCCCCGAAAGACATCCCGGTACTTGCCCCTATATTTATAAAGGAAATTCTCTATAGGGTTCTGCAAGGGCCGCATGGACACACCCTGGAGCAAATTGCGATTGAGGGGAGCTATACCTATCGAATCAAAGATGTCATCGAATACATCATGAGGGAATTTGACCGCCCCCTCCGAACTGAGGAGCTTGCAGATATAGCGAATATGAGTGTTTCCTCCCTGCACAGGCACTTTAAAGCTGTGACGGCTATGAGCCCGATTCAGTTCCAAAAACAGCTGAGGCTGCAGGAAGCCAGACGCCTGTTATTAACGGAGTCAACAGATGCCGCAGATGCTGCTTTCCAGGTCGGCTATGAAAGCCCTTCACAATTCAGCCGTGAATACTCCCGCCTGTTTGGTTTTCCGCCTAAAGAAGATATTAAGCGGCTGAGAGGAAAATCTGGCGAAATAATCAACGCTTCTCCATCTCCAAGGGAATAGGGTTTATCTTTTTACAAACTATGCTGCCATTGCAAAAGTGAATTTAGATTATAAATGTAACTTAAACAATAAAGGCTGAAGGGGAATTTTCATTTTTAAAAATCCCTTCAGCCTTAAGACAATATTTTGATGACTTTTGCTCTTCATTTGGATATAGGACAAACCCTGATCCCCCTTTATCTGGTCCTTATAGAATTCTATTTTACGGTTTAAAACATCCAGGTTTCGCTGTAAAGCTTGGATTTCTAATTCTGCCATGTGCTTGCGCTTTTCAAGTTAAATGCATCCTATCATGTATGGTTTCATCACCCATTGCACCGCCATGTTGTATATTGTTTTAGCTCTGCCATCGACATTCCTGAATCTTTCAAATGGAGCAAAAAATGCATCCAGCCGATATCACGATCCGTAAATTCCCGGATATTATTCTCATTGCGATGAGGAGTCAGAAGCCCTTCCTTTTCATAATACCTAAGGGTACTTGTTGTCACACCGATGATATTTGCAAATTCTCCAATCGAATAAGAAATCGTATCCACCTCTTTTTATGCATGATTTTTTGATGGGGGAAACTGTTTGAAACTAAATCTATTATTTTAACTTGCCCTCTTCAGACGTAAAGAATGCTTTCTTGCACCTTTATCTGTGAAGACTTTCCGTTTTAGGCCTGCTTTTGAGCTGTTCCTCATTTTCACGCAATTTCCCATCATAATCCTCAATTTTTTTATCCAATCTTTTAATTGTTTCATCAATTTCTTTCCGCTTCTCTATCAGTCGCTGTCTTTCATCAGCCAGGATATTTTTGCGGGCTTCTACCGTACGGTCTCCTTCAGTAAATAACGTTGTATATTCAATTAACGCTTCTATCGATAGGCCTGCATTTCGCATGCATTTAATGAATTCAATCCATTTAATATCTTCTTCATCATAATCGCGAATGCCGCTTTCTTTTCGTTTTACCGGCGGAATCAAACCGATACGTTCATAATATCTGAGTGTTGCCGCTGTCAGTCCAAACTGCTTTGCCACCTGCGCAATATTCATACTCTTCCCCTCTCTGTCCTGCATGTTTTGAAGGTAACACTTAAAGTTAACTTTAAGTCAAGCGGAATGCAGAGTCTTTTTCGCAAATCCAGTGCTTGCCTTAAAGCACACTTTAAGCTCTATACTTCTCCATGCAATAAACAGTTTAGATGGAGGGATTACTAAATGGCAAAAAAACAAACTGCAGGACGAGATCTATTAGGAGAATTCGCACCTAAGTTTGCAGAGCTAAACGATGATGTTCTGTTCGGTGAGATTTGGGCAAGAGAGGAAGAACTGTCTCCACGCGATCGCAGCATGATTACAGTTTCCGCGTTACTTGCTGGAGGAAACTTCGAACAATTAACTACTCACCTTCAAAAAGCGAAGGAAAACGGATTAATAAAAGAGGAAATTGCAGAAATCATCACCCATCTCTCGTTTTACGCCGGCTGGCCCAAAGCTTGGTCAGCATTTCATATCGCAAAAGACATCCTTAAAGATGAAAAGAGAGCAGGTCAATATATGACATCTGATCAATTAAGTAACAGCACAATCTTTCCGTTAGGTGAAAAAGTTGAAGCGAACTTTACCGGGGATGCTTATTTACAAATGTTATTTACAGATGAGACGCCGCTTAATGCTTCCATCGGGAATGTCACTTTTGCTCCGGGAGCGCGCAATTACTGGCATTCTCATAAAATCGGGCAAGTTTTGTTAGTAACTGGCGGTGAAGGCTGGTATCAAGAAGAAGGAAAACCAGCCCAATTACTCACAACCGGAGATGTCATAAATATTCCGCCCCATGTAAAACATTGGCACGGCGCGACAAAAGACAGCTGGTTTGTGCACTTAGCCATTACGCCGGGGGAAACGGATTGGTTAGAGCCTGTTCATGATGAGCTGTATCATACTTTATAAAAATGTGTTGTATTGCAGTCAAGCCGAACATCTATCAGATGTAAAATAAAAAAACCTTGCCTTAAAGCGGACTTTAACGTTTATGGTTATGTTGAAGACACCATAAAACATAAATAAGTGCATGTTTTTCACAGCACTTATGATGAAGAAAGGATAGGTTCATATGTGTAATCAACATCAAACCCGTGTATTAAGCGTATCACATGCAAAAGCCAAATTTGAGCAAACAACGATTGAGCGAAGAGAATTACGGCCGCATGACGTCTTAATCGATATTCAATTCAGCGGTATTTGCCATTCCGATATCCATAGTGCATTTGATGAATGGGGCGGCGGCATCTTTCCAATGGTGCCCGGACATGAAATTGCCGGAGTTGTAACAGCTGTTGGAACAGAAGTAACGAAGTTTGCTGTCGGAGACCGTGTTGGCGTCGGATGTTTTGTTGACTCCTGCGGAGAATGCGAATATTGTCTCAGCGGCGAGGAACAGTTCTGCACAAAGGGTGTTGTTCAAACGTATAACTCACTGGACTACGATGGAAATCCGACATATGGCGGGTACAGCCAAAAAATCGTTGTCACCGATAGATTTGTTGTCCGAATTCCAGACCGTTTGGAAATGGATGTTGCCAGTCCGCTATTGTGTGCAGGTATTACAACGTATTCTCCGCTGAAACACTGGAATGTGGGGCCTGGCAAAAAGGTTGCCATTGTAGGAGTGGGAGGACTTGGACATTTGGCGATTCAATTTGCACATGCGATGGGTGCAGAGGTAACCGTCCTGAGCCGCTCCATGAATAAGAAAGAGGAGGCTCTGGAAATTGGGGCAGATCATTACTTTGCCACAAGTGACCCAGCAACATTCACTGCATTGGCCGGACGTTTTGATGTGATCTTAAATACGGTATCGGCGAATCTCGATGTTGATGCCTATTTATCAATGCTTCGTATAGACGGAACACTTGTAAATGTGGGAGCACCCGCCAAGCCGGACACATACAGTGTGTTTTCCTTAATCATGGGCCGCCGCAGCCTTGCAGGTTCTCTTGTCGGCGGAATTCCAGAAACTCAAGAGATGCTGGATTTCGCCGCTGAGCATGGCATTGCACCTAAAATTGAAGTGATCCGCGCCGATCAAGTAGACGAGGCATACCAACGTATCCTCCGAAGTGACGTTCGTTATCGATTTGTCATTGATATTTCCACATTGTAAGTCTTCCTTCCGCTATTGTTACGGCGTATGAGAAAGGCAAAATGATTTAGTATTGCTGAAACTCACAAAAACGATCGCCTCAAGCAAATATTTTGAAGGCCGGTTAACCTACCTGTTATTCTATGGCATAGAGAGATTATAGGAGGTTTTTGATATGAGCAAAAAAATCGCAGTTCTCGTTACAGACCAATTCGAAGATATCGAATATACAAGTCCGGTAAAGGCATACGAGGAAGCCGGCTACAGTGTCGTGGCTATCGATTTGGAAGCTGGTAAAGAAGTTACCGGTAAGCATGGAGAGAAAGTAAAGATCGACAAAGCCATCTCTGATGTGGATGCAAGTGAATTTGATGCACTTTTAATTCCTGGAGGATTCTCTCCGGACTTGCTTCGTGCAGATGACCGTCCGGGTGAATTTGCGAAAGCATTTGTCGAAAATGAAAAACCTGTTTTCGCTATTTGCCACGGCCCGCAAGTACTGATTGATACGGATCTTCTGAAAGGCAAAGATATCACAGGCTACCGCAGCATCCGCAAAGATTTAATCAATGCCGGTGCTAACTACAAAGATGCGGAAGTAGTTGTCAGCCACAACATTGTAACAAGCAGAACACCTGATGATTTAGAAGCATTTAACCGCGAATCATTAAATTTGTTGAAATAACGAGAAGGCACAGACTGTTGGGTCTGTGCCTTTTATACAAGTCAAGACTCTTTGTTTACATTCTGAAAGACAGCAGTCGCATCCCACACGTTCAAGCCAAATTGACCTTCTGAGAATGTGGAATCATTCGCATCAATCACAAGATGATCATCTAAATAGATATTAAAATGATCGCCCTCAGCCTGAGTTTTCAGATGATACTTTTTATTCACGTCTATCGGTGTTTTGTATTCGGCAATCACAGAGGCAACACCGTTCTCAAATTTAAAGAATTTCACTAGGTCATGCTTCGCATCCACGTTGGCTAGATAACCATTTTTGGCATCTTTGTCAGAGCGAAACATAAGCGCTCCTGCCCCTCTTCCGTTTCCATCCTTAATGGTGATATCAGATTCATAGGTGAAGTCTGACCCGGATGCTGAAGACAAGATAAACGAATCACCGTCCGACCTCCCTTGTTTCCCCTCAATTGTGTCGGCCCATGTGCCATTTACAGTCGTCCAGCCGGTCAAATTGGACATAAAAGGTGACGTTCCCCATACCTTTTTTAAAGGGTGTATCGTTAAAGATTTTACCTTTACACCGCCATTTGCAGCATATAATTCAAGCCCTTTGCTTGATCGGTCTGGGAGAATGATATCCGTTATGACCTGCTGTCCGTCATTTCCAAATACTTCAACCGAGGAGCGGTCAACAAAAATGCGCATCTTTAGCTTTCCATTTACCGGCTTCAACGGAGCTGATTGGTTTCCTGTGTTAAAGGTTGGATTAAAAGTGACGTTTCCCGACTCACTCCGGTCAACAAATAATTTGGCGTTCTTTCGGTCATAGCCGACTTTTGTGAATTGATTTCTGCCTGTTCGAACCTTAAAACCAAATTCAGCAGCTGAACCAGGGCTTACTTTGAATTCTGCATTTATTTCATAGGCATCTCCAGATAGCCCTGCCAACACATTATGACTTGCGGGCGATATGGCAAGATTCTTCCACTTCTTAGATGTCTCGCGAATGGTTTCCAGCTCTTTTACTGGTGTTTGGACGACTCTAACTCCTTCAGTAAACGCTTTCAATTTTAACTCTCTTGGAATGGACGTTGCACTTCTCCATGGGGATGTTGGAACATCATTCGCATATTGCCAATTGCTCATCCACCCTAACCACAGCCGCCGGCCGTCTGAGGATGGAATATCAGACCAGGATACTGCCGCATAAAAGTCTTTGCCGTAATCCGTCCAGAGAACTTGGTCTGACGGGTTTTCATTTTTAAAATGAGTTCCATCAAAGTCCCCTACAAAATATTGCATGCCTGATCCTCCCGAAACCGCTCCGTTTCCGACACTGACCTGCATCACCCATTTTTTTTGATTCGGATTGCCGTCTACCGGAAGCTCAAACAAATCCGGGCATTCCCATACTCCCCCATGGCTTCCTTGCCCCTGTCCAAATTCACTTGCATACGCCCACTGCTTCAGATTTTTGGACGTATAGATGAGGATTCGGTCACCGGCGGCAAGCACCATCACCCACTTTTTTTCTTTCTCATACCAAAAGACTTTTGGATCGCGAAAATCTTTTTTTCCCGGATTCGGAATGACAGGGTTGCCTGCGTATTTCGTCCACGTTCTTCCTTTGTCATTGCTGTAGGCAATGCTTTGCACTTGATGGCCTTCCCGATCTTGTGTATAAATGGCCACAAGCGGCTTCTCTTTGCCCGTTTGAAAACCGCTTGTGTTATTTTTATCTACAACCGCGCTTCCAGAAAAGATTGTGCCTTTTTCATCCGGATACAACGCAACAGGAAGGTGCTCCCATGTCACCAAATCTTTGCTGACGGCATGCCCCCAATGCATGGGCCCCCACTGAAGCCCGTATGGATGATATTGATAGAACAAGTGATATTCACCGGCATAATAGACCATTCCGTTTGGGTCATTCATCCAGTTTGCCTCCGGTGTGAAGTGATATTGAGGGCGGTAATCCTCATCATAATAGCTTGAATCGGCTGCATCCGCCGGAAATGCCATAGTCAACAGCAGGGTGAACATGATCATGACTTGAATAAATCTGTTTTTCATTTGTTCCTTCACTCCTCTCTTCATGTTAAAACACTTTCAAGAGAGACTGCTGCGCAGTTGATCCGTTTCTGGCAATTCTCTATGTTTCGCTGTTATCCGAATGGTTTATATAGAAAAACTGCTGCAGTTTCTCTCTTCTTCCTTCACACAGCTTATGCTAAGAATCCAGCCCAATACCCAAGAATCCCGATGATAAAGATGCCGCATATAATGAGAAGAGGATTCACCCCTTTGCGCAGCATCCAAGCCACCAATAACGTTAATCCGAGAGGCAGCGCACCCGGCATAATGCTGTCTAACACATTTTGTACGGTTTGAACATCCACTTTTCCGCTTTCATCCTTAATTCTGGACACAACGATTGGAATGTTGATTGTGGTCCATTTTGAAACGAGGGCTCCCATTACAAATAACCCCAGAATCGAAGCGCCCTCTGTCAGCTTTTGAATGCGATTCCCCGCTAAATCCTGAAGAATCTCCATTCCTTTCACATAGCCATACTTTAATCCGTAATATTTTGTGCTTAATCTTATGGCGTTCAGCAAGAAAAAGAAGAGCAAAGGGCCGGCAATGTTTCCTCCTAACGCAAGAGATGCCCCTAACGCAGCTAAGACCGGGCGAATCGTCCCCCAGAAAATCGGGTCGCCTACACCCGCTATCGGGCCCATCAAACCGATTTTCATTCCGCTTATCGCTTTACCATCAATTCCTTTATTGTTCGCCATTTCTTCTTCCATGGCAGCCGTCACGCCAAATATAGGCGCTGTCAGCCACGGGTGTGTATTAAACCATTCCAAGTGCCGCTGCAAGGCTTCGTTCCTTTTTGCTCCGGGACCGTACAATTTTTTGATTGCCGGTATCATGACATAGCAATATCCCATTGCCTGCACACGTTCGAAGTTAAAAGAGCCGAGCAAAAAATTTGACCGAATAAACATGCTGAAAATTTCTTTTTTTGTTAATCGTTTTTCCTTTTCCATCTTTTCGTCACCCCTCATTGTTTAGGCATCAAGGTCATCATCATCGTCATCATAGACAGCAACATGACCGCCGTCTGAAGCTGCGGCGACTGCTCCGTGGGCATTATGTCTTTGCATCACCTGCTGGTATAAAAGCGCCAGACAGAGACCAAGGGCTCCAAATCCTACTAAGTTGAAATCGGTAAACGCCGCTAATAAGAAACCGATATAGAAAAATGGCTTTAAGTAAGGGATATTCATCATATTGATCACCATGGCATATCCGACAACCACGATAATGCCGCCGCCTATTTGCAGCCCTTTTGTAATGACGTCCGGAATATTGCCCAGGAACGCCTGAACAGCGCTGACACTGATCAATGCAACAATTAATGTCGGTATCATCACGCGCAGTGCTTGAAACACCATCGCAGTAATATGCATAATTTCAATTCCTTTTATATTCCCTTCTTTTGCATAACGATCAGCGCGGTGAATGAAAAAGACAGTAATCGTCCGCACAAAAATGGTCAGCGCCTGACCCGCCGCTGCCAAAGCAACAGCGACGGCAATGCCTTCGCCAATTCCCTGATCTGCGGTAATAACTAAAATGGTTGAGATGACAGAGGCGATCGCTGTATCAGGCGCCATGGCAAGGCCGACGTTCATCCAGCCCAGCGCCATCAGCTCCAATGTGCCTCCTAGAATGATTCCTGTTTTTAAATCCCCGAGCACCAAGCCGACTAGCGTGCAGGCCACAAGCGGACGGTGTGTCTGCCCTTCATCCAATACACTTGCGATGCCGGTGATTGCTGCAATGATTAACAACAAAATAATTTGTAATGAAGACATTTTCTCATCCCCTTGATTATTTTGTTACGTTCCGTAAAATCTGGACAAAATCCTCACTGGCATCTGAAGGCAGCTGCCTCAATTCCAGTTTCACGCCCAGGTCACTTAATGTTTCAAATGCCTTTATATCTTGCTCTGTGACGCTGACTGATTTTGTGATTTGCCTGCGATGATTTTCAAAACGCATTCCCCCGACGTTCACTGTTTTGATCGGCACGCCAGCTTCGATAAGAGATACAATATCAGATGGATTTTCAAACAAGAGCATTGCCGTTACCCCTTCATAGCGCGGACTATGAAACGCTTTTGCCATTTTTGAAACCGAAACGGCACTCGCCTTTACATTTGAAGGCGCAACAGAAAGGATCAGCGTTTTTCTCATTTCGTCCTGTGCAACCTCATCAGAGACTACGATGATTCGGTCTGCCGCATGGACTTTAATCCATCTTGTCAGAATTTGCCCGTGAATAAAGCGATCATCAATTCTTGCTAACACAATGTTCATTACAATTCATCCTCTCTTGTTTCTTGATTGGCTGTTTTTACTTTTTCTAAATGCTCACTGCACACTTGAAAACTTTGCTGGCTCATTGCTTTTAAGTTGTTCAGCAAATCTTTGAGTGTCAGATGTTCTCTCAGGCTTAATACCTCCAGCAGAATCGGCAGGTTTACGCCGGCTGCCATATCCATTCTCTGCCCCTCAGCAATGAAGGAAGCAGCCGCGTTATATGGAGTTCCTCCAAAAATGTCAACTAAGAAAAGCACTTCATTTTCTTCCGGTATGTCTTTGAGAACCTGATGATATTTTTCTTGCAGCGTTTGGATCCCTTCTCCTTTGAAAAACGGCACTGCAATCAGATTATTTTCTTCACCGAATATCATTCCTGAAGACTCTTTTAGTGCTATGGGAAAATCTCCGTGACCGCTGATAATAACTGAAATCATATCCATTGCTCCTTTCCTTGTGTTGTACATTCATTTATAATGCAAGGATCGTGCCAACAAAGCTGTGTTAAGCGTTTTCATTTGAATGTCAGCCAATGACAGTCCGCTGTTGAAACACTTGAGATCAAAAAAATAAACCTGTATTAAAATGGCGTTCCATTTAATACAGGTTCACTTGAAAAAAACGTTTTTAAAACAGCTGGCCATACATTTCTTCAGCGAATATGGCGGCTATAAATAATTTTTCATCATCACTTATGCAGAATCCAAGCTTTTGTTCATATGGGGCCAATGTCCGCTCTGTCACGTTCACCATTTCTTTCAGCTGATCATTGATTTCTTCTTCCTCGAAAGCAATCGGGTTCTGCTTAATCACTCGTTCAAAGGCGAAAGATGTATGCATAATGACTTTGATCAAAACGGCATTATTAAAAATGACCCCGAGCTCATCTTGAACGGTTTGCAGCCACTCTAATAACATGTCAATCATATGGTGGGGGTTCAAGAAGACAAGGTACTTTTTCAAACTATCCTCACAAAGCTCCCTGACAATGATATTTGCTTCGTTTAATCCATTGCTCGGCGGGAAGCTGCCTTGGGTAATCGCCTGTTGAATCAGCTTCTCCCCCTCCCCTTCAATTAACACTTCTAAAGATACATGCGGAGCATTGATTTTAGGGTCTTTCGTTCCCACTGTCGCAAGAATCTCATACTCTTTTTCAATATTTTTTATCCTGTTTGCCAATTTAATCGATGAAACGGTCAATATGTGAATCGGGGTATCTGAGGCCTTGTTGACGATCGTTGTCAAGATGTCTTCCAGTTTTTTGGCCGTTCCGCTGCCTGTCGTGCAGATGGAGACCAACGCCTTCTTTTTGCCCGATGACGCTGGCTGCCGATCCCATAACTGAATAAAATCCTTCGTAACCGATTGATATATCGCATGCAAATTTAAATCTAAATAGTTCACCTTTCTGACAGCATCCAGCACCATTGAAGTCGTAACATTGCTGATTGTTTTGATGGTAATGCCTGTCTTCTCTTCCAGCTTGCTTTCCAGCATCGCAAGTGACCCCATGTCTACCAGCATTAAAACACCTTCGCCTTCGTCAACCTGCTTGATTTTTTCTGTTAAGCATTCGATAATGTCCGAAGGTGAAACAGTAAGCGGCATATCAACTGCTGCAATCGGCGTGCTTCCTAACAGTTCTGTCGCGACTTCAACCATTGAACTCGCCGTTGTGTTACCATGAGCAGCCACGATAATCCCCACTCTTTTGTTCTCTTTTAACGATTTGATGGAATGAATCAGCATCGTTAAGTAGATGACTTCTATTTCTGGAACAGCCACTTTAAAATGTTCCTGAATTTTATCTTTAAAAATCATCGCCACCCGATATTCTTTTACATGGGTCTCACGGATTTCATCAGTCTCCTGTGTATTTAAAACATCAATTTGTTTTCCTCGCTTTAAAAATGCGTCAATATGCATACTCAAGAAATAAATAAATTTACGGTCAAATGGGCAATCCAGCTCATGTTCCGCTATTTCTTTTAACTGTTTTGTCATTTGAATCACGTCATCTTCAACGAATGTCAGCAGGCTGTCCTTTTGAAACGCCTGCTGATGAAAAAAACTTCTGACATGCAAATGAATATCAGTCAAAATGTATTGGTTAATATCCTTTTTGGATAACCCTTCTTTCATGAGGGTTTTCACTTTTTCCTCGATCAAATGATACAAGTTAAAGGAGAGATCTTCATCAATTTTTGTTGTTTCATCTTCTATAATCGGAGAGATGATCGTTGTAATATTGACATATTCAGAAATGGCTTTGCTTCTTTGCATGTTTTTGCTGCTGGACATCCATTCTTGCTTGATTTCATCAGGCAAATCCCGAACAGTCAGTTCGATCACCTCATCCCGATCAAGGTTATGCAAAAATCCATGTGCGCAAACTAATTGGACATTTGATTTCAGCTGTCCCACATTCCCAAATTTTGCAGAGTGAATCAGCGCATTATAGACATCTATGTGCACACTCAAATTTTTTTTAATCCGCTCTGCTTCTTTCCCTAATAAAAACGTCGTCAGATCTACTCTTTCTTTAAGCGATCGTTCTTCAAGCGAAGGAATATGAATGGTCATTGGGATTCTACGCAAAAATGTTTTTAACAAGGCAGAACTTGGATTTTCTGTAGTAGCGCAAATAAACAATACATTCGATGTTCGTTTATGTTCAGATTCTCCCAGCCGGTTGTAAGAGCCGCTGTCAATAAAATAAAACAGCATTTCTTGTCCCTCTGGAGGGAGGCGGTGGATTTCATCCATAAACAGAATGCCCCCATTGGCCTGTTCGACCAAACCAGCCTTATCCTCACCGGCACCTGTAAAGGAACCTTTTTTATGTCCGAATAATTGAGAAAGCAATAGCTGGGGATTGTTGTAGTAATCTGCACAGTTAAATGTAATAAACGGCGCACCCGCCTTCAAAATGTCAGCGTAAATGGCATACTGATAAATCCGGTTCGCAAAAAGGGATTTACCGGAACCTGTCGGGCCAAGGAGGAGCATATGCAGACCGTTCGGCGGATAAAAGACAGCTGCTTTTGCCTGGGAGATTGCTTTCTTCAAACTGCCTTTTGCCCCAATCATAAGTTCTAGAGGATTCGTGGAAATAGGTTGATGATTCTGTTTCGAATCCCCGGAAAACAGCTCCAATCCTTTCACTTCCATCATCTCTGTATCCCATTTCTTGTTGAATAGCCTTTCTGCTATTTCGACTGGAATGTAGCGCACAGGAAACGTTTTAATTTTGATAACCTTTTTGGACCGGACAAGATTGTTCAATTCAAAACTGACATTGGACCGCTCCATTTTCAGCTGCTCAGCTATTTCCTTTGCTGAATTTCCCTGTACTTGTAATAGATGATCTAAGCTGGCGTCATGAAAATTATGCATGAGCTGAAGGTATATTTTATCTATTCTTTTCACGTCTATCATCCTTTGTCCTTAGTAGATAAGCTCTTAACAAGAATATTCTGAATCCTTATGGCGGACAGCCTTGAGAGGATCTATTAAAACAATTCTAAAAAGGTCTCTATAGCAGATTGACAAACTTTCCTTTATGCTTATGTGTTTATTACTTCGAAACATTTTCATCTTATATTAGGATTTTAGATTTGCAGTTCTTCAAGGCAGCATCCTTCAAAAGTAATAATCAGTAAACAGTTTATCATTCCTATGAAAGGTCATGATGGAAAAATCATGAATACCCAAAAATGAATCTTATAGATTAGGACAAATTCCCTAAAATGCATTCTCGCTCGCCCATAACATCCATTGAACACAAAAAATGGCGGACACTCAATGTGTCCGCTATCGTAATTTACAGATAAACAATCAAGATTCAGCAACTGCATTGACAATACGTCGGAGGGTGAGACAATCAGTGACACCATCTCCGTCTGTATCAGCCACCTGATTTTAAGACCTAGCTACGAACAAGTAAATGAATTTTTATTTTTTAAATTTAAAAATTAAACATTGCATTCTTTTAAATGTTATAATATCCGATAAAACTTTATTCATCTTTTTATTATTGGGGGAAAATAAAATTGACAGGCAATTCTAGCAAAGACAATTTTGGACAGCAACAGAAATTGTCTAGAGGCCTTAAAAACAGGCATATACAATTAATGGCGATTGGAGGTGCAATCGGTACAGGTTTATTTTTAGGTTCAGGTAAATCCATCCACTTTGCGGGACCATCCATTTTATTTGCTTACTTGATTACCGGTTTATTTTGCTTTTTCATTATGCGTTCGCTCGGAGAACTGCTCCTATCAAATACGGGATATCACTCTTTCGTTGATTTTGTAAGGGACTATTTAGGGAACATGGCAGCGTTTATCACGGGCTGGACCTACTGGTTCTGCTGGATTTCTCTCGCGATGGCTGATTTAACGGCTGTTGGGATTTATACGCAGTATTGGCTTCCCGCTGTGCCTCAATGGCTGCCGGGTCTTCTTGCGCTGATCATCCTGCTGATCATGAATCTTGCCACCGTTAAGCTTTTCGGGGAATTGGAATTTTGGTTTGCATTGATTAAGGTCATTGCCATACTTGCTCTTATCGTAACAGGTATTTTCTTAATCGCAAAAGGTTTTTCCGCAGCTTCCGGCTCAGCCAGCCTCACTAATCTTTGGAGCCACGGCGGCATGTTTCCAAATGGATGGCATGGATTTATTCTTTCATTCCAGATGGTCGTCTTTGCTTTTGTGGGCATTGAACTTGTTGGTCTGACAGCAGGTGAAACTGAAAATCCCCAGAAAGTGATCCCTAAAGCCATCAATCAAATCCCTGCACGGATTTTACTCTTTTATGTCGGTGCACTTTTTGTCATTATGTGCATCTATCCTTGGAATGTTTTGAATCCAAATGAAAGTCCATTTGTCCAAGTGTTCTCTGCTGTAGGCATCGTTGCCGCTGCCAGTTTGATCAATTTTGTTGTGTTAACATCAGCTGCATCAGCGGCCAATAGCGCTCTATTCAGCACAAGCCGCATGGTCTATTCTCTCGCAAAGGATCATCACGCACCTGGATTACTGAAGAAACTGACTTCGTCTAACGTTCCAAGCAATGCACTGTTCTTTTCAACCATCGCCATCCTGATTGGCGTTAGCCTGAATTATATAATGCCGGAGCAAGTCTTTACATTGATTACAAGTGTTTCTACAATATGCTTCATTTTCATTTGGGGCATTACGGTGATTTGCCATTTGAAATATCGAAAAACAAGACAGCATGAAGCGAAAGCAAACAAATTTAAAATGCCTTTTTACCCATTATCCAACTACTTAACACTTGCCTTTCTCGCGTTCATTCTTGTCGTATTGGCATTGGCGAATGATACACGTGTTGCTTTGTTTGTCACTCCGGTCTGGTTTGTTTTATTGATTATTTTGTATAAGGTGCAAACCCGCAGAGAACATAAAATGAAATAATATAAAAAAGACAAGGGATACTCACTCCCTTGTCTTTTTTGTGCGGGCCAAACACCCAAAGGCTACGAATATTAACTCAAACCAGTTTTGATGCCGAAACCAACTAATATAATGCCAGTTACTTTTTGAAAAGCTTTCTGGAACTTCGAGTTTTTCATCCATTTTTTTGCATAGTCAATAATATAAACGAGAAAGAGGAACCACAACACTGCTAATAAAGTTAAGATTGAAGCTAAAATAATGAGCTGCTGGTTTATATTTCCCTTCAGATTGATAAATTGGGGCATGATTGTAACATAAACCAAAACAGTTTTAGGATTGAGAATGTTACTAAGAGATCCTTGCATAAAGGACGTTTTATAATAACGTTTTGGAGAATTCACGATGGTGTTTGCCTGGGATTGCATGTCATCTATAGAAAACATGCTTTTCGCAAAAAAACTTTTTACACCTAAATAAATTAAGTATGCTGCTCCCAAATATTTGATCGTTGTGAAAAGAATCACTGACTTTGCAATCACCACCGATAGACCTAAAATGGCTATAACCGTCCAAAAGGAAAGTCCTGTTGCTAACCCTAGAATATTGTAGCGACCGGCCTTCGGGCCATACCTAAGCGTATTTTTCATCACTAGCATCGTATCTGCCCCTGGCATGATAACCATCATGGCAGCGATCGGTATGTATGCGAGTAAGCTGTGCATTGTTCTCTCCCCCTTTAAAAAATTCCCTCGGCATATAGTGACTACGAAAGTAACTACTTATAAAAGTGTATCAATACGTTTGGAATAAATCAATATGGTTTGTTAAAATAGCGATTACAAAGGCAGGCGACTGCTCTTTATATTGGAGGATATATGAAGGAAAATATGTTAGACATTTTAAAGAACCTCAATTTTACCGAATATGAATCGAAAGCATATCTTGCATTATTGCAAGAATCGCCTTTAACAGGCTATGCCGTCGCCAAAAATTCCGGAGTGCCCCGCTCAAAAATTTATGAAGTCTTAGAAAACCTTGTCATAAGAGGAGATGTCTTTGTCAGTCACGGAAATACGCCTCAGTATGTCCCTGTACCCGCTAAAGAACTGATTAAAAACCGACGGCTCAAAGCGGAAGAGCATTTTGACCAAGCTGAGAAATATTTTGAAAAATTCGAGCAGACCGCTAATGACCGGGAAAATATCTGGAATATCACCGGACGCAGTGAAATTCTTGAAAAGGTGAAGGCTTGTATCCTATCCGCAAAAAAAAGAATACTGTTAGAAATATGGAAAGAGGATTATGAAGAAATAGAATCTGAGCTAAGACAGGCGGCAAGCAAGGGGGTCATTGTCACCATTATTGCGTACGGAGACATTGCATCTGATTTTGCCACTGTGTACCTTCATGATATGAGCAGTGAAATTACAGAAGAGTATGATGGGCGGTGGCTTGTCTATAGCGGAGATGATTCAGAAGTAGTAGCAGGTATCGTCTCTCTTGGCAAAGACAGCCGTGCTGCATGGACGATGCATGTAGGTTTGGTTATGCCTATTACCGAAGTAATCATTCACGATCTGTATCTCATGGAAATTCTGAAAAAGCATAGAGGGCTTTTAGAAGAAAGCTTTGGGAAAAATCTCATCCAGCTGCGCCGCAAATTTTCTATCCACTCCGATTTCAAAAAACATTATCTGGAATAGAGCAGCAGTATAAAAACATGGCTTGTTGATACAAGCCATGTTTTTTTATGCATTCCTTTCTGCAACGTTTGCGATCCTCCCTCCTCTTAACAATCCTTTTAAAAAAATGTGATTCTGCGCAAACTATTTTTCAGCCTGCCGCGTCTATCCTAGGCAACAGCTTATGATATACGTATATTTAAAAAGGAGCCCTTTATTGCAATGAAGAAAAAACAAACAACAAAAGCGTTGCTTGTCACATGCATAACTGATCATAAACAAGATTTCTACAGGTTGGCTTTCAGTTATGTGAAAAATCAAGATGACGCATTAGATATTGTTCAGGAATCTATAAAAAAAGCGCTGAGCTCAGTT
The DNA here is from genome assembly GCF_026790125.1 of Bacillus sp. N12A5. Lineage (NCBI taxonomy): Bacteria > Bacillati > Bacillota > Bacilli > Caryophanales > Bacillaceae > Bacillus > Bacillus sp. N12A5. The sequence continues at coordinate 388,713 of NZ_JALAMR010000008.1, read as the reverse complement.
GAATCGGTCAGAAACCCTGAGACGATAAAAAGCTGGTTTTATAAAATTTTAGTACGGACAGCTATTGATTTTTTACGCAAACAAAAAAAGATAAAAGTGATGGATGACGAAACGATAGAGTTTTTAAGCAAAGGAAAGGAAGACCATTACAAGGATACCGATCTCCATGAAGCGCTTGACGAATTGCCGTACCGCTATAAAACCATTATTATTTTGCGTTTTTTTGAAGACCTCAAATTAGAAGAAATTGCGGAAATCACAGGAGAAAACACGAATACCGTCAAAACGCGCCTCTACAGAGCATTAAAACTGATGCGCATTCAGTTGACGAAGGAGGATCTTTCCTAATGGATAAGAGATTGCAGCAATTAAGAGAAGAATATAAAAATGTTCAGATACCGAAAGAACTTGATATCATTGTTGAAAAAGCCCTTCAGCAAAAACCAAAAAAGAAAAGAATCGTCATGTGGCCGACATCAGCAGCTGTCGCGGCGGCTATTTTATTCACTGCACTTGTCAACATCAACCCAGACGCAGCTCAAGCGATGTCAAGAATCCCTGTCATCGGCAAGATTGTCAAAGCCATCACTTTTATCGAGATCAAAGAAGAGAAAGATCAATCGAGCATTGATGTCAAAACACCTGCACTGTCCGGACTTTCTAATAAAGAGCTTGAAAACAGCATTAACCAGAAATACTTGAAAGAAAGCAAGCAGCTATACAAAGAATTTATACAGGCCACATCCAAAAACAAAAAAGGACATCTCAGTATCTATAGTGATTACGAGACAGTAACAGACACACCAGATTTACTCTCTATCCGGCGTGATATTGAAAAAACACAAGCATCTTCTTACACACAGAGCCGTTATATCACGATTGACAAAGAGAATGATATCTTACTTACATTAAAAAGCTTATTCAAGGATGAGCGCTATATCAACGTGATCAGCCAAAACATCAAAGAACAAATGAAACAGCAAATGAAGGAAGATCCAAATAAAATATATTGGCTCACTGACGATGATGCAGAACCATTTAAACATATTCTTCCTGATCAAACGTTTTATATTACTGAAGACCATAAACTTGTGATTTCTTTTGATGAATATGAAGTTGCCCCCGGCTATATGGGCGTTACTGAGTTTAAAATACCGACCAGCGTCATTTCAAACTTGCTCGTGGGAGAACGTTATGTTCGATAATTTCAAAAACATCCATCTCCTATCATGGATGTTTTCTCTCTTCTCGATTTGACATCGTACTTTGCATCAAAACAACGAGATTATCTGCACACAATTGGAGGAATACCCATGTATCACAAGACACAAAATCACCGATACATCCCTGGACTCGATGGCCTTCGGGCTTTTGCCGTCCTGTCCGTTATCGCTTATCATCTAAACTTCAATTGGGCTAACGGCGGCTTCATTGGAGTTGATCTCTTTTTTGTTTTATCCGGCTATTTAATTACATCCATTCTATTGCCGGCACATGGAAATGATATCAGCCTTGATTTTCGGGACTTTTGGGTGCGCCGTATTCGGCGGCTTCTGCCGGCGGCTTACCTTATGATCTTTTCTGCTGTTATTTGGATTGTATTGTTTGACAGGGAACTATTGCACACGGTTCGAGGAGATGCCATTTCCTCTCTCTTTTATATGAGTAATTGGTGGTTTATCTTTCATAAATTATCATATTTTGATAGTTTCGGTTCCCCGTCGCCGCTCAAAAATCTTTGGTCTCTGGCGATCGAAGAGCAATTTTATATCGTATGGCCAATATTCTTGGTTGTTGGAATGTACATATTCAAAAGCCGTGCCAAATTGGCGGCAGCGGTATCCTTGCTTGCGCTTTGTTCAGCCGTGATGATGAGCATACTATATGAACCTGGCGGAGATCCGAGCCGTGTGTACTACGGCACAGATACTCGTTCGTTTGAACTTCTCATCGGATGCGCCTTGGCTCTGGTATGGCCGATGAAAAGGCTGTCTTCCAACAGGCTGCCAAGCAAACTGAAGCACACTTTGCACGCCACTGAATTTTTGGCGTTTTGCATTTTAGTGTTATGTGTCTATTTCACAGATGAATACGAACCTTTTCTTTACAGAGGCGGAATGCTTTTGATAAGCATGGTTGCCGCCATCCTTATTGCATGTGTTTGCCATCCGAGCAGCTTTTTAGGCAATCTGCTTTCATGGAAGCCGCTCCGTTGGCTTGGAACGAGGTCTTATGGGATTTATCTTTGGCATTATCCTGTTATTGTGTTAAGCACGCCAGTTCAAGAAATCGGAAACCCTGTTTTATGGCATATCGTGCTAAAGGTCATTGTTACATTTATACTCGCTGAGCTTTCCTATCATTTTATTGAGAAGCCTGTACGGACACAGGGATTTAAATCATTTTTCCGCCGTACCTTTATACATAGAATAAGAGAATGGAAAACAACATCAGTCATCAGCAAAATGTCAATTGGCTTTATGATTCTCGCTATTATGGTTTTTGCGGGAGGACTGTCTGGTCTAGCCGGAGAGCAAAAGCACCCTACCAAATGGACGTATAGTTCACAAAAGAATGCTGATGCCAGCCAGGCATCTGACAATAGAAAAAGCACTGCAGCTGACAAAGACAAGGAAGACGCTCCTGATGAAAAGACAACAGAAGCCAAAGAAGCTCAAAAGGAAAACAAAAAGCTCGAAAACGAGTCTACTAAGCATAAAGACATGCAATCTCAACAGGCGAAAGAACCCGCAGACTCTGATAAAGAAGTGTTGGCTATAGGAGATTCCGTCATGCTGGATATTGCCTCATACCTCCGTCAATCCCTTTCAAATGTTACGATTGATGGAAAGGTGGGGAGACAAATGTCTCAAGCCCTGGAACTCACTCAGGATTACAAGTCATTTAATCAGCCGAACAAGGCTGTCATTATTGAGCTGGGTACCAATGGCTACTTTACAAACAGCCAAATCGAACAATTGCTTGAATCTTTCTCAAAAGCTCATATCTACCTTGTCAATACACGGGTTCCCCGCCAATGGGAAAGCAAAGTAAATCAATCTTTGCAGCAACAGGCAAGCGCACACCAAAATGTTACGTTAGTTGACTGGCATACAGAAGCTCTTCAGCATCCGGAATATTTCGCCCCAGATGGCGTACACTTGGTTCCTAAAGGCGCTAAAGCTTTGACTGGTCTTATCGTTCAGGCCATGAAGTCGTTTTTGTAAGAAATAGGCCCTATTTTTAAACATGGGCGTCATAAACATCCATTGAAAGCTGCCTGAAGTCTTTAATCATCTCCTTTTTCAAGGCAAACCCGATGTTTACATGTCGTTTACGTAAGGGTAAGCCAAAATAGAATGGAGGGATGATAGTGGCAGTGAACGAAGAACATGATATCAAAAGAGAACTCAATCGATACGAGCTTTTTTTCAAAAAACGATATAAAATTCTTTATACAGTCAATGATTTTATCATTGGTGCTTTGTTTCTTGTCGGAAGCTTTTTCTTTTTTTATGACCAGTTAATGTCGGCAGGGATATGGCTGTTTGCGATTGGGAGCTTGCTGCTGCTAATCAGGCCGACGATTCGTTTGATTCATGACTTTCATTACAGAAAACATGTGGAACACCAGTTTAAACATCGATCTTCAGCCGATTAATCCTTAGGCTTATGGCCTTTAGGGATTGAATATTTGTTATCGAAAACAACTGACAAGAAAAGCACAATATACAAAAACAATACTTTTTGACTATTTATTTTAAAAAATAAGGCAAAAAACCTAAACTTTTGTCCCTGTATGACGATATTAATCATAAGGCCGGCGCGATACTCCCTATAACATCCTTTTCAGTAGATTTCATTATCGTGCCGGTTTTCTCGCATGCAAAGCTATCCCGCCTATCTCATTGATGGCGGGATTTTATTTTTTATTACATTCCTGACCAAACGTCTTTAACATAGCGTTTTTGTTCTTGCAGCTTCTGCAGCCATGCGGCTGATTCTTCCTGATTTGCTCCTTTTTCAGTTTCATACGCCCGTCGCAAAGTATTCTCTACATCAGGAGCCATTCGCGATCCATCACCGCATATGTAAATGTGGGCCCCTTTTTCAATGAGGGTCATCAGCTTCTGTGCATCTTGTTTAAGCAAATGCTGAACATATTCTTTTTGTTCGGTTTCAACACGTGAATAGCATCGGCGGATTGTGACCAAGCCTTCCTGTTCCGCTTGATCCAGCTCTTCTCTATAAAGATCATCATGATCGGGGCACCGGCAGCCGAAGTATAAAAGAGCTTCACCAAGCGTGCTTCCTTCCTTCTTCAAAACAGATCTTGCCTGAATAAAGCCCCTGAATGGCGCAATTCCTGTACCCGGACCGACCATAATCAGAGGCGTTTCCGGGTCATACGGCATCTGGAACCCGGATTGCGGCGTTCGGATGAAACAGGCTGCTGCATCCCCGGTTTTCAGCTCTGCTAAGTAATTTGAAGCGACTCCCCGGTACTCTCCTCGCCCGCTCCAGGCCGAGGCTTTAATAACGCCTACTGTCATGCTCACGATATGGGCATGGACTTTCGGTGAGCTTGAAATGGAATAATATCTCGGTTTTAAAGATGGCAAAAGTTCTAAAAACCGCTCAAACGGCATTTCGCAGGCAGGATAATCCTCTAAAAGATCAAGCATAGTGAGACGCTTTGCCAATACCTGTTCTTTATAAATGCCATCATCGGAAACGAGCTGTTCCAGCTCTTTTTGATGCGGCGGACAGACTGTATAAGAAGCCAGTTCCCGAAGCTGAAGCCTTGAAGCCGGTTCCTGCAGCTCCACATAGGAAGACAACAAATCTCCCACTCTGATCGGCCGATTCATCGGCAGATGAGCCATATGAGCGCTTCCGCTTATTTTTATCACATGATTGGACTGAAAACCGAATCGGGTGAGAACCCGCTGAACAAGCTCCCGGCTGTTTTTCGGCAGTATTCCAATATGATCGCCTTCTTTATATGTTTTGTCATCAGGAAGCTGCAATTCAATATGTCGGGTGGAACGCGGACTATCAGCTGCCTGGAGCTCCCGGTTCTCCAGGACAATCCCTTCAAACGCGCCATAGGCCTTGGCAAGCGGCGTTTCCGTCGCCTCACTGAGAAAAGTAATTGATAATGAAGGCTTATCTTCTTTTTCTGATATTTCGTTTATATCAAATGCTTCCATCGTTTCCTTCCAGAAGCGGTTTTCCCAAGACTCGCGATGGCTTTCAAAATCATCAGCGGCATCACCTTCCCCAATCGGTGTTAAACGTGATGCCCCTTTCGCTTGCATCATGTTATCTATAAGGCGTGGAATCCGCTGATACGTTGATGCCCAGCTTCGGTTTCCGCAGCCGAATACCGCATAGGAGACACCTTTCAATCGGCCTTCCTCAAGCTCTTCCAGCCACTCTATAAAGCCGGCAGCATTATCAGGCGGCGCCCCATTATAAGAAGCCGTAACGATGACGACAGCACCTTGTTCAGGAAGCTTGCCAATGTAATCATCAAGCGGGGCTGTTTCGGCTGTAAAGCCCAGCTGGCGGCCGTAAGCAGCCAGTTCTCCGGCTATTCCTTCCGCTGTCCCAAGGTTTGAGCCGTAAAGAACAAGTAAAGGTGTACCGTGTTTAGGTTTTGTTTCTTTTGGCTTCGTTTCCGTTTTGATGTTAGCCTGTTCTTTTCTCTGTACACTCATTGCCGCTGTTTTCCGCGGTTTCACAGTAATTTTAAAATCATCCGGCTTGATCGTTAATGCTTCTTTGATTTTCAGTTCGTATCCAGTATGGTTGATCAAATCAAAATGCTTTAATACAAGACCGAGAACCATTGTCGCCTCTTGGAGAGCAAACTGCATGCCGATACAGGCACGCTGCCCGTTTCCAAACGGCTTATACGCATGGTGAGGAATACTCGAAGGATCTTCAAACCGTTCCGGGCGAAAATCTTCTGCATCCTCCCCCCAAGCGTTTTGATCCCGGTGCAGTTTTGGAATCAAAACAGTGACAGGCTGCCCTTTGCTTATCGGATATTCCCCGCCTAGAACAGTATCTTCCTTGGCATAGAGAGAAAAGGCCGGAGCTGTTGGATACAGCCTGAGTGTTTCATTTAAAACCATCCGAATGTATTTCAGCTGCTGGATTTGTTTATATTCCGGCGTGTCTGTTAACACACGATCCGCTTCTTCTTGCGCTTTTTTCAGTTTTTCAGGATGTGCAAGCAGACAGTAAATCGCAAAGGAAAGCAAACCGCTTGTTGTTTCATGCCCGGCAATTAAAAATGTGATAATTTGGTATCGAATGTTTTCATCATCAAGCGTTTCACCCGTTACAGGATCTTTTGCATAAAGCATGAGCGATAAAAGATCTTTAATGTCTTCATCCGGATTGGCTTTTCGCTCCGCTATCATTCTATCGACAAGGTCGTTCATGACATCTATATCCTTTTGAAATTGCAGCTTTGTTTTCACCATCACCTTATCTTGCAGGCCCAGTCTTTTCGATTGATTCATCGCCTCTTTTAAGGCACGGAGCATACTAGTGATAAACGGGTGCTGAGAGTCACGGTAAAAACTGTTAAAGCGATAGTTAAACCCGCATAGCCCGATCGTATCAAGCGTCAAACGGGTCATGTCGTCCGCCACATCAATTTCTTCATTGGGATTAAGCCGGCTCCATTTTTGAATCAGCTGGGTTGCAATATCGAGCATCATCGAATGATAGCCTTTCATCGCTTTTTGACTGAAACTCGGCAGTAAAATGCGGTGTGCTTTTTGCCAGTTCGGTTCGTGGGTCCAGCTTGTAAATAAACCGTCTCCGCCGAACTCACGCACCTTTAGCAAGCCTTTGCCAAGGTTTTTGTCAAAGCGTCTTTCGTCACACACTTCAGCCACGAGATTGTGGCCGGATACAAAAACACTGGACACCCCTGGAAAATCGAAACGGAAAATCGGCCCCAATTCATCAGCTATCCTCCACAAGGATTGAGAAAGCTGTTCTTTTTCCAGGTGCGGAAGATTTTTTAAAGGTCCGTATGTTTTCGGCTGAGGTATTGCGCTTGCCTGTTTCATTGACATCTTCCTTTCTTATTTTTGTGAAGTAAATGAATGAAGCCTAATGGCGTCCCAGCAGCATTGTTCTAATTCAGTAACTAAATCAGTATTCATCTCTATCTCACCCGTTTGGACGAGCTGATAGATCTTGAGAAATGCCCCTAACACAATGGCAATTAACACATTAGAGGGCAGGCTGCGAATCACACCTTCCGCCTTTCCCTTGCTAAAATAGTCATCAAACATGCGAGTCAAATTTTCTATCATTTTTTTGCTTGTATTATTTAAGTAATGAGCGTCTTTTTTCATTTCAAGAAAAAAAAGCGCATAGTCGCTCTCCTTCGTAAATTGAACAAGACAGCAAAATACGTGGCGAAAGCCTTCTCTGACAGGCAATTCCGAAAAATCCTGCTTCACCTTTTCCGTGAAACGCTGGATGCTTTCTTGAAACAATACGTTAACGAGCGTTTCTTTGCTGTCAAAATAGCGATAAATCGTGCCTGTCCCCACATGGGCTCGTTCAGCTATCATAGGGATAGTCGTAGCGTCAAATCCCCTTTCCGTAAATAGGGAGACCGACGCTTTCATAATCATGTCGTATTTACTGCTGGATGAGGATAGCATGTAATGTTAAAACCTCCGATTCGTTGCGGAATGAATATTCATTCCTTTTGTTCATAAAAAACGATTCCGATCTGTTTGGAACCACCTCTTTACCTTTGTTTATGGTATTAGTTTATATGATAAAAACTTTTTTTAATATAAAGTATATGCAAAAAATAAAAAATTAAGAAAATATACCCAAATCCCCAAATAAGGATTTGGATATATTTCCCGAGAAATTTTTTTATTTAACAGCTACAATGCAAAGACAGGTATCACGCCTGATGACGGAAAGATCCCTGAAATACTGATCTTTGAGCAGTTGAATATACGTTTTCTCCTTTTCACCGGTATTGGCATCAATGCTGATGTAAAACCGGCCGTCAATTTGAAGCACCCGGTAAATTTCTCTTAATGCAAGCCTTATATCAGTGCAGCTCTGTACCGTATGTAAGGAGAACACTTTATTAAAGGTACGGTCATCAAAGGGAATGTTTTCAGGGTAGCCATGAAAAATCTCTCCTTTTCCCATGTTCTTTTGATTCGCCCGTGATATCTGTCTTACTTTTCGTTTTGATGGGTCAATGCTTTTTAAGCTTCCCTTTTCTAGTTTCTCGGTTATGGTCTTAAAGACAGTGCCCTTTCCGATTCCAATTTCTAAAATTCTGTCATTTTCTTGTATGTCTATAGAGTCAATCATCATATGCTCAATGGTTTTTGTTTGCTTATATTTCCGAGAAAATAATTTCAAAAGATTCGATCGTTTATAGAGTCTATTTTCTAGCATTTTAAACACCTGCTTTTGGTTTCCTATACTTATTTATTATATTCATAAAATAAACATCACCTTCATTTTAAAAGGTGAATGAAGATATCAACTAGACGGCAATGTGTTTCAAAATGTTTCAATAGAACTGAACTTTTTCATTTTTTTCCGCAAAAGAAGCAGAAAACAAAGTGTTTTCTGCCTCTTTCTAATGCCAATGATAAGGGAATACATAAACCCTTTGCTGCTGCATGGCCATCAACCTCTGCTGACGGAACGGATTTCCGTAACCGTGTTTGAAGGAATGCGGCATGGACGCATAACCGTGGCCAATCGACGGCAGCCTTTTTTGATAATCGTTCATCATGCCATCACCTGCCTTACCGTAACGTTGATTTATCATATGCAGGCAGGCATTTTCTTGACAGTTGCTTCGCTAAACTTGGTCCTTCTCCATTGTATAATGCATCAATAATTCCATTCTAAGCATATGCCATTCCCCCTTCAGTTTTTTTTATAGCTGTTAGCGCCAGTTTGTTAAATAAAGATGCTTTAACTGAGACTCTTTCATTTCATCATAAATCTGCTCAATCTGCTGTTCTCGTTCGAATTCTTCCGGGCTTTTAAACCGTTTGTTAATCGTTAACGTTAAAAAGAACAGGTTAATCGTCATATCGCTCACCCCCTTTCAAAGTCCGCTTCAAGCGAAATAACCCGCGGCATTATTCCTTCTGCCGCGGGCAAATAAAAACCGCAGGCAAAAAAGACACCAATGCCTCTACTGCCTGCGGGGAGTTGCGTATGTCCGACTATTCCGAATTTAATGCGTGCGATAAGCATCGGTTAAGGAAGGACACGAACTCTTCCACAGGCTGAATAAACCATGAACTTTTACTTGTGTATCACGTACAGGTTGACGTCGTTGTCTCATTGTCATTTTGATTCAGCCTCCTTTGCTTTTTCTTACTTTGTAAGTATATCCACCAAATTCCATTTTGTAAACATCTTTTTCTAAAAATGGACGGAAATTATGCAAATCACCGAGTGGATTTGCCCTTTGTTCAGGATACCTGCTTCATTTCATTTCTGGAGCTGTCTTTCTTATGATATGCAATAAAATAAATGAGACCGACGAACACCGCTCCGCCGATGACATTGCCGATAAAAGCCGGAATGATGTTTCCGATAAACTGTCCCCACGTGAATGAGCCTGCAAAAATGGCAGCGGGAATCACAAACATATTGGCGACAACGTGCTGAAATCCGATTGCCACAAAAGCCATTATTGGGAACCAAATGCCAAGAATTTTTCCTGCTCCATCTTGAGCGCCGAAAGAAAGCCAAACGGCAAGACATACAAGCCAGTTACAGCCGATGCCGGAAACGAGAACCTTTCCGAAGCTCATATCGAGCTTTCCTTGCGCAACCGCGATTGTTTTTTCTAAATAAGGGCCTGTTTCAGTCAATCCAACCAAATGCCCGAAAAAATAGGCAACAAACAATGCGCCGATTAAATTCATAATCGTGACGATTCCCCAGTTAACCGCCAATTCTTTTACTGATATTTTTCTCGAAAATAAAGCCATGGCAACGGACATCATATTTCCGGTGATCAGTTCAGCACCAGCGAGAACGACAAGTATCAAACCGACAGGAAATACTGCAGCCCCAATAAAGCCGGACAAGCTTCCCCATTCTTTCGGAAGGTCGCCGATTACCCTGATATCAAGCAAGTACCCGAGCGCGATAAATGCGCCTCCTAAAAACCCCAGCACAAGCAGAGACGGCAGCGGGAGCTTTACTTTATTCATCCCTGCTTCAATTGCTGCATCCGCTATTTCATTCGGTTTCCGAAAAGCCATACTAAAACGCCTCCATCATCTCTTCTTTTTACAGTTTTTGTCAGAAGACAATAAAAAGGCAGCACTCAATTCACCTGTGTCCAACCAGGCTTTTGAATGCTGCCTAACTTGTATGCATACCCATACAACAATATCAAGCAGAATTAAGATATTGAAAGAGAATATATACAGTTCGTGCATACATTCCCGTCGCTTTTTGCCTTCTATAACTGTAGCAACATCATATCAAATGTGACAAATTTGTGTCAATGGCAAATATGCTAGCTTTGCAGAACTTCTTTTTGATCATCTATTTTTTTGTCAAAGACAAACACAGATACCGCAATATTTTCCTCAATTTTGATATCAGAAAACAAATGGACAAGCTTAGCTCCCATCAGCTCCTCCATTCCTTCCGGCGTTTGTTTGGAATAAAGATCTTGAATCAGGCTTGTGCGGGCTGCATGTACCATTTCTCTTCCTTCGGGCGTGCGGGCGATAAACTGCTCGCTTGCACTCAGATTTCCGTATAGTGTGGAGACGGCCATGTTTTCTACAAATACAGTATGAATCCGTTCAGGCCCTTTGCCGAACAATTCTTTGCGAAGTTTTCGAATAATATCATTGAACTCATGAATTTTTTTAGACATGCTGATTACCCCTTCCGATATTGCCTTATAAAGGCTTTTCCCGGTTCCCCTTAGGACATTTCACTTGGTTAAAATTTTCCTGCCATATTGTATTATAATAAATATCACTTTATAATAAAAGCAGTGTTGATGGATTTGTAATAGGATCTTGTTATGAGTCTATCGTTTTATAAAAATCAAGGATTGGTCTGTTAGTAAGACTTGCTAGTGAACTATTCCGCCATGTGTGTTTACACCTTCTTAGAAGTAAGGACAGGTGTATCTATACATGGCTTTTTTTGACTTCTTGAAAGAAAGATGGAGGGGAATATGAAGATGATGGACGTTAAGTCGATCAGTGTCCGTGTAGACGGAACAGAAATTCAAGCACGAGCAGGGGCCACAATTTTAGACATTTTAAATGAAAACGGGATTGAGTACCCGCAGATTTGCCACGTTCCAGAGGTTGACCCGATTCAAACTTGTGATACTTGCATTGTAGAGGCAAACGGGAAGCTGGTTCGTTCATGCGCTACAGTTGCAGAAAATGGAATGTCAATTGATCTATCCGGAAATCGGGTGAAAGAAGCACAAACCGAAGCGATGGACCGCCTTCTTGAAAATCACTTGCTGTATTGTACAGTTTGCGATAACAACAATGGGAACTGTACGCTGCATAATACAGCGGAAATGATGGGGATCGAGCATCAAAAATACCCATACACGCCAAAAGAAGAGCCTTCTTGCGCGGTTGATATGTCTCACCCGTTTTACCGCTATGATCCAAACCAATGTATCGCCTGCGGCCAGTGTGTTGAGGTGTGTCAAAACCTTCAGGTAAATGAAACACTCTCAATCGACTGGGAACGCGAACGCCCTCGCGTGATTTGGGATGAAGGAGTTCCGATCAATGAATCTTCTTGTGTCAGCTGCGGCCAGTGTGTCACAGTGTGCCCATGTAATGCGCTGATGGAAAAATCAATGCTCGGGCAGGCTGGCTTTATGACAGGCATCAAAGAGGATATCATGGAGCCGATGATTGACCTCGTGAAAAACGTTGAACCTGATTACGGCAGCATTTTTGCCATTTCTGAAGTCGAAGCGGCAATGCGTGAAACGAGAACGAAAAAAACAAAAACTGTATGTACGTTCTGCGGTGTCGGATGTTCTTTCGAAGTATGGACAAAAGGACGGGATATTTTAAAGATCCAGCCGGTTTCTGACGCTCCGGTTAATGCGATTTCGACATGTGTTAAAGGGAAATTCGGCTGGGATTTCGTAAATTCTGAAGAGCGGATCACAAAGCCTTTAATACGTAAAAACGGAGCTTTTGTTGAATCTTCTTGGGAAGAAGCCCTCGACCTTGTTGCAAGCAGATTAGGATCGATTAAGGAGCAGTACGGCAAAGGCTCTGTCGGATTTATTTCTTCTTCTAAAATTACGAATGAAGAAAACTACGTCATTCAAAAATTAGCGCGTCAGGTATTTGAAACAAACAACGTCGATAACTGCTCACGCTACTGCCAGTCTCCTGCTACAGACGGATTGTTCCGCACTGTCGGCATGGGCGGTGACGCCGGCACGATTAAAGATATTGCCAAAGCCGGTCTCGTCATCATTGTCGGCGCCAACCCGGCGGAGGGACACCCGGTGCTTGCCACACGCGTCAAACGTGCGCATAAGCTCCATGGCCAAAAACTGATTGTTGCCGACCTGCGTAAAAATGAAATGGCTGAGCGGTCTGATCTGTTCATCAGCCCTAAACAAGGCACAGACCAGGTTTGGCTGATGGCCGTTACGAAATATATGATCGACCAAGGCTGGCACGATCAGGCGTTTATTGATGAGAATGTCAATTACTTTGAGGATTATAAAGAAACGCTTAAAACCTATACGCTTGATTATGCAGAACGCATCACAGGCCTTTCAAAAGAACACATTATCCAAATCGCTGAAATGATCCGTGACGCTGACGGCACTTGTGTCCTTTGGGGAATGGGTGTCACACAAAATACAGGCGGTTCTGATACGTCAGCGGCAATTTCAAACCTGCTTCTCGCTACGGGCAACTATCGCCGTCCTGGTGCCGGCGCTTACCCTCTGCGCGGCCACAATAACGTGCAAGGCGCTTGTGATATGGGAACTTTGCCAGGCTGGCTGCCGGGATATCAGCATATTACAGATGACAAAGCCCGCGCTAAATTTGAAGAGGCATATGGTGTCGAGATTGATGGAAAGCCTGGTTTAGATAATATTCAAATGCTTCATGCCATTGAAGAAGGAAAAATGAAGGCGATGTATCTTGTCGGTGAGGATATGGCACTTGTCGATTCAAACGCAAACCATGTGCATGATATTTTATCAAGCCTTGATTTCTTCGTGGTACAGGACATCTTCCTGTCAAGAACAGCTCAATATGCCGATGTCGTCTTGCCGGCCACACCTTCACTTGAAAAAGACGGAACATTCACCAACACAGAACGCCGCGTTCAGCGATTATATCAGGCGCTTCCGACGCTTGGTGACGCAAAACCTGACTGGTGGATTATTCAAGAGGTGGCAAACCGTTTAGGAGCGAACTGGAACTATAGCCATCCAAGTGACATTTTCTCTGAAATGGCGAGTCTTTCTCCTCTGTTTGCCAAAGCAAGCTATGAGGTGCTTGAAGGCTGGAACAGCTTCCTATGGGGCAGCTTCACAGGTGAAAGCACACCGCTTCTGTATGAAGACGGATTTAATTTCCCTGACAAAAAAGCCCGCTTTGCTCTTTCTGATTGGACTGAACCAGCGGCATTTCCGGAAGAATATGACCTTCATATCAATAACGGCCGGATGCTGGAGCATTTCCATGAAGGTAACATGACAAATAAATCAAAAGGCATACAAGCAAAAGTGCCAAATGTATTCGTTGAAATCTCGCCTGAGCTCGCAGAGGAGCGAGGTGTATGTGACGGTTCGCTTGTACGTCTCGTTTCTCCGTTCGGAGCAGTCAAACTAAACGCGCTGATCACAGACCGTGTGCGGAAAAATGAACTTTATCTGCCGATGAACTCAACAGATAAGGAGTCTGCGATTAACTTCCTGACGGGTCCTGCAGCTGATAAACGGACGAATACGCCTGCTTATAAACAGACAAAGGTTCGCATGGAGGTGCTTGGGGGCTGCGAAACAGCGCCGCTTCCGAAAACAAATCCGCGCAACAAAAAACGGCATCCGCAAAACGGCGTTGAAGCAGAAAGAAAATGGAACCGCCCGGGCTATGTCCATCTGACTGATTAAACGAAAGGAGGAAAACGAATGGCCACTCCGATTACGACGATCAAAAAAGAAACAAAAACAGCAGAACAAATCAAGCTTGAAAAAATAGAAGAGCTGAAAGAGCTTCTGGCAGAAAATGAGGACGCCGTCTCTAAAACGATGACGTTAATGAATGAACTCAATGATCTTGGAATTTTTGACGCAGCCACAAGCATGCTCAGAGCGAAGGAAGACATTGCCAAGATTGCGCTTGGCCAAGTTTCCCGCGAGCCCGTCACCAATCTCATCAACACGATGATGGCCGCCGGAGGTGCATTGACAAAAGCCGATCCTGAGTTTACAGGAAAACTTTTAGAAAGCGTGATGGCTGGAACTGAACAAGCGCAGAGCTTTTTAAAAGAAGACAAGAAAGTCGGGATTCTCGACCTTTTAAAAGCAATGAACGACCCTGATATCAACAGAGCCGTCGGCTTCGGCCTTCAGTTTTTAAAAGGCATGGGAAAAGAACTGCAAGAAAAATAACAAAAAACAGCCATCGCAGATTGTATCACCGTTAAAATGGTTCATAATATGTTTGTTTTTAATGTATATCTTTCCGCCTGTTTTGGAGTTCAACCTGCGGGCGCTAAAAAATCCTTCTTTCGTTCATGAAGAACGCTTGAAGGATTTTTTTGTTATGCCTCTGCTCTATCTGAAGCATTCTAATATTGATTCAGTGTTAGTCCCCGCCTCAAAAGCAGAGTGTAACAAAAAGAGCATGCGCCGAACTAGGCTGAAAACTTTTTCACCATTTGATATTCTCACTTTCGTTGACAACATTTTATCTAGGAAAGAAATTCTGATAAGGAAATATAGCACTTACCTGTCCTTTTGGAACTTTCTCTCCATTACTTGTGCCATTTGCTGAGAATTCATATCCTTTTGTTCATAGAGCTTACTCACGATGTTCTGATAGTCCTCATCTTTACGATTTTGACTTAATTTATTGGCAGCTTGAACTTCCTGTACTTTAATCTTAAATCCAACAATCCCTTTAAGTTCTTTTTCTAATAATTGAGGTGAAAGCATATCCCATAAAACTGGATTCTCACGATGTTTTTCGTATTTTTGCAGCAACATTGCCAGGTCTTGTTTTAGCTCTTCTTCGTTTAAAGTGCTGGCCGTACCATATACATGTACAGCTTGATAGTTCCATGTCGGCACGTTTTCCTGCTTATACCAAGAAGAAGAGATATAAGCATGTGGTCCTTGGAACATCACCAGTACATTTTCACAGGTTTCAAATGTTCTCCATTGAGGGTTCCCATAAGCTATATGCCCTGTTATATAGTAAGTATCTCCTTCTCTTATTAACTGTAATGGCAAATGAGTAGCAATGGGTTTCCCCTGGTTTGTTGTAACGATTGTGCCAAAGGCGTTTTTTTGAACAAACTCCCATATTTCATCAACATTTGTAATCTTAAAATACCGTGGAATATACATAATCATCTTCCTCTCCTCTCAAAAGAAGTTATGTGAGTGTTTTGACCATGATAAAGTCTACCTGTTCTTCATCTCCCATATAAAAAGAGTGCGCCCCTGTTTGAACAAATCCCATTTTCTTATAAAAAGCAAGGGCATTTTCATTTTTCTCCCATACACCTAGCCAGATTTTCTTTTTATCAAGCTCCATTGCCATATCTATTGCTTTATGTAACAGGTGTTTGCCAAGCCCATGTTTTTGAAAGTTGTTCTTTATATAAATCCTTTCGATTTCAAGGGCTTCATTCCCCATCTCTTCAGACTGGGCATCATCTGTATTGACCTTTAAATAGCCTGCGATTTCATTATCAGCATAAATAAAAAAGAAGTGTGAAGACGGATTACATAATTCCATTTCTACTTGTTCTAGGCTAAAAGCCTTTTCCAAATA
Organism: Bacillus sp. N12A5; assembly: GCF_026790125.1. Classification (NCBI taxonomy): domain Bacteria; kingdom Bacillati; phylum Bacillota; class Bacilli; order Caryophanales; family Bacillaceae; genus Bacillus; species Bacillus sp. N12A5. The sequence goes on along the minus strand of NZ_JALAMR010000008.1, from coordinate 372,628 downwards.
AGCCTCCATATTTTCAGGTGAATTCTGATGCTTAAATGTCTCATTAAATGTTTCATAACCAATTTCTTGAAGTGCGAGTGAATCTTCAAGGGTGCATTTTTTTATTTTAATCGTCATATTCATCAGCCACTCCCTTATTGTCATCAATAATTTCTCTTGTTGCCCTTTTTTACAAATTCCCAGTCTTTTTCTATATTTTTTCTTACTCTTTGAAGAAGGTTGAAAATGGTTTTCGCTTCTGTTTCAGAAAATCCCGCTAATGCGACATTATTTGAATAATCATGTTCTCTTTTGATAAATGGATATACATTTTTTCCTTTCTCTGTTGGAAACAGTTTTTTTATTTTCTTGTTATGTCTGTCTTCTTTCTTTTCAATAAATCCATTCATTTCAAGTTTTTTTATAGCACGAGATGCTGTTGCTCGATCTACTTTAATCATTTCGACCAACTGTTCTTGAATAATTCCCGGGTTTTCACATATTCGGACAAGGTACAGGTATTGCCCTTTTGTAAGGTCATGTTCTCTAAATTCTATATTGCTTATAGAATCTAATGCCCTTGCAATCATTCCGATCTCACGAAGAATTTCCTTCATTCCTACCTCCCAGCTATATTTTTATTGCAAATACAATAAAGATGACATACGTTCAATATAACCTAACTTTGTTGCATTTGCAATAAAACACTAAGTAAGAGGTTGTGAAAAGTGAGGTATGTTTCATTTAAAAAAGCTGTCGAGATGTTCTCGACAGCTTGGGGGTCTGCTTCTATTCTTGATAAGGCAAATGGCTGTTTTTATTCGTCAGCTTCATCCAGACGTTTCTTGTAAATCAGTGAACGATCAGCGCAGAAGAAGGCACCGGCTAAAAACACACAATCCGCTAAAAACATCATTGATTTCTGGCCTAACGTCAATCCTTGATCAGGGAGAACTGCGCCTATATATAAAAAAGTGCTGACTGCAAGCAAGGTAAAAGCAAAATGCTTGTAGTCTTCTTTTAAAGATTTCATTCTATTTTTGCTCAAAAGAATCACCTGCCAGATTCATAGTATACGACTATTATAATATAATCCGGCAGCTTACAGAGAAAGTAATTCTATCCATTTGTTATACATTTTCAAGCGCTTGCTTGATATCCTCCAGCAAATCTTCCGCATCTTCAATCCCTACAGAAATTCTGATCAAGCCATCTGTGATGCCCAGTTCAAGCCGGCGTTCTCTCGGAATAGAGGCATGTGTCATTCTTGCCGGAACAGAAATTAAGCTTTCGACCGCGCCCAGGCTTTCAGCAATGGTAAACAGTTTCAGATTGCCTAAAAACGCATCAACCCGCTCTTCACTGCCAATATCAAAGGAAATCATGCCGCCGAAGCCAGACCCTTGCGTTTTTGCGAGCTCATGTCCGGGATGTTTTGAAGAACCAGGATAATATAACGTTTGGACAGCAGGATGATTCTCAAGAAAGCTTGCGATCTTCCGCGCGTTTTGATCGATTGCTTCCATTCTGAGTCCCAATGTTTTGATTCCTCTCATTAACAGCCAGGAATCTTGAGGGCCGAGCACGCCGCCTGTGGAGTTTTGCACAAAATGCAGCTCTTCTCCAAGCTCTTTCGAAGCTGTCACAACTAAACCGCCGACGACATCACTGTGTCCGCCAAGATATTTTGTCGCACTGTGAAGCACAATATCAGCGCCTAGAGTGAGCGGCTGCTGAAAATAAGGGGTGTTAAAGGTATTGTCTACGATAAGCAGAACACCGGCTTTTTTTGCGATATCTGCCATGAGCGGCAAGTCGGTGATTTTGAGCAGCGGATTTGTCGGTGTTTCAATATAAATGGCTTTTGTGTTAGGGCGAATCGCGTTTTCAACCTCTTCCCTGCTGCTTGTATCAACAAATGTTGATTCAATGCCAAGACGATTAAGCACCTTTGTCATTACGCGGTATGTTCCGCCGTACACATCATCAGTCAACACGACATGATCTCCGCTGTTAAACAGCATCATCACCGCTGTAATGGCAGCCATTCCTGAACTGAACGCATAGCCTGCTTCCCCGCTTTCCAGCTCTGTCACAAGTGCTTCGAGAGCGGTTCTAGTCGGATTGGCCGTTCTTGAATACTCATAGCCTGTATGCTGCCCTGCTTTCGGCTGCTTGTACGTGCTGACTTGGTAAATGGGCACGGATACCGCGCCTGTTTTTTCATCACCTGTGATTCCGCCATGTATCATCAATGTTTTTTTCTTCATATCAGATGCCTCCTTCATATATTCGTTTGCTGATATATCGATCGCTGCTGTCAGGGAATACTGTGACAATGTTAGTTCCTGCAGATGCTTGTTTCGCTTCTTCCAACGCAGCGTAAAGCGCTGCACCTGAAGAGCTTCCGATCAGCAGGCCTTCTTTTTCTGCCGCTTCCTTCACAAGTCTAAACGCATTCTTGTCTGTTACGGTGTAAATCTCATCAAAATGGCTCTTATTCATATAATCGGGGATGAACTCCATGCCGATGCCTTCTGTTTTATGAGCGTGAGGCTCTCCACCGTTTAAAATGGAGCCCTCCGGTTCGACTATCACGGTTTTGACTGCTGGATTTTTTTCTTTTAAGAAGGAAGCAGTTCCTGCGAATGTGCCTCCTGAACCTGCTCCTGCGACGAACGTATGAATGTTGCCGTCAAGGGCTTCCCATATTTCTGGCCCAAGTGTCTTATAGTAAGTCGATGGATTTACTTGGTTTTTAAATTGCAAAACACAATAAGAATTTTCAATTTCTGTCTCCAGCTGAATGGCTTTTTGAATGGCTCCCTGCATACCGTCTTGACGCGGTGTATGAATGATGGATGCGCCAAGCGCTTGCATAATTTGCTGTTTCTCTGTGCTGAAATGTTCAGGGACACAGAAAATCGCTTTTAGCCCATATTTTCTGGCACTTAATGCAAGACCGATTCCTGTATTGCCTGCCGTAGCTTCTATAATCACTCCGCCGGGATTCACCTTTCCTGACTCCAGCGCGTCACGGATCAGCATGTCTCCCAGTCTGTCTTTAATGCTTCCCCCAGGATTCATCATTTCAAGCTTGGCATATACTGCGACTCCTTCAGGAACATCAAAGTTCTTCAGGCGGAGAAGCGGTGTGTTTCCAATCAGCTCGGTAATGTCCGTAATTACAGTCATATATGTCCTCCTCCTTGATAGAGGTTGTTTTTAGGGAAAACGGAGGAGAACTCTCCCCCGTTTAATGAATTCGTTTGATTGCTTTTAATACAAGCTCTGTTGAATTGACAGCCGCCTGCTCTAAAAATTGGTCAAATGATACATGTGATTCTTTTCCTGCGATATCAGATAAGGCTCTGATGACGACAAACGGCGTCTTAAATTGATGGCACACTTGGGCCACTGCCGCAGCCTCCATTTCAACCGCGTACAGATCAGAAAATCTCGCACGCACCTCTTCAACCCGCTTCGGATCGTTCATGAAAGAATCGCCTGTTGCGATCGTTCCTTTTGCAACCTGAATGCCATCGAGTTCAGAAATCGCTTCTTCAGTGATGCTGATCAGCTTTTCGTCCGCCGCATAGGCAGCCGGAAGACCCGGCACCTGGCCGTATTCATAGTCAAAGGCCGTTACATCTACATCATGGTGGCGAACATCAGTGGAAATGACGACATCCCCTACATTCAATGTATGATGAAATCCGCCCGCTGAGCCTGTGTTAATGACATAATCAGGCTTATAACGGTCAAGCAGAAGCGTCGTGCTGATGGCAGCATTCACTTTTCCAATTCCTGATTTTAACAAAATCACTTCGGTTCCTTCATATTCGCCTGTTGTAAATTCACAGTGTGCGATTGTTTCTGTTTTTGCATTTTCAAGTTTGCTTCTTAGGATGGTGACTTCCTCTTCCATTGCTCCGATGACTGCTAGTTTCATCTATTCACATTCCCTTCACTTTACCGTTTGATCGCCTCCATTATCCACACGAAATCGTTGTGCTGAGTGAATTGGACTGCAAAACCTTCAGCAGCAAACATTTCTTTCAACGCATCCAATGTGGGATAATGCTCCGTCTCTAAATCATTTGCCAGCTGATAGAAGCCTTGAGAACGGGCTTTATCAATTGCTTGTTGATACGTTTGTGAATCTTCAAAGACGGTATCGGCAAACACTATTTTATCATGCAAGTGAAGGTATTTGCTATATTGCTTTATGGCAGCCCGCTTTTCTTCGTCTGTTAAATGATGAAAAGCATATGAACTGACAATCGTGTCAGCCTGAAATGGCGGCTCAGGAAATGTCAGAAAGTCTCCGTCAACGATTTCTGCCCTGCCTGAAAGCTTGTCAGAAGCCAAATTCCGCATTGCGGGAGACGGTTCGATGCCAAATACCGATTTGCCCGCATCCAGCAGCTTGGCTGTCAAATTCCCGGTTCCCGGGCCAAATTCTAACACATGCGTTCCAGACCTGCTGACGATGGCATCAAGAATATCATCATAGCCTCTGAATGCTTCTTTATACTGAATATCAAAACCTTGTACTGTTTGATCATAAGTTGCTGCCCAATCTTCAAAGAGAGGGATAAATTCACGTCCCATATTTGTCACACTCCATATTTTATAATTCCTATAAGCATACTATGAATTAATGATGGAACAGTTCCTATGATACCACATCTTATGAAAAGCAGGTACTAAAACACTTTGTGTATTTTATGCCATCCATATTGCGCGTTTACCTCAAAAAAGCTTATACTTCATATGACTTGTGAAAGCTGGAGGGTCGAGACATGAATTTTCAATTAGATCTAATTAAAGACAAGGTAGAATTTTTCGAAGCGGCTTCATTGCAGGAGCTTGAAAAGAAAATCAATACACAAATTGAAAACAATAAAGCCATCATGCTCCGGGTAAAATCGGTTTCACACCAAACAGCTGTGGCAGACGGAAGAATATTGTACAGCGCGGTGGTTCATTTTGCAGCTGAAGCCTAAAAACAAAAGCAGCCGGTTTAGACCCGGCTGCTTTTGTTTATTTTAGTTTTTCTACTTTTGTCGGCTTCCAGCCTTTTTCATCAACCCAGGTAATCGTAACTTGATATTTATTACCCGTCGTCTTGTCTAAAATCTTGCCTTTGGCATCCTGAGGGCTGCCGTTATTTCCGAGCCAGAGCACCGTCATGTTATCTGTAGAAACACCGGTTGCATATGAAATGGCTTTCAGCATCTCAGCCCAGTCTTGTGAGCTTGAATCATAGGTGGCAGCATGCTCGCCTGTCTGCTCAGTTCCAACTGCTTTCCAGTCAGGGTTTTCATACGTTTTTTCCACATCGCTAGATGAACCGCCTTCTGTTACTTTTGCATCTTTTAGCGGGTCATCTGAATCTGAGCTTGAGTCTGAGTCTGAATCAGAATCATCACTTTTAGAAGAATCATCTTTTTTGGAATCTGTATCAGAATCTGAGTCAGAAGACTTCTTAGAATCCTTATCGCTGTCAGACGTTTCTTTCTTGCTGTCTTTTATATCCTCATCCGATTTCTTTTCCGTCTTTCCTGAAGCCGGAGCTTCCTGTTTTTGCGCCGTTTCAGAATCCTTGCCGACATCTTTGCTAGAAGGACTGTTAATGAAGAGATTCGCTGCTACTACGACAATTAGTATGGATACGATTGCGATTAAAATGTTAAGCACTAAATTAGCTTTCCTGCGCTTATCACGGTTTTCGTAACGAGATTGATTATTGCTCAATAATTCTGCACTCCTTTATCCCTCTTGGCTCAGCATATATTTTAACATGTGCTGAGAAGTTGTTCTATTTCTGATTGATTTCAATTTCGTGTACGTTTTTAACAATATCATAAAACACCGAATTTGTCAGAGCCTTATCCCCCGGCGTGTCCATGTGTAAAACGACTAGGGCGTATTTCGGCTTATCCGCGGGAAAATATCCGGCAAACCATTTTTCATACAGCGTTTCCTTCTCTTTTGAAAGCTTGCCTGTCTGGGCCGTTCCTGACTTCCCTGCTACAGGATACGGAAGATCCTGAAACCTTCTGCCCGTTCCGGAAGGAGATTCCACCACCCGCCGGAGCATTTTTTGCAGCTGCTGCGCCGTATATTTGTCTATCGTTTCTCCTTTGAGCTTCTGATCTTTAAACGTAACGAGCGTTGTGCCGTTTTTATATTCAATTTGTTCAGCGATTTTCACCTGCCGCTTTTCTCCGCCGCGGGCGATTGTCGCCATCATATTGGCTACCTCAAGCGGCGTTACCTTTACATTTTTCTGCCCGATCGCTGTTTGTGCAATGGCTTTTTTGACTGATTTGTCTTTTTCATCCCCCCAAATCACGCCGCTTTTTTCGTTATACAACTGGCGGAAATCTGTTTCGTGATACAGTTTTCCTTCCCAGCCCGCCCGATCTGTAAGTGCCAGCTTTTCGGACATCTCTTCAATCACCGAGCTGTCTTTTTTCATTAATTGTTCTGCAAGACTCGTAAATGTGTAATTGCAGCTTTGGGCAAAACTTTCATCAAAAGACAAGGTTCCTTTGTCATCGCCCGGTTCCCCGTACAGGTTTAAATTGCAATTGAAGGTTTGACTTGGCTTTACCGCATCATTTTCGATTGCAGCTGCGGCAATGACGGTTTTAAAAACAGAACCGGGATAGATTGGTGTCAGCATGTAATTTTGAAGCGTGTTTTGCCGAGATACATCGGCATTCGGTTTGCTTACAATTCCCAGAATACTGCTATTTTCGATGTCCAGCAGCACAGCTCCTCCTTTTTTCAGCCCCTGTTCATCCAATACCTCCTCCATCGCTTTTTGAATGCTTTGATCAATCGTTGTTTTGACCTGGAGCGGATAAAATGTATTGGCTTCAGCTGTATATTTGACGTCCATGCCAAACAAAGGGTTTCCTTTACCGTCCACATGATATAAAAGCTTTGTATCTTGTTCCGGAAGCAAAAATTCATCAAAGGTCCGTTCTAAACCGGTTGTTCCGATCTTCGTTGTAATCGGAAGGTTCTCCTGATCAGGATATTTCCTGCGGAGAAGCGCCGGATCTTGATTCGTGCTCCCTATCGTATGTGAAGCAAGGCTGGGCTTGTCTTCATTTTCCATATATACGCCGTAAATGCCAGGATATTTCAAAGAATTGATTTTTGTGATGGATTGTTTCGAAAGTGTTTTGATTTTTTGCTGACGCAAAATAACCGGTTTTTTGGCCTTTGCAAGTGTCTGATGCAATTCATCTTCAGGCATGCCGAGAATGTCTGCAACTTTTTTGATCGGCCAATCCTGTGTCAGCAGAAAAGGGAACAAAACAACTGCAGGCTCGCTTTGTCCGGTCAGCGCATTTCCGTTTCGATCTAAAAAGGACCCTCTTCCGTCAGAAATAAGCACTTCCTCCGTCCGCTGCTGCACACTTTCTTGGATTAAATTGATTTTCTTTTTAGAAAATGACTCTGTGAAAAACAGCTGGATTTCCGCCAGCCTCAGCAGAAGCAGAAAAAATACGATTAAAAAGGCGATGACTGCCAGCTTCATTCGTTTCGATATCTTCATAAAAAAACACCTCACCCACATTGTGGACGAGGTGTTTCTTTGCTAAACGGATCTTATGAAATTTTCACAATTTTCACGAGCATTTCTCCGCCCGGTGTTTGAACTGTGACTTCTTCATCTACTTTTTTGCCCAAGAGGCTTTTTGCAATTGGCGAATCGTTTGAGATTTTTCCTTCAAACGGATCAGCTTCGGCACTTCCAACGATCGTATATGACTCTTCATCACCGTCAGGAAGCTCGACGAAAGTGACGGTTTTACCCAAACCGACAACGTTAGAGCCGCCGTCATCTTCAATGATTTTCGCATTGCGGATCATATTTTCAAGGGTCGTCACACGGCCCTCTACGAATGCCTGCTCTTCTTTCGCTGAATCGTATTCAGAGTTCTCGGAAAGGTCTCCGAAACTTCTCGCTATTTTGATGCGTTCTACTACTTCTTTTCGTTTAACCGTTTTCAAATATTCTAATTCTTGTTCAAGTTTTTGTTTTCCTTCTGCAGTCATAGGAAAAACTTTCTCTTGTGCCATGTCCCTTCACTCCTTCTGGTTGTCCCTCAACATCTTCGATTATGTATGAGAGCATAAACTAAAAAATACAAGAATGAGAACACAGGGCAGTCCTCGTTCTTCTCTCCCATATAGGTACTGTTTATCTTAAACTGAATCTTGTCGTTCTGCAAATATTTCGCGTTTATAAACAGGGAAAGAAGGGAATTCGCACATTCCCTTCCTGCCTATACATAATATGGTCAGAGTTATTTATGTCTATGCTATGGTATTACAAAATCGCGTTTTGTTCAAGAATGGTTTGAATTTTTGTGACCATCAGATCAATTGCGACGTGATTCTGTCCGCCTTCCGGGATAATAATATCAGCGTACCGTTTCGTAGGCTCGACAAATTGGTTATGCATCGGACGGACAACTGACACATATTGTTCAATGACAGAATCAATAGAGCGTCCGCGCTCATTAATATCTCTCATAATCCGTCTGATGATACGCAAGTCAGCGTCTGTATCAACATAAAGCTTGATATCCATCAGATCACGAAGCCTTTTGTCTTCAAGAACAAGAATGCCTTCAAGGATAATCACATCCTTTGGCTCTACGTGAACTGTTTCTTCTGATCTTGTGTGAAGCTTATAATCGTAAATCGGCTTTTCAATCGGGCGGTAATTCAATAGATCCTGAATATGCTCGATTAAATAGTCATTATCAAACGCAAGCGGATGATCATAGTTTGTGTTCAGCCTTTCTTCAAATGGAAGATGGCTTTGGTCTTTATAATAAAGGTCCTGCTGGATCATTAAAATTGAGTGTCCTTTAAATTGTTCATAAATTGACCGTGTGACACTCGTTTTTCCTGAACCGGAACCTCCTGCGATTCCAATGACTACTGGATTCTTACCCATGGGCTGTTACTTCCCCTTTCTCATCATGTTGCTCGGATAAATCTTTTTGTCTAGTTTGAATTTGACAATTTGCAGGGGATGGCGGGCAGCATCTAGCTCATTTCCGTCTTCGTCCCAAATGGTTTCAATCGTATGTGTAAAGTTTTCGATTTCCGGACCGAAAAATTCGACTTCGTCGCCTTTTTTGAAGAAATTGCGCTGCTGAAGCGTGACCATTTGTGTGTCTTCATCATAATTCAGCACTAAGCCGACAAAATCAAATGTCGTTTTTTTCGCGTGCTCGCCGAACATTTGCTCTTCATAGCCTGGGATTCCTTCAAAGAAAGCTGTCGCAGTGTCCCGGTTGGCGCACTTATCAAGCTCTTCAAGCCATTCTTTTTGAATCACAAAGTTATCCGGATCAGCGCAATAAGCGTCAATTACTTTGCGGTATACACTGACAACTGTTGCTACATAGTGAATGGATTTCATGCGTCCTTCAATCTTTAAGCTGTCGATGCCCATTTCGATCATTTTCGGAATGGATTCAATCAGCTTCAAGTCTTTCGGGCTCATTGCAAATGGCGCATCTTCTTCACCATAAAGAGCAACGGCATTGGCACCGTCTGTTTGATAGAGGTCATAATCCCAGCGGCATGACTGGCAGCAGCCTCCTCGGTTGGAATCCCTCGCCGTCATGTGATTGCTCAGGACACAGCGGCCGGAATATGCGATACACATCGCGCCGTGAATAAAGGATTCGATTTCGATATCTACCTTTTCTTTCATTTCTCTGATTTCAAGCGCACTTGTTTCACGTGCCAGCACGACGCGGTCAAGGCCTTCTTCCTTCCAGAACTGGACAGCCTTCCAGTTTGAAAGAGACTGCTGCGTGCTCAAGTGAACCTCAACATTTGGCGCCACTCTGCGGCATGTTTCGATAATAAGCGGATCCGCCACAATGATGCCCGCAACGTTGGCGTCTCCTAGCGCTTTTAAATAGTCTTCAAGCCCGTCCATGTTTTCATTATGAGCGAAAATATTGGTTGTTACGTAGATCTTCGCGCCATATTTCTTTGCGAATTCAACGCCTTCTGCAATTTCTTCGATCGTAAAGTTATCGGCATTCGAGCGCAGCCCGTATTCCTGTCCTCCGATAAAGACTGCGTCCGCTCCGTAATGAACAGCAATTTTCAGCTTTTCAAGATTACCCGCAGGTGCAAGAAGCTCCGGCTTTTTCGTAATCACACGCTTTCCATTGACGATTGTGGATATTTTATCATTTACGGCAGTCATAGCTTAACCTCCTTATAATTAATAAACCGTTTCTTTGAAGAAGAAGCCGGTATCGATTTTTCTGTTTACTGGCTGGATGCTTTCAATGCGTTCAATCCAGTCTTCTTTTTTCGCTTCATATTCGTCACGGTTTTCCGCACACAGATCTATTGCTTCTCTGTACATTTTGGTGACTTCTATTAAGTATTCAGACGATTTCAGGACACCGTCGATTTTGAAGGAATCAATGCCTGCATCTATTAATTCTTCTAGCTCATCAATGATGCACACGTCGTTCGGGCTCATAATGTGCGTGCCGTTTTCATCTTCGAAAATCGGATATTTATTATCACGCTCTTTATCGTGCAAGAACATGCCTGATTCTTTTTTCTTTCTTTCAATATCCATCACTTTGCCTTGGTATTCAAAATAGTTTCCAATCAAAGAACGCTTCGACTGGAACATGCACGTCATTCCATGCACCTGGATTTCAATTTCGACTTCAGCGTTTTCTTTAATCTCCACAATGCTGTCCATGTTTAACTCTCTGGCAAGCACAGAACGCGCAGCGCCTTTGCGTCCCCAGTAGTTGCATGTATAGTAGTTGGTGCCTGTCGTTTCTGTGCTCCAATGAAGCTTCAGGTCAGGCGCAGATTCACGGGCAGCCATAAGCACGGCAGGATCGCCGAATACCGCTGCATCGACACCGGTTTCCGCTAAAAAAGCCAGATATTCGCCAAGTTCACCCACTTTATCGTTATGGAAAATTGCATTAACGGCAGCGTATACTTTCGCCCCTTCTTTGTGAGCGATCTCTACAGCTTTTGTTACATCTTCACGAGAAAATTCTCCGGCTAATCTCAAGCCGTATCTCTGTTCCCCAACTAAAAACGCAGTTGCCCCCGCCTGTATCAGCGGCAAAATGTCCGCTGTGCTCGTCGGCGTCACTAAGAGCTCTGGTTTTTTCATGACGTTCACCTCTTCTTTTTACTAATCGCAAGTCCGTCCCCGACAGGAATAATCGCAGTTTGATAATCCGGATGATTCATCAGCCAATGATTATATTCATCAATTTTCGTTACCAGTCTGCGCCTTCTTTTCGGTTCTATTTTGCTGTAATCCTCTGCCACCAGACCTTTAAACAGCACATTGTCTGTTAAAATCACCCCGTCCGGTGAAAGCATCGGTTCATATAAATGAAAAAAGTTTTGATACTGACCTTTTGCAGCGTCAATAAAAATGACATCATAAGGCGCGGTTACATGAACGGCGTCGGCTAATTCAACCGCGTCTCCGTAAAAAACATGAATCCGGTCATCAAGCTGAAACTCCTTGATATTGTTTACCGCTTCCTCATGCCGTTTCTCATTGCGTTCAATTGTATATATTTCAGCAGACGGCAGCTCCAGCGCCATTCGAATGGCGGAATAACCAATGGCCGTTCCGATTTCTAGTATTTTTTTCGGCTGCTTCACAGACAAAATTTGAAGCAGCACCTCCATGCCCGCTTTTTCCATGATTGGGACATGATGTTCTTCGGCATATGCTTCAAGCTTCTTCACGTTTTCCGGCCGAGGCTTCAATAATGCTTCTATATAGTCATTTATTTGTTCATACCGGTCAGTCACAACAAACAGCCTCCCGTTCTAAAAAGGAGTGCCCCAGTCTTTTGCATAGGGACACTCTCTGAATACATCATGATACATCGGTAAACAACCCGATATATTTTATCATAAAACCTTGCGGAAAGCGAATAAAAGGAGAGCTTTTTGCTCTCCTTTTATTTCTCGCTTTTTGAGGAAATGTATTTTTCTTTTGCTTTATTATGCTCTTTTAACGTTTTTGTAAATACGACCTCACCATTTGATTTGGCCAAGAAGTACAGATAGTCCGTTTTATCCGGATGCAGCGCTGCTTCCCATGACGACATGCCGGCATTGGCAATCGGCCCTGGCGTCAGACCCGTGTTTTTATACGTATTGTACGGTGAATCAATTTCCAGGTCCTTATAAAGAACCCGATCTTTATGTTTGCCTGCCGCGTACAGCACGGTCGGATCTGTTTGAAGCGGCATTTTCTTCTTCAGGCGGTTATAAAAGACGCTCGCGATTTTATGGCGGTCGACTTTTTCAGTCGCTTCTTCTTCAATCAAAGAAGCCATTGTCAGCAGCTTATGCACAGAAAGTTTATTTTTCTTCATTTCTGCTTTGTAAGTTTCCACATGAGAATTTGTCTGTTTGATCATTGCAGTAATAATGTCTTCAAGTGACGCGTCCGGATCATTAAAAGGGTATGTGGCCGGGAACAGGTACCCTTCCAGCGGATGCTTAATGTTTTTATTGAAAACATCATTTGTAATAGTGTCCGGGAACTCTTTCTTCAGCTGATCGATAAATGTTTCATCGTCCAGTTTCGCTATGACTTGCTTTTTAGAGTATTTCGTTTCATCAGCAATAGCAGCCGCGATTTGTGTCAATTGCGCTCCCTCGGTCACCGTAATTTGAAAGGCGTAGCCTGTAGCCCCGCTTGTCAGCTTATGAATAATGGCATCCAAGTCCATTCCTTTATTCAGGTGATAGAATCCCGCCTGAAACCCGGTAGCACCTTTATATTTCACATAATACTGAAATGCCTTCTCGCTTTTTATGACATCGTTTTTCTTCAATATCGAGGCGATGGCCGAAACAGACGATCCGCTCGGAATGTTAATGTTAACTGTCGTTTTACTGTTTTCCTCAACTGGTTCAAGTAATGATTTTCCATATAAAAATGCTCCGCCAATGATGAGAAGCAGCACAAGAATGGAAGACAGTATGATTCTTTTTTTATTGAAAAATGATTTTTTTTGCTGATTGATATACATTAGGTCTCCTCCCATCAGCTCTTATACTACATGATTCATTGTATTTCGGCAATTTATTACAAAAAAAGGGTCATAGAGGCCTTTACACAGCAGAAAAAAAGCCGGAGCATTATAGCTCCGGCTTTGGCGCGGTGTTTTTATTCTTCGTCTTCATCCGCTAAGAACGTGTTTAGTGTTTCTTCGATCATATCCCATTCTTCGTCAGTTTCAATAGGGAATAGCTCACCGTTTTCACCGTCTTCGTTTGGCGTGAAGCTGGAAGCAAGAATTTCTACTTCTTCGTCATCTTTTGATTCGATCGGGTAGTACAAGACATAAGACTTGCCAAACTCTTCGTTTTCAAATGTAAACAGCACTTCACAAAGCTGTTCATTTCCTTGATCGTCAACAATTGTAATATTTTTTTCGCCGTGTTCCATTTTCTTCACCTCTGGCTTTAATTTAAGCTGTCAAGATATCCTTGTAAAATCATAACAGCCGCCATTTTATCAATGACTTTTTTTCGTTTTTGCCTGCTGACGTCAGCTGCAATCAGCATTTTTTCAGCCGCCATTGTGGTAAGACGCTCGTCCCACAGCACAACAGGAACATTGTACGTTGTTTCAAGCACTTTAGCAAATGTTTGGCTGGCTTCGCCTCTCGGGCCGACTGTTCCGTTCATGTTCTTAGGAAAGCCGAGCACGATTTTATCTATAGTATAGTCCTTTATCAGTTCAGATAAACGGGATAAACCATAATCGCCTTCTGCTTCATTTATCTTTATGGTCTCAATGCCTTGAGCAGTCCAGCCCATTTCATCGCTCAGAGCAACACCGAGTGTTTTGGTTCCTAAATCGAGCCCTAATATTCTCATTCTATATTTACGCCTCTTTATGCTGTTCTAAATAAGACTTCACCAATTCCTCGATTAATTCGTCTCTTTCAAGTTTGCGAATTAAATTGCGAGCGTCACGATGCCTAGGAATATAAGCGGGATCACCTGACAGCAAGTATCCGACAATCTGATTGATTGGATTGTAGCCCTTTTCCTGAAGCGCGTCATACACTGTAATCAGCACCTCATTTACGTTAGTCTCAGCAGAATCATCGGAGAAATTAAATTTCATCGTTTTATCAAACGAGCTCACCGTTTTGCACCTCTTTCCCAAATTCGCAGGCAAAGTTCAGCCTGGGGTCCTTATCTTACCATCATTCTACACTACATGGGCAAATTATAAAACGGATTTCACCCAATCTTCTACAGAAGCCAAAGCTTCTTCTAATTTTTCCGGCTGTTTGCCGCCTGCCTGCGCCATATCCGGACGGCCTCCGCCGCCTCCGCCGCAAACTTCCGCAGCTTGTTTGACCAGCTTGCCGGCATGCAGGCCTTTCTCAATGAGATCCTTTGTGACTCCGGCAGAGATATTGACTTTATCGTTTTGTACCGCACCAAGCACGATCACCGCAGAGCCAAGCTTTGCTTTCAGTTCATCAACCATTGTGCGGAGATGGTTCATGTCTTTCGCATTTACCTTTTCCGCAAGGACACTCACGCCGTCAACTTCTTTTACTTTTGACAGGATCGCTCCTGCTTCAACGTTGCCGAGTTTCGCAAGAAGAGATTCATTTTCTCTTTGCGCTTCCTTCAGTTCAGACTGAAGAGCCGCAACTCGTTTCGGCACTTCTTTAATATTTGTTTTCAGCTCGTCAGCTGCCTGCTTCAGTACTGAGATCTGGCTGTTCATTTCGATGTAAGCGCCTTGTCCTGTGACAGCTTCAATCCGTCTTGTGCCTGCTCCGATTCCAGATTCAGAAACGATTTTAAACAGGCCGATTTCTGCTGTGTTTCTGACATGGCAGCCCCCGCACAGCTCTAAACTGTAATCTCCGACTTGAACGACCCGGACAATATCGCCGTATTTTTCGCCGAACAGAGCCATTGCGCCCATTTCTTTTGCTTCAGCGATCGGTTTCAAATCAATGCTGACCGGAATGCTCGCCCAGATCTTTTCGTTTACGATTTTCTCAATTTGTTCGAGCTCTTCTTTTGTCACTTGGCCAAAATGTGAGAAGTCAAAACGAAGACGGTTTTCCGTTACTAGAGACCCTGCCTGATTGACATGAGTTCCAAGAACATCTTTAAGTGCCTGATGCAATAAATGTGTTGCCGTATGGTTTTTAATGACGCCGCTTCTCATATGGTCTTCAACTTCAGCCGTAACATGCAGGCCTTTTTGAACAGTGCCGCTCTCCACAACACCTTCGTGCACATGCTGGCCGTTCGGCGCTTTTTGTACATCTTTAACTCTCACCACTGCCTGTTCGCTGCGAAGATAGCCTTTGTCGCCAATTTGGCCGCCGCTCTCTGCATAGAACGGCGTTTCATCAAGAATGATTTGAACGCTTTCTCCTTCATGAGCCTCTTCGATTAATTGGCCGTCCTGAAGAAGCACAATAATATTGGCATCATCTTTTGTTTGAGAGTAGCCGACAAATGTGCTTTCATCGGTCACATCGCGCAATGCGCCGCCCTGCACCTGCATGCTGCCGACGTCTTGGCGGGCGTTTCTAGCCCGTTCACGCTGCTGGTTCATTTCTTCTTCAAAGCCTTTATGGTCAACCGTCATGTTCTCGTCTTCTGCGTATTCTTCAGTCAGCTCAACCGGGAATCCATACGTGTCGTACAGCTTAAACACATCGGCACCTGAAATCACGCTGCTGCCCTTGTCTTTTTCTTTTTTGATCATTTCTGACAGGATCGCAAGCCCTTCATTAAGTGTTTCGTGGAAGCGCTCTTCCTCTGTTTTAATGACTTTCGCGATGAAATCCGCTTTCTCTTTCACTTCTGGATAGAAATCAGCCATGATTTCAGCGACAACCGGCACTAAATCGTACATAAACGGACGGTGGATGTCGATCGTTTTGGCATAGCGCACGGCCCGGCGCAATAAGCGTCTTAATACATAGCCGCGGCCTTCATTTGACGGAAGCGCCCCGTCACTGACAGCAAAGGCAACCGTTCTGATGTGGTCGGCAATTACTTTAAACGCAGTGTCTTTCACATTGTCTTTGCCGTATGTTTGACCAGAAATCGTTTCTGTTGCTTTGATGATCGGAACAAACAAATCGGTATCAAAGTTTGTCGGAACATTCTGGATGACAGATACCATTCTTTCAAGTCCCATGCCCGTATCAATGTTTTTCTTCGGAAGCGGCGTGTACGTGCCGTCAGGGTTATGATTGAACTCAGAGAACACAAGGTTCCATACTTCTAAGTAACGGTCGTTTTCTCCGCCTGGGTAAAGCTCCGGATCTTCTGGGTCATTGCCATATGCCTCACCGCGGTCGTAGAAGATCTCCGTGTTCGGTCCGCTCGGCCCCTCGCCGATGTCCCAGAAGTTCCCTTCCAAACGGATAATTCTTTCTTCTGGAATGCCGATTTTTTTCGCCCAAAACTCATACGCCTCTTCATCTTCAGGGTGAACCGTAACAGAGAGAAGCTCTTTGTCGAAACCGATCCACTTGTCACTCGTTAAAAACTCCCAAGCCCATGTAATGGCTTCTTCTTTAAAATAATCGCCGATGGAAAAGTTCCCGAGCATTTCAAAAAAAGTATGGTGGCGCGCAGTTTTACCTACATTTTCTATATCGTTTGTTCTGATCGCTTTTTGAGCGTTTGCGATTCTTGGATTTTCCGGAACGACACGGCCGTCAAAATATTTTTTCAGCGTCGCAACACCGCTGTTGATCCAAAGCAGTGAAGGATCCTCATGAGGCACTAATGACGCGCTCGGCTCTACCGCATGTCCTTTTTCTTTAAAGAAATCCAAAAACATTTGACGCACTTCCGCAGAAGTTAAGTGTTTCATTGTATTTCCTCCTCTATAAAAATCGAAATTCTCTTCAGTGACAGCAAAAAAGCCCTCCCCCTATGCAAACCACACGTTTACACAGGGACGAGAGCTGTCTCGCGGTACCACCCTGATTACGGGCATTATCATTCGCCCGTCACCTTTTACCCTGTAACGCAGGATGTGCGGCAGTGATTAACTGCACTCAGGATTAGCTTCCTCCGATCTTCTGATAAAGCTCCTTTCAGCTTACGGAGCTTCTCTCTTTAACAGGGCTTCGGCGTACTCAGATCCGTCACTCGAGATTCGTATGTATTCTACGAGAAATTATAGACAAGCGGCACGCCAATGTCAATGCTCCGTCCTCATCTGCAAAAAATGGATCATCATCACTTTTAAAACAGCCGTCGCTGGAACAGCCAGAATCATTCCGACGATTCCCGCAAGCTCTCCTCCGGCAAGGAGCGCAAGCATGATCACGACAGGGTGCATTTTAAGGCTTCTGCCGACAATGAACGGGCTGAGGATATTTCCTTCCATAAACTGCAGAATAAACACTGTAATGACCACAACGAGAACCGCCTTCACTGAGATCGTCATTGCGATTAACAGCGCAGGAACAGCTCCAATGAAAGGACCAAAATACGGGATAACATTCGTGATCCCGGAAATAAGGCCTAAAATCAGCGGATACGGGAGCCCAAATATCCAGAATGTAATACCTGCGATCACACCGAGAATCAAGCAGACCAGAAGCTGCCCGCGGACGTAATCTCCAAGAGAGTCATCCACATCGCGCAAAAAGGCGCTGCCCCGCTTTCTCCACGACTTCGGAGTCAAGTACCAGACCGTTTTTTTCATCAATTCAATATCCTTTACCATGTAAAACACCAGAAAAGGGATTGTTGCCGCAATTAAGAAATAATCAAGCACGCTGCGGATTCCGCTGATCGCGCCCTCGATTGTTCCCGCAAAAAACGCCTCCGTCTGGCGGATCATTTTATCTATACGATGATGCATGCCGTCAGGCCAGTCATCCGTATGGTTATGCACATGAAGAAGGAGCCCGTTATACGTTTCGGCAAACATAGGTATATTTTCTGATAAATCCGTCAGCTGCACGATTAAAACAGGCACGCCTTTATACAGCGCCCATCCAAGTCCGCCAAAAAAAAGAACATAAATCACCAAGATGCTCAAAGTCCTCGGTAACCCTTTGCCATGCAGCCATTCTGTGACCGGAAGTAATAAATAAGAAATAAAAATGGAAATAATCAAGGGAATAAAGATCGTTTTTATTACGAGCCAAAAGGGTGACCATAACATATCAAGCATAAAAAAGACATAGACTGTTAACAGAACCAGCAAACAAATGGCCACCCATAATAAAAGCTGCACCGGTTTTTGAAGCATCTGCTTTCACCTCTTCTATATCTTTTGAGGTTTACAAGGAATTATTCTTTCTGTTTCTTTAGTCGGCCAGAAGTCATGGACATTTTTTCATGTTAAGATTTCAGAAAAGTTTGACCATTTAAGTTTTAAATTTGTTTTATTTCCATTTCACACACCTTGTTCGAAGTTCTGATAGGAGGATTGCGATGATCACATTTCAAAATGTAAACAAGCATTACGGAGATTTTCATGTATTAAAACAAATTAATCTTCAAATCGAAAAAGGCGAAGTCGTTGTTATCATCGGCCCATCCGGTTCCGGTAAAAGCACATTGCTCAGATGCATCAACAGGCTTGAAACGATCAATGAGGGCACGCTCACAGTCAACGGCACTGTCATTAACGACAGAAAAACTGACATCAATAAAGTGCGGCGGAATATCGGGATGGTGTTTCAGCACTTTCATTTATATCCGCATAAAACAGTGCTGCAGAATATCATGCTGGCTCCGGTAAAAGTACTCAGACAATCACCTGAACAAGCAAAGGAAACAGCGCATTACTATCTAGAAAAAGTCGGCATCCCAGACAAGGCTGACGCTTACCCTTCCCAGCTTTCAGGCGGGCAGCAGCAGCGTGTAGCCATCGCAAGAGGGCTTGCGATGAAGCCGGAGGTCATGCTGTTTGACGAGCCGACATCAGCACTTGATCCCGAAATGATCGGCGAGGTGCTTGATGTCATGAAGAAACTAGCCAAAGAAGGCATGACAATGGTTGTTGTGACGCACGAAATGGGGTTTGCCAAAGAAGTCGCCGACCGAATTGTCTTCATTGACGGAGGAAAAATTTTAGAAGAAGCAGTGCCGGCTGAGTTTTACGCGAATCCGAAGGAAGAACGGGCCCGCTTATTCTTAAGCCGTATATTAAATCATTAAAACAGAAATGGGGGAGCTTGTATGAAAAAGATTTTATCTTTAGCATTCATTTCTTTATTGACTGTCATCTTGCTTGCCGCTTGCGGCAGCAAAGGGTCAAATGGAGAAGTCTCAAAGGAGAGCAAAAAAGATACGCTAGCCGCCATTAAAGACAATGACAAAATAGTATTCGGCGTCAAAACGGACACCAGACTGTTCGGCCTTAAAAATCCGAGCACAGGTGAGATTGAGGGTTTTGATATTGATATTGCCAAACAAATCGCTAAAGACATTTTAGGTGACGAAAAAAAAGCTGAATTTAAAGAGGTCACCTCAAAAACTAGGATTCCTATGCTGCAAAACGGGGATATCGATGCTATTGTCGCCACAATGACGATCACTGAAGAAAGAAAAAAGGAAGTTGACTTTTCTGATGTGTATTTCGAGGCTGGGCAATCGCTTCTCGTAAAAAAAGGCAGCAACATCAAGAGTGTTAAGGATCTTGGCAAAGGCTCAAAAGTTCTTGCAGTAAAAGGCTCAACCTCCTCTCAAAACATCCGTGAAAAGGCGCCTGATGCATCTGTTTTAGAATTTGAAAACTACGCAGAAGCCTTTACGGCGCTCAAATCAGGGCAAGGCGATGCCCTCACGACGGATAATGCGATTTTATACGGGATGGCTGATGAAAATAAAAATTATCAATTAACAGGAGAGACTTTTACAGATGAGCCTTACGGGATCGCTGTAAAAAAAGGCCAATCTGCTCTCACGAAAGAAATTAACGCTTCACTCAAAAAGATGAAGTCGGATGGCAGATATGATGATATTTATAAAAAATGGATTAAAGAAGACCCAGCTGAATAACGACCATCCCGGGATGAGCAGGTGATGCTCATCCCGATTTGATAAGGAGTGAATAGGCGATGAATGTGTCAATTCTTTTCGATAACTTCGATATGTATATGGACGGTTTTTACCATACCCTGCTCGCTAGTGTCATCGCGCTGGCCGGCAGTTTTGTTCTCGGCGTTGTGGTGGCGGTTATGAGAATTACAGTCTTTAAGCCGCTGCAATGGCTCGGGACCGCATATGTGGAATTTATCCGCAACATCCCCCTTCTTTTAATTACCTTTGTATTCTATTTCGGCCTTCCAAACGCAGGGCTGAGGCTTGACGGTTTTCAAGCGGGAACGGTTGCCCTCACCATTTATACCTCAGCGTTTATAGCTGAAGCCATCAGAGCGGGCATCCAGTCTGTCTCAAAAGGACAGATGGAAGCGGCGCGATCGTCAGGCTTTACCTACAGCCAGGCCATGCTCCACATCATTTTGCCGCAGGCAATCAAAATCGTCATTCCGCCCTTGGGCAATCAATTTTTAAACTTAGTCAAAAACTCTTCGATTCTTGGGGTTGTGGCCGGGTTGGACCTTATGTATCAGGCCGATTTGGTCTCGTCGAGTACACTCGTTGTATTTGATGTTTATATTTATGTGGCGCTTTTTTACTTAGTGCTGACCATACCGCTTAGCATCGGTGTTAACTATTTGGAAAAACGGCTGGAAAGAAGCTATTGATAAGGAGTGAGTTATTTTGGATTTCATCGGAGCTTATTCGCAAGAGCATTTAATGTTTTTATGGGATGGCTTTCTCGTCACTCTGTACGTTGCTTTCATCTCCATCATTCTGAGCTTTTTCTTCGGTTTAATCGCAGGCACCCTGCGTTATGCGAAAGTTCCCGTTCTTTCTCAATTGATTGCGGTTCTCGTTGAAACGATCAGAAACCTCCCCTTGCTATTAATTATTTTCTTTACGTTTTTTGCCCTTCCGGAAATCGGGATTAAGCTTGAAATTACGGCTGCAGCAATTACAGCATTAACGATTTTCGAGTCCGCCATGCTATCTGAAATTATCCGGAGCGGGCTGAAATCAATTGACAAAGGACAAATTGAAGCGGCGCGCTCCTCCGGGCTGAGCTATACACAAGCCCTGTTCCTAATCATCATGCCGCAAGCGCTTCGCCGCATGGTTCCTCCCATCGTAAGCCAATTCATTTCTTTATTAAAAGATACATCGCTCGCTGTTGTGATCGCCCTGCCCGAACTGATTCACAACGCGCAGATTATAAACGGCCAAAGCGCAGACGGCAGTTATTTTTTTCCGATCTTTTTATTTGCGGCACTCATGTATTTTGCAGTCAATTACAGCCTTTCACTCGCAGCAAGGCGCCTGGAGGCACGGCAAACATAGAAAAGGATACTCTCTGGAGAGTATCCTTTTTTCGCATTAAAACATTTTTGTTATTCTTTTTCTCATTCGCTTCATGCTTCGATTATTCAGCATGTCGGATTGAGTCGCCATTCTGTACACGAGAGCCCCAGCTCCCAATGCCAAAAGAGAAGTCATCGTCCGATTCATCCTGCGCATCTCCTTTCATGGTTAAAAATTGATGCTGCGTTCATCCTCAGAAAACAAATCATCCAAGCTGCTTAACGTTCCGTCTTCTTCCACTTGATGAGTTGCAATCTTCCCTTTCGCCACTGTCAGCTCAATAAAACAGCCCCAGCAATAATATTGGTTCACGCCGATTTTCCCGATATCCTTACTTTTGCAGTTCGGGCATATAAGCATATTTCACACCTCTATCCGTTCAGAACGATCTCGTCTTTCCGCACCTCGACAAGCGAATCCGCTCTTTGGATCTGGCGCTTGCTTCCCGCCAGGTCAGAAAAGAAACCGTCCGAGAGTTCATATGCTACGATTATGCCCCTGTCCAAACAAAAGTATACATCTTCCAGCATCCCCAATATATCTCCCTCTTGCGATTTCACAAGCTTCATTTTCATCTGTTCGTATGTGAAGCATAATTTCGGAAGAGGCAGAAGCTGTTCTGAACTGACCGAGGCCATTATGCGGTCATCAAGAATGGAAGAGATATCACACGCCCGCAATAGCGCATGATGATGATGCAAAAACCGTTTTTGTGCAAGAATAAACCCGAGACAATCTCCCTGCAGAGAAAAACAAATATCAGAAATTGTCCCTAGATAACAAGAAGTTCGTTCTGAGTATACTGGGAATCCTTCTACCTCATGGCATGTTCTCAAAGTGTGATCAACCACCTTTTGTTGAACAGGCTTAGGTTTTGCTTTGCGCCCTTGACTCATACGATGAAATCACTTCCACCGCAAATAAAAGACCCCCGCTGTCACGGGAGCCTTTGTTCTTCCTTCATAAAATCGAATGGTGTTATGCCTTCCATGCCAATATTGGCATCGAGTACGCTGAATGGGAGCTCTTTTTGCAAAGCTTCAAGCTCTGCATCCATTTCCTCAACCTGCATTGATAGCCTGTTTTTCAAAGAAGTCTGTCTGACAGTTGCATCATTATTCTTTACGCCCCACTCCAGCGCCTCCTCTTCTCCGCATAAAATGAGAAATTTCTTTGCTCTCGTAATCGCGGTATAAAGAAGGTTTCTTCTGAGCATTCTATAGTAGCCTTTCACAACGGGCAAAACCACAATCGGAAATTCACTTCCCTGCGATTTATGAATAGAGCAGCAATACGCATGGGTAAACTGGTTAAAATCTTTTTTCGTAAACGTCATTTCGTTGCCGTCAAAAGAAACGACGGCCATGTCTTCTTTTTCTGTGTTTTCCTTCGCATAAAATATTGACGTGATTTCGCCAATATCTCCGTTGAACACATTGTTTTCCGGCTGATTGACGAGCTGCAAAATTTTGTCTCCGGTTCTGTAGACAACATCCCCGAACTTGATTTCTCTCCGCTTTTCTTTAGGAGGATTCAAAATGTCCTGAAGCATCACATTCAGTTCATTGATCCCGGCTTTTCCTCTGTACATCGGGGCGAGGACCTGAATGTCCTTTGCCGTATAGCCTTTTTTCAATGCATTGGCGACAACCTTCTCAACTACTTCTTTAATTTGTGAGCCTCCACAGCGAATAAAGGAACGGTCCTTCGTCGGTGCAGTCAAATTGTTCGGCAGCAAGCCATTTTTCATTTGGTGGGCAAGCTCGACGATTGATGACCCCTCTGCCTGCCGGTAGATATCTGTCAGTCTCACAGTCGGAATCACCTGGGATGCCAAAAGGTCTCTCAGCACTTGGCCCGGACCGACAGAAGGCAGCTGATCTTCGTCACCGACGATGATAATTTGAATATGATCAGGAATCGCTTTGAACAAATGGTTCGCAAGCCATATATCAAGCATACTGGCTTCATCGATTATTAACAGCTTCCCTTCGATCGGCTGATCCTCTGTATGGGTAAACCCTTCAGCGCCGTTCCAGCCAAGGAGCCTGTGAATCGTAACTGCCGGAAGCCCCGTTGATTCACTCATTCGTTTCGCCGCTCTTCCTGTCGGTGCTGCCAATACAACTGGAAAAGCTTCATCCTTTTTATAAGCTGACGGGTCGAGTGACACACCATGAAGCTCTCCGTACAGTTCAACAATTCCTCTGATTACCGTCGTTTTCCCCGTTCCCGGCCCCCCAGTTAAAAGGAGCATCGGTGAGGAAAGAGCTTTTTGAATCGCTTCCTTCTGGCTGGGGGCATATTGAACGTTCATCCGTTCTTCCAGCTCCCCTAAAGCGAGCAGAAATTCTGATTCAGGAAACTGGTCGTCGTATTCGGTTTGGCTAGCGATATGTTTCACCCGCTTTGCCACGTTTTGTTCTGCGTAAAACAGCGATGGAAAATAACAGCGTCCATCCTCTATGACAATGTCTTTATTTTCTCCAAGAGCAATAATTGCGTTAGCGGCATCCATTTCTGTGATGCGCTGCCCTTCCCTTGCTGACTGGTTCAACAGTGATTGGGTGTCAATAATCAACTGCTCCGTTTCTATGTACGTATGCCCTTCTGACAGACAAGTCGTTTCAAGCGTGTACAAAATGGCGGCTTTTACGCGCTCAGGATGATTACCCGAAAGCCCCATTCTGCTGCCCAGCTCATCCGCTTTTCCAAACCCGATGCCTTCTACATCCTTTACAAGCTGATAAGGGTTTTCCTGGATCTTTTCAAGGGTTTCGGATTCATAGGCTTGATAAATTTTCATAGACAGCTGCGGGCCAAAGCCAAACTGATTTAGGGAAATCATGATTTGTTCCAGTCCCTGATGCCGCTGCAAGGCGCCGGCTAACGTATCAGCTTTCTTTTTTGAGAGCCTCGGAACATCATAAAGGACTGAAGCGTCAGCCAATATTTTATTAATGGCATTGTCACCCAGCTTTTTGACAATTTCTTCAGCTGTTTTTTTGCCGATTCCCTCGAATAAATCACTCGATAAATATTGAATAATGCCTTCCTTAGTCGTCGGTATCTCTTTTTTGAAATGCTCCGCTTGAAATTGGAGCCCGAATTTCGGGTGGGTTACGATCTTTCCGTAAAACGTGTAGGTCTCTTCTTCTTGAAGCGCAGGGAAGTAGCCCGTCACGGATACGGCTTTATCTTCAATGGCTTCGGAGGTCTCTGTGACTTTCACTTTCAGAACCGTATATAAATTGGCGTCATTATGATAGATGACTGTGTTGACTGTCCCTTTTAAATAGGGCTCTTCCTCCAGTTTAAGCTGATCCGGATGCTGCTGCACGAGCTGTCCCTCCTCCTGTGCCTGTTATGATGGGTCGATCAGTTTTTTAGCATGAAGCGCCAGCATATGATCCGGCTGAATGTCGATCGCCTTGTTCAGCATTTCCAGCGCTTTTTCTCGGTTTTCTTTATAAGCATAAGCGACACCGGCATTATAAAATGCATCAGCGTGGCCCGGTTCTTGTTCTGTTACAGCTGCAAATTGGCTGAGTGCTTCGTCCAGCATGCCCTCGTTCGCTAAGCACATCCCAAATTGAAAGCGTGCTTCTGTATCGTTCTCATTCAGTTCGACCGCTCTTTGTAAATATGGCAGTGCAAGCTTAGGCTGTTCGAGCTTGACCAGAACCGTTCCGAGCATATAAAACAGGTCGCCGTTTTCCATCCCGGCACGAAGCGCTTTTTCAAACATGTCTTTCGCTTCTTTGTACATTTCTTTTACGACATAGACATTTCCTGCTCCATAATAAGCAGTGGCGGCGCTGCTGTCTAATTCAAGCGCTTTATCATAAAACGCTAAAGCCCGTTCCAGCTCGTTTATAGATGAAAGCAGGTTGGCAAAATTGATATATGGAATGGCGTCTTCTTTATTTTCTTCAATCGCTTTTGTAAATGCCTCTGCCGCTTTCTCGTAATCACCTTTTTGCATCGCCTCTATACCGAGTTGATTATAATCCACCGACTATCTTCCTTTCATTAAAAAACCCCAACTCAGTGTTGAGGTTTTTCATCTTTTATACGTACCACAATTTTGTTCCGTCTTTGTACACATCATCAATTGTTCCGCCGCCAAGGCATTCTTCGCCATTATAGAAAACAACGGCTTGTCCCGGTGTCACGGCGCGGACTTGTTCATCAAAGATGACTTCCGCTTCGCCTTCACCTGTCATGCGCACCGTTACTTTATGGTCTTCTTGGCGGTAACGGAATTTAGCCGTGCAGGAAATCTCTTTGCCCTTCATGATATCCGAACGAACCCAGCTGATATTCGTAGCTGTAATTTTGTCGGAATAAAGAAGCGGGTTATGGAACCCTTGATCCACATAGAGAATGTTCTTTTCAAGATCTTTCCCCACCGCAAACCACGGCTCGCCGCTTCCGCCGATGCCAAGGCCGTGACGCTGTCCGATCGTGTAGTACATTAACCCGTCGTGGCGTCCTTTTACTTCGCCGTCCATCGTCATCATATCGCCCGGCTGTGCAGGGAGATATTGGCTAAGAAACGTTTTGAAGTTGCGTTCGCCGATAAAACAGATGCCCGTACTGTCTTTTTTCGTCGCCGTTGCAAGATCCGCTTCTTTGGCAATCTCACGTACTCGGCTTTTTTGAAGCTCGCCGATCGGGAACATGACTTTGCTTAGCGTATCTTCCGTCAGCTGATTCAAGAAGTACGTTTGATCCTTGTTTTCATCAAGGCCGCGCAGCATTCTGACTTTGCCGCCGCTTCTGTCTACCCTTGCATAGTGGCCGGTCGCTAAATAGTCGGCGCCTAGTGACAGGGCATGCTCCAAAAATGCCTTGAATTTAATTTCTTTGTTGCATAGAACATCCGGGTTTGGTGTTCTGCCTGCTTTATATTCATCAAGGAAGTATTGAAATACCTTCTCATAATATTGCTTTTCAAAGTTTACGGCATAATACGGAATTCCGATTTGGTTGCAGACGCGGATCACATCTTCATAATCCTCTGTCGCCGTGCAAAAACCGTTTTCGTCCGTATCATCCCAGTTTTTCATAAAGATTCCGATTACATCATAGCCCTGTTCTTTTAACAGCAGGGCCGCCACAGATGAGTCTACTCCGCCGGACATGCCGACGACGACCCTTGTATCTTCCGGCCGTTTTTCCATTTCATTCACTCCAATTACTAAGCCGCCTTATTGTGTCAGCCGTTTGACAACGTCGGCCACATGTTTGGCAGCAGTTTTCACTTGCTCAGCCGTATTGCCGAGGCCGAAGCTGATCCGAATCGAGGACGTCAGCCGGTCACTCTCTTCTCCGAACATGGCAGTCAAAACATGTGACGGCAGGACTGAACCAGCCGTGCACGCTGAACCGCTGGAGACAGCGACACCCGCCATATCAAGATTGACCAGCAGCGCTTCCACTGACACACCGGGGAAATAAAGATTCAGAACATGCGGCAGACTATGCTCTTTGTCCCCATTGATCTCGAATGCCACACCTGCATCTCTAAGCGTGTCGGCAAAGATTGCTTTAAACGATTGATACTTCTCGTTTTTTTCGTCCCGTTCTTCACCTGACAGCTTGATCGCTTCTTTCAGCCCGACAATGCCTGGAACATTTTCCGTTCCGGCACGGCGTTTTCTCTCTTGCTCTCCTCCGAATAAAAGCGGTGAAAGCTTCACATCTTTACTAGCATATAAAAAGCCTGTCCCTTTTGGCCCGTTGAGCTTGTGCCCGGAAACAGACAGAAGGTCAATATGGCTGTTTTTCACATGAATTGGCAGCAACCCGAATGCCTGAACAGCATCCGTATGAAAATAAGCCTGGTGTTCCTTCAACAGCTCACCGATTTCATTGATCGGCTGCACTGTTCCGACTTCATTATTCCCATACATCACTGTCACAAGGATTGTATCATCACGCAGTGCTTCTTTCACCTGTTTTGCATTGACTCTGCCATTCTGGTCAACGTCCAGGTACGTTATTTCAAATCCGTCTCCCTCAAGCTTTTCACACGTGTGAAGGACGGCGTGATGCTCAATTTTTGTCGTGATAATATGTCTGCCCATATCTTTTCTTGCAAGCGCGGTTCCCATGATAGCCAAGTTATCGGCTTCCGTTCCCCCGCTTGTAAAAATGATCTCCTGCTCTGACGCTCCGATTTCAGCTGCAATCTGCGCTCTTGCTTCGTCCACCCATTTTCGAGATTCTCTTCCAAATGAATGAATGCTGGATGGATTGCCGAAATTGCCGGAGAAATGCGGAATCATTTTTTCCAGCACGCGCTCATCCATCGGAGACGTTGCGGCATGATCTAAATAAATCCGTTCCATTATGTTTACACCTCTGATCTAAATATAGAACATATAAGCTTCTTGCTCTCCGTCTGTATAGCTGGCAAGATCCTCTAATGTTGTACTGTCTAAAACCTCTTTCACAGCATCCCGGATGCGAATCCAGAGCTCACGCTTGGCAGGCTCCTCGTCTTCCAGCACTTCAACAGGACTGATCGGCCCCTCGAGTACACGGATAATATCTCCCGCCGTTATCGCGTCCGGCTCACTGCCTAATACATATCCGCCGTATGCGCCTCTGATGCTTTTCACTAAACCGGCATTTCTGAGCGGCGATACCAGCTGCTCCAAATAATGCTCGGACAAATTATTCGTCTGTGCGATGCTTTTTAATGAAGTCGGGCCCTCACCATGTTTTTTTGCAAGCTCGATCATAATGGTGAGTCCGTATCTTCCCTTAGTTGATATTTTCAACATGAACACCTCTGTTATTTCATGATTTTCCACATTTATAATGGTAATTTCTATATGATTCGTCCGTTTATTATCTAATAGACCAACTGTTATTATAACATACCTTCAGCTAATTTTCATTGAGGCAGGCGGAAAACGGGGCTTTCCCCTTTTCTAATGTCCGTTTTTCCGTTACCCTGTAATTATGTAAGGAGAGATGATGATGAAGCCATTGGCATATCGGATGCGTCCGACAAAAATAGAGGATATTATCGGCCAGCAGCATCTGGTGGCTGAAGATAAAATTATCGGCAGAATGGTCCAGGCAAAACATTTGTCATCCATGATTTTGTACGGGCCGCCCGGAATTGGAAAAACATCAATCGCAACAGCAATCGCCGGATCAACAAGTATTGCTTTTCGAAAGCTGAATGCTGTCATTAACAATAAAAAAGATATGGAAATCGTAGCCCAGGAAGCCAAAATGTCCGGCCAGGTGATTCTGATTCTGGATGAAGTTCACAGGCTTGATAAAGGGAAACAAGATTTTCTTTTGCCCTACTTAGAAAACGGGATGATCATTTTGATCGGAGCAACCACGGCTAATCCGTATCATGCCATTAATCCTGCGATCAGAAGCCGGACACAGATCTTTGAGCTTGAGCCGTTAACACCGGAGCTGATTAAACAGGCTCTGGAACGGGCTCTTCATGATGAGCACCGGGGCCTTGGCACCTATTCTGTATCCGTTGATGATCAGGCGATGGAGCATTTTGCCCATGGATGCGGGGGGGATGTCCGCTCTGCTTTAAATGCGCTTGAGCTGGCCGTCTTATCAACAAAGGAATCAGCCGATGGCGTGATTCACATTACATTAGAAACCGCGGAAGAATGTTTGCAGAAAAAGAGCTTTTCTCACGATAAAGACGGTGACGCGCATTATGATGTTTTGTCCGCTTTTCAAAAATCGATCCGCGGCTCTGATGCCAACGCCGCTCTTCACTATTTGGCAAGATTAATTGAAGCTGGAGATCTGGAAAGCATCGCGAGAAGACTGCTGGTCATTGCCTATGAAGATGTCGGCTTAGCAAGCCCGCAAGCCGGCCCGAGGGTGCTGCACGCTGTTCAGACCGCGGAGCGGGTCGGTTTTCCCGAAGCGCGAATTCCGCTGGCCAACGCTGTCATTGAACTTTGCCTCTCTCCGAAATCAAACTCAGCCATTCTGGCAATCGATGAGGCGCTGGCGGATATCAGAGCCGGAAAAATTGGGGATGTCCCGAAGCATTTAAAGGACGCGCATTATAAAGGAGCTCAGGAATTAGGAAGAGGAATCGACTATAAATACCCGCACAATTACGACAACGGATGGGTCGAACAGCAATATCTCCCTGACCCTTTAAAAAACAAGCAATATTACAAGCCGAAGCAAACGGGCAAGTTCGAATCCGCGTTAAAGCAGGTATACGACAAATTAATGAGAAGAAAATAAGACAAAAACAGCCTTGATGATACTCAAGGCTGTTTTTTATGCGTTATTTATCTTTCACACGTTTGATTTCAATGTCTTTCAATAGATCCATGACCACATGTCCGCCCATAATCAAACCGGCCACTGACGGCACAAAAGCATTAGAGGATGGCGGCATTTTTGCTTTACGGATTTTCGCTTCGTCATTCCCCACTTCTTTTCTGACATCTTCCCGAATAACAATCGGGCTTTCGTCAGAGAAAATGACTTGAACGCCTTTTTTGATGCCCTCTTTGCGTAGTTTCGTACGAACGACCTTCGCAATTGGATCAGTGTGCGTTTTTGAGATATCAGCGATTTGAAAGCGTGTCGGATCCGTTTTATTCGCGGCCCCCATGCTGGAGATAAGCGGAATATCACGTTTTAGACATTCTTTCATTAAATGAATTTTATAATAGATGGTGTCTGACGCATCAATGACATAGTCAAGATCATAGTCAAAAAATTGCTCATATGTTTCTTCGGTATAGAACATTTTTAACGCGATCACTTCACACTCTGGGTTAATGTCTGCGATCCGCGCTTTCATTAAATCAACTTTCGGCTGTCCGACAGTTGAAAGCAGCGCATGAAGCTGGCGGTTTACATTGGTAATGTCGACATCATCTTTGTCAACGAGCAAAATGCGGCCAACGCCTGACCGTGCGAGAGCTTCCGCTGCGAACGATCCGACTCCGCCGACCCCAAGCACAGCAACCGTGCTGTTTTTCAGCGTTTCAAGGCCTTCTTTTCCGATAGCTAATTCATTACGTGAAAACTGGTGTAACAAGAACCTCACTCCACATTCGTATTCTGGTTTCATCTATAAAATGGCTGATACTGGAACAGCCGTTTTTCTGCGCACAAAAAATAAAGTCCCAATAGTGCCGTTGCAGCTTTCCTTTGTTTTGAACCCGCTCTCAGCAGGTGGGTGCCCTCTTTTAAATCTTGTAAGTCCTCTTTACCGAATGAAAAGAGGCATGTACGCCATTTAAAAATGCGGGCTCCCAAATCAAAAAAATGTTCGGTCAAAACTAGGTGTACAACTAACACATCAGGACTTTATTTAACTTGTCAAAATCATATCACAGACGATTTTGATTTTCAAGAATCGAACTGCTCATTCAGCTCTTAACTTTTTTCTTGATAGAAAGATGAAGCTCGTCAAGCTGGGCTTCGCTTACTTCCCCTGGCGCTTCTGTCATCAGGCAGCTTGCACTGGCCGTTTTCGGGAATGCAATCGTATCTCTTAGGTTCGTACGTCCTGCGAGAAGCATAACAAGACGGTCTAAGCCGAGCGCGATTCCGCCGTGCGGTGGAGCGCCGTATTCAAATGCTTCCAGCAGGAATCCGAACTGTTCAGCCGCTTCTTCTTGTGAGAAGCCAAGAAGCGCAAACATTTTTTCCTGAATATCCTTTTCGAAAATACGGATCGAACCGCCGCCAAGCTCATAGCCGTTTAAGACAAGGTCATAGGCTTGTGCTTTCATGTTTTCAGGCGCTGTTTCAATCAGCTCAAGATCTTCACGGACTGGCATTGTAAACGGATGGTGAGCTGCGTAAAAACGGCCTTCCTCCGGATCATGCTCTAAGAGCGGCCAGTCGATGACCCATAAGAAATTGAACAGGTTCTCGTCAATCAGCCCGCGTTCTTTCCCAAGCTTTAAGCGCAGGGCGCCGAGTGATGCGGCAACAACTTCGAATGAATCCGCTCCGAACAGCAGCAAATCACCTTCAGCAGCATCAAGCGCTTCGATCAGCTTAGACTGCTTTTCTTCATCAAAGAATTTAGCAATCGGGCCTTTCACTCCATCTGTCTCCACTTTCACCCAGGCAAGTCCTTTTGCTCCGTAGTTAGCAGCAAAAGCGCCAAGAGCATCGATGTCTTTTCTGGAGTAATCGCCGGCACCGCCTTTTACGTTGATGGCTTTTACCACGCCGCCGTTTGCCACAGCTGATGAGAACACTTTAAATTCGGTATCCTTCACAATGTCAGACACATCTGTCAAAAGCATGTCAAATCGCGTATCAGGTTTATCAGAACCGTATTTGTTCATTGCTTCGTCATACGTCATGCGAGGAAGAGGAAGCTTGATTTCCACGCCTTTTGTTTCACGCATAATCTTTGCCATCATCTCCTCAGCCAATGACATGATGTCTTCCTGGCTCATAAAGGACATTTCAATATCGATTTGCGTAAACTCAGGCTGGCGGTCCGCACGCAAGTCTTCATCGCGGAAACAGCGGGCAATCTGATAATAGCGTTCAATGCCGGATACCATCAGAAGCTGTTTAAATAGCTGCGGAGACTGAGGCAGCGCATAGAACTCACCTTCGTGCACACGGCTCGGCACCAAGTAGTCACGTGCGCCTTCAGGCGTGCTTTTGGTTAAAATCGGCGTTTCAATATCAAGAAACCCATTTTCATCTAAAAAGCTGCGGACAGCCTTCGTGACGTTATGCCGCATCTGCATCGTCTGAAACATAGCAGGTCTGCGCAAATCTAAGTAACGATGTTTTAAACGAACGTCCTCTGATACTTCCTCTGCTTGATCAGAAATTGCAAATGGAGGCGTCTTTGCAGCACTTAATACGGTTACTCCATCAGCGTGAATTTCAATGGCGCCTGTTTTTAAATTTGCATTAATGGTGCCTTCTTCACGCGCTACCACTTTCCCTTGAACATCAAGCACGTATTCGTTTCTGATGCCTTCTGCAATAGCAAGCGCTTCTTTTGACACATCAGGGTTAAAAACAACTTGAACAATTCCTGTACGGTCACGCAAGTCGATAAAAATCAATCCGCCGAGATCCCGTCTTTTTTGGACCCAGCCTTTCAGCGTTACAGATTCGCCAATTGCTTTTTCAGTTATATCACCGCAATAATATGTTCTTCCAAACAATACATTCCACTCCTTATCCCTTTTGGTTTGCCTTCATCACATGTATAAATTCATCTAGTGCCACTTCAATCTGTTCGCCCGTCTGTGCATCCTTTACATTGATTTTGTTTTGGGCAAGCTCATCTTCTCCCAAAATCGCAATAAATCTGGCATTCAGGCGGTCAGCTGTTTTAAACTGGCCTTTCATTTTCTTATTTTCATAATCGATTTCGCTGGAAATGCCTGCTTCTCTCAGTTTGTACACCAATGAAACAGAATAATCCTTCGCTTTTTCACCGAGTGTGACGATATAGCAGTCAATTCCCTGATCAACAGGCAGTTCTCTTTTTTCGGCATCAATGGCGGCAAGCAGGCGTTCAATGCTCATCGCAAATCCGATGCCCGGCGCTTCCGGCCCTCCGATTTGTTCGACAAGACCATCGTAGCGTCCTCCGCCGGCAAGTGTCGTAATCGCACCAAAGCCTTCCGCATTGCTCATAATTTCAAAGGCGGTATGGTTGTAATAATCCAGCCCTCTCACAAGGTTAGGATCAATTTCATACGAAATGCCAAGATCGTTTAAGTATTGTTTCACTTTTTCAAAATAAGCGGCTGATTCTTCATTTAAATACGTCAAAATGGAAGGCGCCGATTTCATCAGCTCATGATCTCGGTCTTTTTTGCAGTCCAAGATTCTGAGCGGGTTCGTGTGCAGACGTGACTGACAGTCTGAACAAAATTCTTCGATGCGAGGCTCAAAATGTTTTACAAGCGCTTCTCTGTAGCTTTTGCGGCTCTCTTGATCGCCGAGACTGTTTATGACAAGCTTAACGTTTTGCAGACCTGCTTTTTGATAAATACTCATCGCAAGCGCCATGACTTCGGCATCAATCGCAGGGTCTTTCGAGCCGATCGCTTCAATTCCAAACTGATAGAACTGGCGGTAACGGCCCGTCTGCGGACGTTCGTAACGGAACATCGGCCCTACATAATAAAGCTTTGTCGGCTGTACAGGATTTGCGAAAAGCTTGTTTTCATTAAACGCGCGTACCGCCGCAGCAGTTCCTTCCGGACGAAGCGTCAGGCTTCTGCCTTTGCGGTCCTGAAAGGTATACATTTCTTTTTGTACGATATCCGTCGATTCTCCGACGCCTCTTGCAAACAGTTCTGTATGCTCAAAAATCGGTGTGCGGATTTCTTTATATTGATAAGTGCGGCAAGTATCTCTCATAATTTGTTCAACAAACTGCCAGCGATCTGATTCTCCAGGCAAAATATCCTGTGTTCCTCTTGGAATGTTATATCCCATAGGTAGACCTCCTTATGTATCCTTATAAAATATACAATGATCGGTAATGATGAAAATGAAAAAACTCTCGTCCCTACTATACTTGTATAGTAGGGACGAGAGTTATACCCGTGGTGCCACCCTAGTTGGAATATGATCATATTCCCGCTCGATCCTTTAACGCAGGTTCACGTTCACTGCCTAATAACGGATTCACGCGTTCAGCAGGAAACCTCCGGAGTGTTGTTTCGAGAAAGACGCAATGGGATCCGCTTTCAGCCTGGGGCGGTTCCTCTCTAGCCATGCAATCTGACCTACTCTTCTCCATTATTGGTTCAAAATCATTCATCATTTGCTATGTACTCAATTTCTATTATAATAATGGGATTGAGGTTCTCTGTCAAGCTTTATTCCGGTTGTTTTTCCTCATCGCTGCTTCTTTGGACATAAGACCAAATTCAGATGCTGTTTCAGTGAGATAACCGGTTGTATCGGGGTCTGCATGATCGCTGTAATGCAGATTTGCTTCACCGTCGTGAAATGCGCGCCCCATTTTTGGATGATATTTCATGATTTGCACACCTTTTTGATTGTATTTACGCTTAGTATAAACAAATCATTTTATTTTTATTTAAAAATCAGAAAGGACTTTACGATATTAAGGAAGAATGCTTTTTTTATGATTATCGGAAAGGAGGACACAATGAGCAAGAAATACTTTGTTCTTATTGTATGTATTATCGTCGCCGGGGCTCTTTTCCCGCCTTTTTCATCCGTTACAGCCGCTCAGGGAGAAGCGGTCATCGCAACAGATGAAATGAACGTCAGAAGCGGCCCGGGGCTTAGCTACGGCATTACAGCGGAAGTGAAAAAGGGAGAGCACTACCCGATTTTAAAGGAAGACGGAGACTGGGTGCAGATACAGCTCGGTTCCGGAGAGAAAGGCTGGGTGGTCTCCTGGCTTATTACAAAGGCAGACCAGGTCAGTACAAGCACTTCGGAAAGCAGTGACACTGTGACCTCAACGGACCCCGATCTGCGGATGAGAACCGGGCCGGGCACTTCCTACGAGGTTATCGGCAAATTTCCGCAAGGCAGCCAAGCATCTGTGATTGATCAAGATTCAGGCTGGATCAAGATATCCTATCAAAATGCCACTGGATGGGTATCATCTGAATATGTCACGTCAGGCGGCAGTTCGGCGACTGATGAGAGTGACCAAACCGAATCTTCAAGTTCATCAAAGGGCACAGTCGGTGTTTCTTCACTTAATGTTAGAGCCTCCGCCTCACATGATGCAGCGATTATTACGAAACTGGACCGCGGAACAAAGCTGACGATTCTCAACGATAAAAATGGCTGGGCTCACATTGAGGTGGACGGGCTGAAAGGCTGGGTTGCAAGCCATTACCTTTTGACTAGTTCTGATCCAGCTGAAGACTCAGCAAATACCGGCAGTTCATCCGCCGCTAAAAAAGCCTATATCGTATACGGTGGAACGAATTTAAGAAGTGATGCATCAACATCATCTTCGATCGTTGAACGTGCGGCCAAAGGCGATTCCTATGTCATTACCGGTTCAAAGGGAAGCTGGTATGAAATAAAGCTTGATAACGGGCAGACTGCTTATGTTGCCAATTGGGTGGTCCAAACGTCTAAACGTGCAGAAGAAGCAGGTGAACCGCCTGTCTCTGATTCCCCGTCCGGAAACGGCTCTCTGAACAACAAAACAATTATTGTTGATCCTGGACATGGAGGAAAAGACAGCGGAACAATCGGCTATTCGGGTAAATTCGAGAAAAACCTGACAATCAAAACGGCAAAACTGCTCGCCGGCAAACTCAGATCGGCTGGAGCTGATGTGTATGTGACACGCCAGGATGATACCTTTGTCAGTTTACAGTCACGGGTCTCCACGTCACACTATCGCAACGCTGACGCCTTTATCAGCATTCATTATGACAGTTATGCGGATACTTCCACGAGAGGCAGCACCGCTTATTATTACAGTCCTGCCAAAGATCAGGAACTGGCATCAGATGTACATTCTGAAGTAGTGAAGCGTTCTTCTATTCCTGACCGCGGCGTGTTATTTGGAGATTATTATGTGCTCCGGGAAAACAGACAGCCCGCTATGCTGTATGAGCTGGGATATGTAAGCCATCCGCAGGAAGAAGCCATTGTACATAGCAATTCATACCAAGAAAAAGTAACAGACGGGATCGAAAGCGGATTAGAGAAGTATTTCCAATAAAAAAAGCTGCCTTTTGGCAGCTTTTTTTATTTTGAATCCATAATAAGCGTCACAGGCCCGGAGTTTGTAAGCTGAACATCCATCATTGCTCCAAACGTTCCGGTCTCCACTTTGATTCCTTTTTCACGTAGCAGGTCGTTCCATTTTTCGTAAAGACCTAAAGCTTTATCAGGCTTAGCAGCGTTCATGTAGTTCGGCCGGCGCCCTTTCTTCGTATCTCCGTAAAGCGTAAACTGTGAAACAGATAAAATCTCTCCTCCTATATCTAAAAGAGAGAGATTCATTTTTCCTTCACTGTCATCGAAAATACGAAGATGAACAACTTTATCGGCTAAGTAAGCTGCATCCTCTTCTGTATCCTCGTGAGTGATGCCAACCAGCACCATGAGGCCTTGTCCAATTTGACCAACAACCTCTTCATCCACTGTAACGCTTGCTTCTGTTACTCGCTGAACAACTAATCTCATTTTCTAACCCCTTTAGTTCATGACGCGGCGAACAGAATAGATATCTCTTATCTGTTTAATACGCTCGACGACTTTATGCAAGTGATTGATGTTCTGAATAAAAATCGCCATATGAATGGTTGCCACTTTATTGCGATCCGATTTGCCAGAGACAGATGAAATATTTGTTTTCGTTTCATTTACTGCCTGAAGCACCTCGTTCAGCAATCCACGGCGGTCATAACCTAGAATCTCTATCTCAACATTGTATTCCTTGCGCTTTTGAACCTGTGACTCATGTTCCCACTCTACAGGGATCAGCCGCTCCTGGGCTTCATTTGTTTTGACATTCGGACAGTCTTCGCGATGGACTGAAACCCCTCTGCCTTTTGTGATAAAGCCGACAATATCGTCACCCGGCACAGGATTGCAGCATTTTGATAAACGGACAAGGAGATTGTCGATGCCCTTGACGCGAACACCAGCTTCTCGTTTTCTGCCCTGCGGGTATGGCTTTGGTTCCGCAGTGACTTCCTGGACGATCTTTTCCTGTTCTTCCTGATCACGCTGCTTTCTCTCTTTTTCCGTCAGGCGGTTTGCCACCTGCAAGGCTGTAATGCCGTTGTAACCTACCGCTGCGTACATATCCTCTTCATTTGAGAAATTAAACTTGTCCGCAACCTTCTGGATATTCTCCGGCGTTAAGACATCCTTCACTTCAAAATCCAGATTTTTAATTTCTTTTTCTACCAGCTCTCGGCCTTTTTCGACATTTTCTTCACGCCGCTGTTTCTTAAAGAATTGACGGATCTTATGCTTCGCCTGGGATGTTTGGGCAAGCTTCACCCAATCCTGGCTCGGACCGTAGGAATGCTTGGAGGTGAGTATTTCAACGATATCACCAGTCCGAAGCTTATGATCCAGCGTGACCATTTTTCCGTTTACTTTGGCGCCAATTGTTTTATTCCCGATTTCTGAGTGAATCCTGTAAGAAAAATCAATCGGCACAGAACCGGATGGAAGCTCGATTACATCTCCTTTCGGCGTAAAGACATACACCATATCAGAAAATAAATCGATTTTGAGCGATTCCATAAATTCTTCTGCATCGGTTGATTCATTTTGGAATTCTAAAATTTCACGGAACCAAGAGAGCTTTTTCTCAAAGGTTGCGCCTTCATTGGCCGCCTTCCCTTCTTTATAAGCCCAGTGAGCCGCAACCCCGTATTCCGCAATTTCATGCATTTCAAAGGTGCGGATCTGCACTTCCAGCGGATCGCCTTTAGGCCCGATAACCGTTGTGTGAAGCGATTGATACATATTCGGCTTCGGCATTGCGATATAATCTTTGAATCTGCCGGGCATCGGTTTCCAGCATGTGTGAATGATGCCTAGCACCGCGTAGCAGTCTTTTATGCTATTTACAAGAATGCGGACAGCCAGCAAATCATAAATTTCGTTGAATTGCTTATTTTGCAGCACCATTTTGCGATAAATGCTGTAAATATGTTTCGGACGTCCCGAGAAGTCGGCCTTGATGTTTACTTCTTCGACACGTTTTTTCACTTCATTGACAACCTCTTCGACATAAAGCTCACGTTCTGCACGCTTCTTCTTCATGAGGTTAACAATTCTGTAATATTGCTGAGGATTCAAATAACGGAGCGCCGTATCTTCCAATTCCCATTTAATTTTAGAAATCCCGAGACGATGCGCCAAAGGAGCAAAAATTTCCAGTGTTTCGTTGGAAATTCTCCGCTGTTTTTCCTGAGGCAGATGTTTCAGCGTCCGCATATTATGAAGACGATCCGCCAGCTTGATCAGTATGACCCGGATATCTTGAGCCATAGCGACAAACATTTTGCGATGATTTTCCGCCTGCTGTTCCTCTTGAGATTTATATTTAATTTTGCCGAGCTTTGTTACGCCGTCCACAAGCATTGCCACTTCTTCGGAAAATGCTTCTTTCAGGTCATCGAGCGTCACATCTGTATCTTCCACGACATCGTGCAGAAATCCGCCCGCGATTGTGGAAGGGTCCATTTCAAGATCAACGAGAATGCCCGCAACCTGAATCGGATGAATAATATATGGCTCGCCCGATTTGCGGTATTGCTCGCGATGAGCATCTTCAGCGTACAGATATGCTTTTTCGACAAATGCGATATGCTCATCGGATAGATAGCTGCGCGCTTTATCAATAACTTGCTCGGCAGTCAATACTTGTTCGTTCGCCATGGAATCACCTTTTTTAAAATGTAAACTGTATTGTAGTTTATTATCAAGAAAAAAACGAAAGATGTAAAGAGCAGAAGTTCAAATCGCCAAATATTATATAAAATAAATGTAAAACAATAGGAAAAAAGCACCCTGACATGGAGTGCTTTTTCCGTTATGCGATTATCCTCAGTATTTCATTAATGTTAAAATGTCATAATCATCAAGCTTCTCTCTGCCATCAAGGTAAGAAAGCTCGATTAAGAAAGCGATACCAGCAACAACGCCGCCAAGCTCTTCAACTAGTTTGATTGTGGCTTCAATTGTGCCGCCTGTTGCAAGCAGGTCATCTGTAATAAGCACACGCTGACCTGGTTTAATTGCATCTTTGTGGATCGTTAATACGTCTTTTCCGTATTCCAAGCCGTAGTCCACTTTGATCACTTCACGAGGCAATTTGCCTTCTTTGCGGACCGGCGCAAAACCTACGCCAAGCGCGTAAGCCACCGGACAGCCGATAATAAAGCCGCGCGCTTCAGGGCCGACGACCAAATCAATTTGCTTTTCTTTCGCATATTCAACAATTTGATCCGTGGCATAGCGGTATACATCGCCTTTATCCATCAGTGTCGTAATATCTTTAAATTGCACGCCCTCTTTCGGGTAATCCGGTACAATTGTTACGTATTGTTTTAAATCCATCTGTTTTATGTCCTCCTCGTACTTTCATAAGCCTCTGAATCTTGTTTCATCAGCTTATTCAGCCATTCCTTCAGCTCTTCAGCAGAAGAATAATTCAGCTTTTGGTCCAGTTCCATCAGCTGCTGTTTCTCCTGATATGTTTGTGAGTCTGTTAAGTCGCGTTTCTTTGCTCCGCTTACCACAGACAGCACACCATTCTCTATTTTAACAAAACCTAGATCAAAAAACACCTTTGTCATGAAATTGATTGTTTCAACGGACCAGCCTTTATGTCTTGCAAGCTCTGAACCGTGTTTTTTCACATCAAAAGCGCCTCTTTTCAGCAAGAACGCATAATACCATTTAAAGTGGTCTCTTGCTGGAAAAGTTGATAAAAAGTGGTTCTCATGATTGAGAAAAATAAAATATATTCGCTCAGGCGCCTTGCCTTCCAGCAAATGCGCGAGCATGTCCAACGAAGGCGGCGGATCCAGTAATACAATATATGCACCATCGAGGTTAAACGCCTTCGCTTGATCTTCTGAGCTGATGACGTGCACTTCGCGGCGTAGGTCTTCAGTTTGAAGAAGTGTTGTTGAGTCTTCTTTGAAAGAGACAATGGCCCGCTTAACAGATGGAAGGGCGGAAACTGTGTCTTCCCACATCCGTTTCCCCCTTAAATCAAACAGCTGCCATTCAGAAACAGCAGCATCCTTAATCATAAGCTGCGGTTTTTTTCTATTGTTCCATTCATTGATTGACATCTCACCGACAATTGAAATTCTTGAACCCGGGACGATGCCTTCTTCAAGCTCACCTTTATTAAAACCGACGCAATCAAGCTGAGTTGACTCGTTTCTGACCGTCATTTTGACATGATTTTTATTTGCCCCGATCTTGCGGACATCTTCCAGCACTGCGTTTTCTACGAGCACGTGCGGTTTCGGGTTCAGCATGCCAAAAGGGGACAGCATGTTCATTTCTGTAATGCTTTCAACTGTAATGTCCTCGACGCCGCAGACAAGATCGACTTCCTGTACAGGAATAAAATCCTCTTCCGTAAGCGTATTATCCGCGATTTCATTCAGCCTGTTTCGCAATTCCGGCACATCTTCGGCTTTCAGCGTCATCCCCGCCGCCATTGGATGGCCGCCGAAATGAGGGAGAATATCTCTGCATTCAGAAAGGCTCTCGAATAAATTAAAGCCCCTGATGCTTCGGGCCGAACCTTTAGCGATCCCTTTTTCTTCATCAATGCCAAGCACAATAGCCGGCCGGTAAAAACGATCTACAAGCTTTGAAGCCACAATCCCGACGACTCCTGGATTCCATCCGGCTTTGGCCACGACGATTGCAGCTTGATCCATCCCTTGCTGTTCAACCATTTCAATCGCTTCATCCGTCATTTTGCTGACCATCTTTTGGCGCTCTTTGTTCAGCTCGTCAATCTCAGCGGCGAGCTCTTCCGCTTCAAACGAATCCTCCGACATGAGCAAATGAACAGCGGGATCCGCCTGCTCAATTCTCCCAACGGCATTCAGCCTTGGTGCAAGCTGGAATCCGACTGTTTCTTCATTCGCTTCTCCGATGTCACCGCCTGACAGCTTGATCAGCTCTTTTAAACCCAGCCGATTCGTTCGCCGAAGCCTTTCAAGTCCCAGTGTTGCAATTAATCTGTTTTCGTCATGCAGCGGAACAAGATCGGCAATCGTGCCGATTGCCGCCAGATCAAGCAGTTCATCTGGAAGTTCGCCCAATAAAGCGTGGGCAAGCTTAAACGCCACTCCGACCCCGGCCAGCTCTTTAAACGGGTAAGTGCAGCCCGGCTGCTTCGGGTGGACGATCGCGTGAACATCCGGAAGCTCAGGTCCCGGCTCATGGTGATCCGTAATGATGACATCCAGTCCGAGTTCCTTTGCCACCTTTGCTTCATGCACAGCAGCAATGCCTGTATCAACCGTAATAATCAGAGAGAAGCCCCGTTCTTTAATTGAACGAAACGCCTGTTCATTAGGGCCATATCCTTCTTTAAAGCGGTCAGGTATATAAAAATCAACTTGAGCCGACAGTTTTTGCAGCGTGTGCAGCATCACTGACGTACTGGTAACTCCATCGGCGTCATAATCGCCATATATCATAATCTGTTCTTGTTGTGAAATCGCCTGTTTTATTCGCTCTGCCGCTTCTTTCATGCCCTTCATTTCAAAAGGATCATAAAAATCGGCATCTCTTGTATGTAAAAACAGCCTTGCGCTTTCTGCCGTATCAAAGCCTCTTTTTACAAGCAGGGACGCAACAAGAGGTGTTATATGCAATTGTTCTGTGAGTGATTTGACCTTATCCTGATCTGGTCGCTGGATTTCCCATCGCATTTTTGACGCTAACATAAATTCACCCCTCAACCACCCTATTATACTAGAGCAGGCTGAGGGGTTTCAAATATTATTCGAAAACTAGTCTTTTTTCTCAATCACGGCTGATGCATCCTGTGTGTCGGTCTGATCAGCAAGGTGGGTATCCTCTTGTTTATGTATGGCATTTTTGTTTTCTTTCCGCAGCGTTTTTATTTCCCGCTTTAATTTCATCACCTGAAAAATACCGACAGAAAATACGATCAGCGCTCCCATTAAAACTGAACCCAAAATAACAAGAATGAGCGGCCATTCTGATCTGCCAAACAGGTAATCAACTTCTACGGATCGAACATTAATGACTGCAAAAATAGCAACAATTAAGGTGAAAATAAGTGCGAAAATAATGGTCCATTGTTTATTCATTCTCTTTCCCCCAAACTTTTTATTGAGGTAACTTTCCCTATCAAGGCCGGTTTTAAACACGGCTTAACGCTAAGTTAAGCCTCATTTGCGGTTAATTTTTCCCGGATCAGCCTCTTCAGCCCGTTTCTCTCACCGGAAATCACCAGGGTATCCCCTTCATCAATGACTGTTTCAGATCCCGGATTCAATTGTTTTTTTTGATTCTTTTTAATAATCGCGATGACAGTCACCTGATATTCCTTCCCTGCATCCAAATCACCAATTGTATGGTGAATGGCAGGCGCTCCCGTCTCAGTTTTAAACCATTCTATGATCAAATCATCGAGGGCTGCCTCGACGCTTTCCAATGCTTTCGGTTTATATGCCATTCCGCCGAGAATTGCAGAAATTTGCCTAGCTTCAGCATCGTCAAACTGCACGGAGGCCACACATTCTTCATGATCGTTTTCGTCAAAATAGTACAGCTCTCTCCGGCCGTCATGATGAATGATAATCGAAATCTTATCGTGGTTTCTTGTGATCATTTCAACTTTTTGCCCTATGCCCGGCAGCTCCGATTCGCGAACCCTCATATATAACCCTCCCACATTCTGAAAACCTGTCACAAACACTTTTAACACCATATATATGTTTAAATGTAAGCGTATGTCATTATAGCAAATGTCTATTTTAAGTTCAATGAAACTTCAAAAAACAGG
Source organism: Bacillus sp. N12A5 (assembly GCF_026790125.1). Lineage (NCBI taxonomy): Bacteria > Bacillati > Bacillota > Bacilli > Caryophanales > Bacillaceae > Bacillus > Bacillus sp. N12A5. Next base: position 329,616 of record NZ_JALAMR010000008.1, on the reverse strand, counting down.
CTGCCCTCAAAGGACAGCCTGATATTTTTTATTGCGCCGAATCTTTTTTCAATTCTTTTCCTTTCCATGCAAGCCAAATTTGTGCGGCAATGTATAGAGAGGAATAAACGCCTGTTAACAGCCCGACCAATAAAGCAATTGAGAAGTTTGTAATAGAAGATGCTCCAAAGATCAGCAATGTCACAACAACGATCACGACAGTTAATACAGTGTTAATAGATCGTGTAAAGGTTTGCTGCAGGCTCAGGTTTACAATATGGTTCAGGTCGGCAAATGTTTTCGGCTTACGCTTTTTCATATGCTCGCGGATCCTGTCAAATGTAACGATTGTATCGTTAATGGAATACCCGATAATCGTCAAGACGGCCGCGATGAACGTAACATCTACCTCAAGCCTTGTAATGCTGAAAAACGTGACAATAAAGAAAGCGTCATAAAGCAGTGAAGCTATTGCGGCAATGGCCATTTTGTATTCGAATCGGATTGAAACGTAAATAATGATGCCAATAGAAGCTATAGCAACTGCATACAGCGCATTTCTTGCCAGCTCTTTACCGACTGTCGGTGAAACTGTGCTGACATTTGGCTCAGAACCGTATTTGTCTTTGAAATACGTTTTTACTTTGGCAATGGTTTCTTTATCTGGCACCCCAACAAAACGGGCAACACCGATATTGCTCTTTTCGCCTGACAGAACGACGGTATCAGGGTCCATACCCAGAGATTCAAAATCCTTCTCCACCTGCTCTGTCGTCAGCTTATGGTCGCTTTGCACTTCAATCCGTGCACCGCTCGCAAAGTCAATGCCAAGATTCAGCTTGAACACGATCAGGATAATAATCCCAGCAATCGTAACCGCACTGGAGAAAATAAAGAAATATTTGCGTTTGCTCGTGAAATCCCATTTTTGGAACGGGGTATGCGGCTCTGTATTTTCGTCCGTATCCTGAATATCCATGATGTGTTTCTTGTTGACGCCGAACCAGCCTTTTTTCCGATCAAGCCATCTGCTTTCCACAAGAAGAGAAAGGAGAAATCTTGATAAGAAAACGGCAGTGATAAAACTTGTCAAAATCGACAGAATCAGCATCGTCGCAAACCCTTTAACAGAGCTTGTCCCAAAGATAAAGAGCACAACCGCTGCAATAATTGTTGTAATATTCGCGTCAAAAATTGTCGCAAATGACCGTCTGTTTCCTGAACGGAAAGCAGAGCGGACCGATTTTCCTAGCTTGAGCTCTTCTTTAATCCGCTCATAGGTGATGATGTTGGCGTCAACAGCCATCCCGACACCTAATATGAGCGCGGCAATTCCAGGAAGTGTAAGTACAGCATTCATCCAGTCAAAAATCTGGAGTGTAATGTATATATAAACTGATAGCGTAATCACCGCAATTAATCCCGGCAGGCGGTAATAGAAAAGCATAAATAAGAAAATGATTGCAATACCGACAATGCCTGCAAACACCGTATCATGAAGCGCCTGCTGGCCGAATTGTGCGCCTACAGATGTTGAATATTTTTCAGTCAGTTTCACAGGAAGCGCGCCGGCGTTTAAAATGCTGGCTAAATCTTTCGCTTCTTGAACCGTAAACTGCCCTTCAATTGTAACGTCAGTTGTGTTTAATTCTTGACTTACATTCGGAGCGGATACATATTTAGGATGCTCTTTTTGAACTTCTTTTTTAAAGGAGTCCCCTTTTTCATAATCCATCCAAATGACAAGCTGGTTATTGGGCGCCATCTTCATGACCTTTTTGGTCACTTCTCCAAATTTATCAGCATCTTTCAGTTTAATGCTGACAATCGGTTCATTTGTTTTGGCATCATATGTTTGTTTAGCCCCGTTTTCGACGAGGTCAGAACCATTCAGCAATTCTTTGTCATTCGTATCCCTGAAAGAAAGCTGAGCTTCAGTCGCCAGAATTTCACGCGCTCTGTTTTGGTTTGTCACCCCAGCGAGCTGCACGCGAATCCGGTTATTTCCTTCAATTTGGATGTTCGGTTCGCTGACACCAAGGACATTGGCCCTGCGGTTCAGCGCCTCTACTGTGCTGACCAGAACGTCTTTTGTGATTTTGTCACCTTTTTTTACGGGCTGTACATCATACAGCACTTCAAATCCGCCTTGCAAATCCAATCCTAACGTAATATTGTTAGCGGCAGGCTTCGTAAAGTAGCCCAAGCCCGTGCCGATCAATAAAACGAAAAGGAAAAACGCAATCAAGCGCCCTTTTTTCATTATGTATATCCTCCCTTAAACCTGTGCGAATCAACCTGCTATCTCAGCAGTTCTTCCAATGCTTCCTGGCCTTCTTCACTTCCCAGCCAATTAGACGATTTAAATGACTCAACGGTTGCATAGTTCATAAATTCGCCAATTTTCACTGATAAAATATCGCTCGTCATTTCATAAATGTGCAGTTCCGTTTTCTTTTTCCACTTCTTATCTGTTAAGTATGACCACAAACTTTCAAGTTCAACATCATCATACCCGAGAATCTTAAACTCTTCCAGTTTGCTGTAAAGAAACGGCCTGACGTGGTCTTTATATAGATCGGCGGGATGCTTCTCCATGAATTCCACGCTCCTTTTTGTTGTTTTTCAAGAAGACTTGTCATGCTTGGACGACATATACGCATATCTTTATTGTATATGATTACAGGTAGTTTGAGAAGGCAGGGGGTAAAAATGGCGAAACAGACGTTTTTAAGGGGCACTCTTATCCTAATCGCAGCAGGAATGGTTACAAGAATGCTCGGGTTTGTCAACCGGGTGGTTATCGCCCGTTTTATCGGTGAAGAAGGAGTCGGGCTTTACATGATGGCGGCGCCTACCTTTTTCTTAGCCACTACATTAACTCAATTCGGTCTGCCGGTCGCGATCAGCAAGCTTGTGGCTGAAGCAAGTGCACGCGGCGATCACCAAAAAACGAAAAATATTTTAGTCATGTCTCTGACGATTACAGGCGTGCTCAGCCTGATTTTTACGCCGCTGTTTCTGTTTTTCGCCCCGGTTATGGCTGAAACAATGCTGACAGATAAGAGAACATTGTATCCGCTCCTGGCCATTACGCCGGTAGTGCCGATTATCGCCATATCAAGTGTGCTGAGGGGATACTTTCAAGGAAAACAGAATATGAACCCGCTTGCCGTGTCTCAAGTCCTTGAACAGGTCGTCCGCATTTCACTGGTCGCTGTGTGCACGACGATTTTTCTCCCTTACGGAATTGAATACGCTGCAGCGGGGGCAATGATCTCCTCAGTCGCAGGGGAACTGGCGTCACTCCTTTATTTATTCATTTGCTTTAAGTATAAAAAGACAATCAAAATCAGAAAGCACTTTTTCCAGTCAATAAAAAACGGAAAACAAACGTTTTCCCAGTTAATGAGCGTATCTCTTCCAACGACCGGGAGCCGCTTTATCGGCAATCTCTCTTGGTTTTTTGAGCCGATTGTTGTCGCCCAAAGCCTTGCTATCGCCGGCGTAGCGACAGTTGCTGCAACAAAGCAATACGGGGAATTGACCGGCTTTGCCATGACACTGCTGACTCTGCCCAGCTTTATTACATATTCTTTGTCGACCGCGCTTGTTCCTGCGATCAGTGAAGGAATGGAGCAGAAAAAATTGCAGGTGGTGGAATATCGCTTAGAACAAGCCATGCGGCTCTGCCTGCTTAGCGGGGGCATTTCAGTTGTCATTCTATTCGTATTTGCGGATGAGCTGATGAGGGTGATGTACGGTTCCTCAGGAGCAGCTGTCTTTATAAAAGTCATGGCACCGTTTTTTCTGCTTTATTATTTCCAAGGCCCTCTTCAGGCTGTGCTGCAGGCGCTTAATTTGGCCGGAGCCGCGATGATGAACAGCTTAATTGGAGCGCTTGTGAAAACAGGCCTTATTTTCGTCCTTGCCACCAGACCGTCTCTCGGGATTATGGGCGCAGCATTAGCCATTGTGACTGGCATGGTGCTCGTCACGCTTTTACACGCCGCAACAGTAAGCAAGGTGCTGCCGATCAGTATCAAAATTAAGGAGTACGCACTCAGTTTCGCTGTTATTGTGATTTCCGGATTCATCAGCTCCGCCATCAAACAATTTGTAAGCTTTGGGGCATCTGAGGCTGTGAATGTCGCTGGATGGGTTGCAATGAGTGCTGCCATCTATATCATCCTTCTGCTCGTTTTCCGTTTAATTAAAAAAGATGAGCTTCGCCGCATTCCTATTATTGGACGTCTGATCATCCGATAAAGATTACGTGCGGTGCCCATCTTTTTCATCAATAAATAACTCTCCGTCAGTAAACGAGCAAAATGAAATAACTGAAGGATTGGTATATCCGTGTTTTCGTAACTTTTCACACAGCCACTTTTTGTCTTTGCCGATTCTGGACAGGTTTTCTGTTTGAATAGAGCCATCTATAATGAGCGGCATTTCGAGCTGCCGATGCTCTCCGCTGTTTTCTTTCTTTACAACAGTCAGTTTGCCTGACGGCTCTAAAATGGCAAATGACACATCGGCTACTCTGTCGATACTATTTTCCCTGAGCTGAACCATTAAATCATCAAAATTATAACGCTGTGACTTCATAGCATCTTCATCAATTTTCCCATATTTGATAATAATGGTTGGCTTACCGTCCACAAGCTGGCGGACTTTTCGGTTTTTTAAAGATAAGTATGCGAATGTCACTTGGATAATCATCAATACAAGCATTGGCAAAATGGTGTGAAATAGATGATCATCTACGTTTTCTATGGCTAAAACGGCAATTTCAGCCATCATGATAAAGACAACGAGGTCTAAAATGCTAAGCTCCCCGATCTCCCGTTTGCCCATAAAACGAAAAATGACCAATATCACAAAATACAATATGATTGTGCGAAACGCAATAGTGAGAAGCTCTTCCATCATTCACCTCCGACTCCTCATAGGATGCAACAAGACGAACAATTTATGTAAGAAAAACCGAACGTATTTCATAAAGCTTTTACGTCTAATTCATGGGATAAGGGAATACATTTTTACAAAGACGAGCCGTCAGCATGTCTGACGGCTTCGTTCAAAAAGTACAGAAGCCTTTTAATACAGGCAGAGAGGAGACATTCATGGAGGAAACGAAACAAGTTGGAAAAGGCATTCTTTACGGCTTAATCGCCATATTCTCAGCCATGCTCCTGACGAGTCTAGCCGTTTCACTATTACTGACCGCAACCTCGCTGGAAGAATCATCATTCAACTGGCTGATCACCGCCATCTCATTTCTTTCTTTATTTATCGGCGGGTTCATTTCAGGCGGGAAAGGGAAGGAAAGAGGCTGGATGATCGGGGCATTGACTGCCTTAAGCTTTTCCCTGATTATTTTATTGTTTCAGTATTTAGGATTCGGAAAGACATTTACAGCAGAACAGCTGCTCTTCCATCTGGGGTTTTTAGGGGTATGCATGCTGGGCGGGATTTTCGGCGTGAACATGAGGGGAAACAGATCTTCCACATAAAAAAGAGCGGGATCACCCGCTCTTTTTTGTTTACTATGTATCGCTCCTGCTGTTATTCAGCAGCAGAAACTTCTCTGATCGCGCGGCGGTCAAACGTAAGACGTGTGTTATCACCAGTCTTAATGACGACTTTGCTTTCGTCGATAGAGTCAACAGTCCCGTGCAATCCCCCGATTGTCACTACTGAATCGCCTTTTTTCAGTTCCTCTTGCATTTGGCGTACAGCCTTTTGCTGTTTTTGCTGAGGACGAATCAGCAAGAAGTAAAGGACTGCAAACATTAAAATAATAGGAACCAATGTGCCTAAAGTGCCTGTCATAATTTTCACCCCTTTCTGTAAGCCTGTCATTCATTTTATTTAGAAGCTTTTCGCATTTGGCTTGTTGTAGCCGTAACGCTCAAAGAACTCTTCTCTGAAATCACCCAGACGATCCTCGCGAATAGCCTGTCTTACCTGCTCCATTAAGTGTAACAGAAAATGAAGGTTATGGTAAGTTGTTAATCGAAGGCCAAATGTTTCATTGCAGCGGATCAAGTGTCTGATATACGCGCGAGTGTAATTTTTACATGTATAGCAATCACATTCTTCATCTATCGGACGGAAGTCTCTTTCGAATTTCGCATTTTTCATATTGAGACGGCCTTCAGCTGTAAACACTGTGCCGTTTCTTGCAATCCGGGTAGGCAGCACACAGTCAAACATGTCAACCCCGCGGATCGCTCCGTCGATCAGCGCGTCCGGTGAACCCACTCCCATCAGATATCTCGGTTTATCCTTCGGCAAGAGCGGTGTTGTAAACTCAAGGACACGGTTCATGACATCCTTCGGTTCACCGACAGATAATCCGCCTATAGCATATCCCGGAAAATCAAGGGAAATCAAGTCCTTCGCACTTTGTGTACGCAGATCTTCATATTCTCCGCCTTGTACAATGCCAAACAGCCCTTGTTCATCCTGGCGGCTGTGGGCATTCAGACAGCGTTCCGCCCAGCGGCTCGTCCGCTCAACAGATCGCTTCATATAATCGTACTCCGCCGGATATGGCGGGCATTCGTCAAACGCCATCATAATATCAGAGCCGAGTGCGTTTTGGATTTCCATCGCTTTTTCCGGAGATAAAAACAGCTTGTCTCCATTTAAATGATTGCGGAAATGAACGCCCTCTTCCTCTATATTACGAAACTTGCTTAAAGAAAAGACCTGAAAACCGCCTGAATCTGTTAAAATTGCGCGATCCCAATTCATAAATTTGTGGAGCCCGCCCGCTTCTTTGACAATATCGTGGCCCGGGCGGAGCCAAAGGTGATAAGTGTTGCTTAAAATGATGCCTGCATCCATTGCTTTCAGCTCTTCAGGCGCCATTGTTTTAACTGTCGCCAATGTGCCGACCGGCATAAAAACCGGCGTTTCAAAGGAGCCGTGAGGCGTGTGCACTTTGCCCAGCCGCGCCCCTGTTTGTTTACATTCTTTTATAAATTCATAGCGTATCGGTTGTTCAGCCACTTTTCATGAGGCCTCCTGTTCTCAAAATTATATTATCAGCATCGCGTCTCCAAAGCTGAAGAAACGGTATTCCTCTTCCACCGCATGGTTATAAGCGCGCAGAACGTTTTCTCTTCCCGCAAGCGCACTGACCAGCATAATCAATGACGATTTCGGCAAATGGAAGTTTGTAATCATTCCGTCAATGGCTTTGAATTCATAGCCCGGATAAATAAAAATAGATGTCCAGCCGCTTGATGCTTTAAATTGCCCATCATGTTCCCCGGCAATCGTTTCAAGCGTGCGTGTCGATGTCGTGCCGACAGAAATAATCCGGCCGCCATTTTCCCTTACTTTGTTTAAGGCTGCAGCCGTTTCTTCTGACATTTGATAAAACTCTGCATGCATATTGTGCTCTTCCACTTCATCGGAACTCACAGGGCGAAACGTTCCAAGACCTACATGCAGTGTGATGAACTCAATTTGCACGCCTTTGTCTTTCAATTGCTGTAAGATTTCTTCCGTGAAGTGAAGGCCTGCTGTAGGCGCAGCGGCAGAGCCAATTTCTTTAGAATACACGGTCTGGTAGCGCTCTCTGTCATCAAGCTGTTCTTTTATATATGGCGGGAGCGGCATTTCTCCAAGGGATTCCAGCACCTCGTAGAAAATACCGTCATATTGAAATTCCATTTTTCTGCCGCCGTGCTCAAGCTCTTCCGTGCAAATGGCCTTCAATCTTCCGTCTCCAAATGTAACAACGGTTCCTTTTTTCACCCGTTTCGCCGGTTTGGCAAGTGTTTCCCACTTGTCACCGGCTTCCTGTTTCAGCAAAAGAAGTTCCACTTTCGCGCCGGTATCCTCTTTTGTCCCGAATAACCGGGCAGGCAGCACACGGGTATTGTTCAGCACAAGACAATCTCCTTCTTTAAAGAAACTGATAATGTTTTTAAACGAGCTGTCAGTCAGCTCTCCTGTTTGTTTATCAAGCACCATCAGCCTTGAAGCATCACGCTGCTCCAACGGCACTTGTGCAATTAAACGTTCCGGTAGTTCAAAATCAAATAAATCGACTTTCATGATATTTCACCTTTATTCTAGTCTTTTGTTATTTCATTCTGCCGAAAAGATTAAGCAAAATTGATAATACCACACTTATGATGATACAAGTGACAACCGGGAAGAAAAACGTGACATTTCCTTTTTTCACAAAAATATCTCCCGGCATCTTGCCGACAAAATGCAAAATTGCTCCGATGATAAGCAAAACAGCGCCAAGAATCATAATGATCTTAGGGAATTCAGTCATATCGGGGAGCCTCCATTTGGAAATGATGATAAACGGCCGGTGTCACGATCCTTCCACGCGGCGTTCTTTGGATAAATCCAATTTGCAGAAGATACGGTTCGTATACGTCTTCAATCGTATGCGGTTCTTCGCCGATCGTGGCTGAAATGGTATCAAGACCCACCGGGCCGCCGTTAAACTTTTCGATCATGCCCATCAGCAGCTTGTGATCAATATGATCCAAACCAAGCCGGTCAACCTGAAGCCGCTCCAGCGCGTCCTGAGAAATCTCTTCCGTTATCCGGCTGTCACCCAGCACCTGGGCAAAATCACGGACCCTTCTCAGCAGGCGATTCGCTACGCGCGGCGTACCTCTAGACCTCCTTGCGATTTCAAGAGCTGACGGTTTATCAATCTCAACCTCAAATACGTCTGCAGTTCTTGTGACAATATCCGCCAGCTCTGCTTGTGTATAGTACTCAAGGCGCGACATTACGCCGAATCGATCTCTTAACGGCGCCGTCAAAAGCCCTACCCTTGTCGTCGCTCCTACCAGCGTAAAAGGCGGCAGGTCGAGACGGACAGAGCGGGCAGAAGGGCCTTTGCCAATTACGATATCGAGACAAAAGTCTTCCATCGCAGGATAAAGCACCTCTTCAATTGATCTGTGCAGCCTATGTATTTCATCAATAAATAATACATCTCCCGGCTCCAGCGCTGTTAATATGGCAGCCAAATCACCGGGTCTTTCAATCGCAGGTCCTGATGTCGTCCGCAATTCCACTCCCATTTCATTGGCAACAATGGAAGCAAGCGTCGTTTTCCCGAGTCCTGGCGGCCCGTACAGAAGAACATGATCCAGCGTTTCCTGTCTCATTTTTGCCGCATCTATAAATACGCGCAAGTTTTCTTTCACCTTATGCTGCCCAATATACTGCGCCAGATTTTGCGGTCTCAGGCTTTGCTCTATCACTGATTCATGGTTGTCTGCTTCACTTGAGACGAGCCGTTCATCCATGAACATCACCTTACTTCAATAGTTTTTGTAATGCTTTTTTCACATATTGGTCTGTTGTCAGCCCAATATCTTCTTTTAAGTGAGGAAGCACCTTTTTGATTTCTTTTTCAGCATATCCGAGAACCCTGAGGGCCTCAAGCGCTTCTTCAAGAGCCGTTTCTGCTGTTTGCTTATCAAGCCTTTCTTCATGATTAAACAGATTTTCAATCATTTCAGGCACAACGTCTGCGAGCTTTCCTTTCAAATCAAGAATAATCTGGCGCGCGGTTTTCTTGCCTACACCAGGAAACTTGACCAAAAAGGCTTCATCCTCATTTTCAATTGCTTGGATAACCGCTCCCGGATCACCTGAGCCCAAGATGGCGAGTGCACCTTTAGGACCGATTCCGGTCACGTTTAAGAGCTTTGTAAAGAGCGCTTTCTCCTCCCTTGTTGAAAAACCGTAGAGCGAAAAAGCGTCCTCTCTGATATGATGGTACGTAAAAATTGTTTCTTGACTTCTCTCCTTATATATAAAGGGATTCGGCGTGAATATCTGATAGCCAATGCCGCCGTTCTCTATCACAATATATTGGGGAGATACATAATCAATCGTCCCTTTAACAAATTCGATCACGCAAATTCACCTCTTTGACTGTTCTTCATTGTACCATAAAAACAGCCAAAGTCTTATAGAAAAGTTAACATACGTTCGCTTCTCTCTCATTCTTCCACGAAAAAAAAGACATGAATACATGTCTTCTATCAGCGGACATCACCCGCTGTATGTCTTTATATGTTCTATGACGTCCTCGAACTCCGCTTTTGTCCGAAATGGAATGCCTTTCAGCAGATTTTTTTGCATATGGCTCTCAAGCCTTTCTAAATCAATTTGGAAAAAAGACTGAATCGGTTCCGAAGCTGACTCAGGGCGTCCATGAAAAGTGGAAATCACTCCATTATCCGATACACCGATATACCCGTTCACCTTGCTGAGCGGAGAAATATCGTCCATTTGCTTCCGGAAGAGTACATACCCCTTTTTTTGTTCAACTAGCGTCCAGCCGGCATAAGCTGCCCAAAAGTCATCCATAGAAAGCACTTTTTCACGCTTATGCTCAATGCTGACATCGCCGTCCAAATACACTTTTTCAAGCTGCACATGCACCTGCAGCGGTTCATAGTGCTCCACTTCCGCCCCAAGTGCGCGGGGAGGAGCACCAATCAGAAATGCTGCGGCTGAGCAAAGAATGCTCAGCAATAGATACGCCGTGCTGAATCGTTTCACCCTCTACACCTCTTTGCACACGTTTATGACTAGTTTGACCAAAGAGTCTACTGCTTAACCGTTTTCTCGAAATTTGTTTGCACGTTTTCCCTGACCAGCCGTTCTTCCGTATATACATCAGCGCTTTGCTCAGGAATCGTCAAAAATTGTGTCAGAAAAGCACTGAAAAAATATAATGCCGCAAAGATCCAAATGACGCCGCCAACGCCAAGCGGCCCAATGAATAGACTGACAATGCCCGGTGCAATAAACGCACATAAACCAGACCCCAAGTTCAGCACTGACATGGCAGCACCCTTATTATCAGGTGCAAGTGTCGGCAAAAGTGCGCTTAATGGCACGTAGCCGGCCAATGCCGCACCGTAGCAGCAGGCGATAATCATCAGCACCCAATACTGATGCCCGATTAACTGAGGCGTGTAATAAAGCGCCAGCGTAAAAATGCCGCACCCCACACCGCCAAACCACATCACGGTATTCCGCCAGCCCAGTTTATCTCCGACTGCACCGAAAATGATATTAAACAGAATATTAACAAAAAACAGCGTCCCCCATATTTGCAGCCATTCTGAAACAGAATATCCGTAACTTGCTAAATAAGTCGGAAGAAAGATGGCAAATCCAAATTGTCCTATGGCATTAATTGTTTTGACCACTCCGCCGATGCCGACTTTAGGGTTTTCAAACATTATTGTAAAAGCCTTCGACAGCTCTTTCCATTTCGGCTGATCTTGTTTTTGCACAGGTGTAAATTTATCTTTGTTAAAAAATAGGGCGAGACATCCACCTGCCGCTACAAACAGTAAAGCGCTCCAAAGCGTATTGATTTCCCCAAATGCCGGAACCGCATAGCTTGAATAGAACGGGCCGAGCACATTAAGACCGCACGTAAACATAAACCAAAACCAGCCGACGGCTTTTCCTAGAATCTTTTGAGAGGTGCTGTATGACACCCATACAAGAAAAGAGTATGCAAACAGCGGATATCCCAAGCCTCTAAGCGCATAGCTTCCTAAGAGAGCCGGATAATACATATGAGGAATCGCCCAGCCGATAAAAGCGGCCGAACCGAGGATAAATGCAAGCAAGCCGACAGTCATTGTTTTTCTTGGCCCCCAAGTTTGGACAAACGTGCCTGAAAGCCAAGCCGAGATGGTGACAGCAATGCCGTACATAGTAAATAACGATGCGGATTGCTGCATACTGAGACCATGATCAACGAGAAAAGGAGACAGCCAGCCTTGTTCGAGGCCGTCTCCAACCATAAAGATGACAACGCCAATGTAACCCCAAACCATGTGAGAAGGAATTCCGATTTTGTTCAAAACATTTCCTTTAGCATGTGCTGTATTCATTTTCTCCACCGCCTACTTAAAGTATCAATGGAGTATATACCCAAGCTTGCTGAAATGTAATCCTGCTTGATTAAAAAACAATTTTTTCAGTATGCTCAATACTGACAGGCATGCCAATGGCGAGCGATTGCTGAGCCGCTCTGGCAATCCGTTCCGCCTGAAAGCCGTCATTGCCGGTGCAGGCTGTCTCCTGATTTGTGTCAATCGCTTCCGCAAACCGAAGAATCTCTTCCTCATATGCATCCTTATAGCGTTCAAGGAAAAAGAAATGCGGCTTATCCTTCATCACAAAGTCAGCGGTTGACACTTCGACCGTCGTCGGCCTGCTATTGTCCGCCGCTGCCGAGCCTTTCGTCCCGAAGATCTCAACTCGCTGGTCATATCCGTACACAGCTTGGCGGCTGTTGTCAATCACAGCCATGGCACCGTTTTCAAAAGTCAGTGTAATGACAGCCGTGTCAATATCCCCCAGCTCTGCAAAGGAAGGATTCACCAAAGCCGCCCCCTTTGCATACACCTCCGTCACTTCGCTTCCCATAATATATCTGGCCATATCAAAATCATGGATCGACATATCCATAAACAAGCCGCCTGAAGTACGGACATACTCTATATTCGGGAGTTCTGGGTCCCTAGAAGTAATTTTTAATAAATGGGGCGTACCAATTTCATCATTTTCAACAATCGTTTTGATCTTCTTAAAATGAGGGTCAAAACGGCGGTTAAAACCGACTTGAAGTGCAACCCCGTGTTTTCGGACTGCTGCAAGCGCTTCTTTTGTTTCATCTAGAGAAAAACTGATAGGCTTTTCACAAAAAATGTGTTTTTTCGCCTCGGCCGCTTCTCTGATCATCTGCGTATGTACAGCTGTCGGGGAGCAAATAAAAACAGCGTCAATATCAGGGTCATGCAATAAATCACGATAGTCAGAGGTTATGTATTCAATCTGATGACTGTCAGCCCAGTTTTTTATACGATTTGCCTGAATATCAGAGACCGCCTTTATTTTCATATGAGGAATCCGGCTTATATTTTGAACATGAAGTTTCCCGATGCGCCCTGCGCCGATAATCCCTGTCACAATCTGTTTGGTCATAGCTTGTTCCCCCTTGGATATTCACGAAAGCGCTTTATTTAAAATTAATACTATCCCATTTGTAAGCGCTTTTCAAGAAGGGAAATGACCGCTTTATATCTCTTTAATCACAATCAAGGCTTATAGGTAGCCTTCTTCTTCAAGACCAGATACACTAGATATAGGCTCTTTTTCCTGAACAGTTTATGATTTTCCTATAAACAACTGCATAAAATAGAGCAAAGAAGGTGAATGAAATGCTGACAAAAGCAGAGGCACTGGCCCATTCAGTCATATACCGCAAGAACAGCAGATTTGATAAAGTCAAAGAAAAACCCGAGGAATTAACCCTCATCGGCAAGGGAAGAAGCGCCTATGTGTTTGCCTTAACAGAAGGCAATCGAAAAATGGCGCTGAAAGTATTTTTTCCGGAATATCAAGCGACAGCCGTCAAAGAAGCCGCGATTTATGAAAAATTAGCCGGGTCCGCATTCTACCCTGACATTTATGAAACTGGTGATTCATTTATTCTCATGGAATATATTAAAGGTGAAACCTTTTATAACTGTCTGAAAAAAGGCATTGCGATCAGTGATGACATGATTCAGCAAGTTGAAGACGCACTCGCTGACGCACGGGCAGCCGGTCTGAACCCGTCAGACATTCATTTGCGGAATCTGATTCTGACAGAAACCGGAGCAGTGCGGGTAATTGATGTTGCGAGGTTTGAACAGACAAAAACCTGCACTCAGTGGGACGACTTAAAATCAGCGTATCATGCACTCTATAAAAAACCGATATTCCCCAAAAAGATTCCGGGTTTTTGGCTTGAGATTATTGCATTTTTATATAAGAAAGATTGGTTTCAAAAGCATTTCGCGCAACGGAAGAGAAAGTATTCTTAATTCAAAAAGGCAGCCGCTCAAGCGGCTGCCTTTTTCTAGTTATATTTACTTTCTGACAGCAGAAATCAGTTTCATTTGTTCAGGTGACAGCTTAATTCGATAGCCTCTCACAGTTAAGTAAACCGCTTCTGAGCCCTTCTCGCCGGAATCACAATATGTTTTCTCCATTTCTGTCTCCCCCACCCTTTATCTGTTTGATTTCATCATACCAGCAGTTTATTGAGGGAATTTTAAGGAAATGTAAAGATAGCATAAACCCGTTATATGGTAAAATGAAAAAAAATGAGGGAGTTACATCAATACACGCAGCAACATCGCGCTTATCATGTTTCTTCTAATATTCTTTTGCGGCGCCGTCTATTGGATGCTATTTTCACTGAAAAACGTTCCAAAAGGCAGTCTTGTCCAATCGGTTGAATCACCGGACGGCAATTATACGTTAAACACGTATGTATCCCAAAATACCTTAAGCTTAGATGCAGCCAGAGGAGAACTGGTGAATGAAAAAACACTTGTTAAAAAAACAATTTACTGGAATTATCCGGACAGCAGCCCAGCTGTTAAATGGATGAATCACAATACAGTGAAAATCGGCAATCAGACCCTACATCTTGATACTGATGAAACGTATGATTGGCGAAGGGATGATCATTGGATCCGTGAAGAACCGCCGCAGGCGTCAAAAAGGTGATAAACATGAATGAGCTAAATAAAACAAATGAAAAACGATTTCAACACTTCCTGATTGTTTTTCCTTTTATATACGGATTAACAGAGCTCGGCTATTTGTTGCTAAAGGATTTTATCACACTTGCTATCAATTTGCCTCTGTAAGAAAAACGCGGCGTCATCAATATGCCGTGTTTTCTTTTTTTCTTCCTCTTCTCATTGAATATTACCAGTCATATAATGTGACAAATCGATTGTAGAAATAGTTCGATTAGACCAAAATCCTTTTTATACATGTATTCCAAATGAAGTGAGGGGGAAGGTTGATGGCAGATTTTGTGGCTAGTTTGAATGCGGTCTTATGGAGTACGCCCGTTATTTATATTTTATTGGGAATTGGATTTGTCTTTTCTATCATGACCCGTTTTTTGCAAGTCAGGCATTTGAAAGAAATGGTTGTGCTGATGTTCCAGGGAAAGAGCTCTGAAGCCGGTGTTTCTTCCTTTCAAGCATTATCGATTGCGCTGTCCGGCCGAGTGGGAACAGGAAACATTGCGGGTGTGGCGACAGCGATTGCCTTCGGCGGGCCTGGTGCTGTGTTCTGGATGTGGGCGATTGCCTTTATCGGCGCAGCGAGCGCCTTTGTTGAATCAACTCTTGCTCAAATTTACAAGGTGAAACAAAGCGGCCAATACAGAGGAGGCCCCGCTTATTATATAGAAAAAGGCTTAGGCATTAAATGGTTTGCCGTCTTATTTGCAGCTGCTGCCCTTATTGCAATGGCCCTTCTCATGCCGGGCGTTCAGTCGAACTCCATAGCGGCCGGCGTCCAAAATGCATTCGGCATCTCTCCTGCCATCACAGGCTGTGTTCTCGTTTTATTATTAGGGTTTATTATTTTTGGCGGCGTTAAACGAATTGCCAATGCCGCTCAAATGATTGTTCCATTTATGGCTATTGGATATATCCTGCTGTCTTTGATCATTATTGTCATGAATATTACTGAACTGCCTTCTGTCATCTCATTGATTTTCAAAAGCGCTTTTGCTTTGGATTCCGCTTTTGGCGGCCTGATCGGCATGGCGATTTCCTGGGGTGTTAAACGAGGCATTTACTCAAACGAAGCCGGCCAGGGAACAGGCCCGCATCCAGCGGCCGCTGCAGAAGTTTCCCACCCGGTCAAGCAGGGGCTGGTTCAGGCATTTTCGGTTTACATCGACACCTTATTTGTATGTTCCGCAACAGCATTCATGATCTTGTTTACTGGTATGTATAATACTCAGGCTGCAGATGGTTCCTTTATTGTGCAACATCTTAAAGGCGTAGAGGCGGGGCCTGGCTTTACTCAAGCGGCTATTGACAGCGTGCTTCCCGGATTCGGTGCAGGCTTTGTCGCCATCGCTTTATTCTTCTTCGCATTTACAACAATTATGGCGTATTACTACATCGCGGAGACAAATATCGCCTATTTAGCCCGAGGCAGAGAAAGCAAATGGGCAATGCTTGGCTTAAAACTGATTATTTTAGCCGCGACATTCTATGGAACAGTGAAAACTGCTTCACTGGCTTGGGCATTAGGCGATGCAGGGCTTGGCATAATGGTCTGGCTGAACGTCATTGCCATTGTACTGCTTGCCAAACCGGCGCTTCTCGCTTTACAGGATTATGAACGCCAAAAGAAGCAGGGGGTAGATCCTGTCTTTGATCCGAAGGCACTGGGCATCAAAAATGCGGATTTCTGGGAGAAAGAATACACACAAGAAAATGAGCGTGTTTCTTAAACATGAAAAAAACCGGCCCGATATCACATCGGCCGGTTTTTTTTATAAGCGGTAATTGGTATACACTTCTTGAACGTCATCGTCATCTTCAAGGATGCCAACCAGCTTTTCCAGCTTCTCAACAGCCTGTTCATCGGCATCTGCATAGGTTTTCGGAAGCATGGTCACTTCCGCTGAAGAAATTGGATATTTCGATTCAAGAGCTGTTTTTACCTCTTCAAAACGCTCGGGCTCTGTTAATACCTCATATTGGTCTTCTTCTGTCTGCAGCTCTTCTCCCCCAGCTTCCAGCACATCAAGCATGAGCTCATCTTCTTCTATTTGCTGCTCTGTCCGGTCGATTGCAATGTATCCCTTCCGTTCAAATAAATAGGCTACACATCCGCTTTCTCCCAGACTTCCGCCATTTTTATTAAATGCTGTCCGCACGTTTGATGCCGTTCGGTTTTTGTTATCTGTTACACATTCAACCATGACGGCGATCCCTGATGGGCCGTAACCTTCATAGGTGATTTCCTCATAGCTGCCTCCGTCCTGGCTCCCCGCTGCTTTTTTAATGGCACGGTCTATATTTTCATTTGGCATATTGGCGCCTTTTGCTTTTTCAATGACAAGACGCAATGCTGAATTTGCTTCCGGATCAGCTCCGCCTTCTTTTGCTGCCACATAGATTTCTTTCGCAAGCTTCATAAATATATTCCCGCGCTTTGCATCCTGCGCATTTTTTCTTTTTTGTATGTTTTTCCATTTGGAATGGCCTGCCATATGTTCACCTTCTTTTTACGATTTTCTATGTACACTTTAATGGGTATTGTTTGTTGTTGCAAAGAAAAAGGCTGCCGAATAGAACGTCCGGCAGCCTTTCAGTCCTAGCGCTTGTTCATTTTATGCAGTTTCGTGAACAGTCCTTTATCTGTGGACACTTGGACGTCACGGCCATCCGCATAGTTGCGTGCTGCTTTTGCAACATTTTCCCTGTCAGACTGAGTGAATTCTCTATGACTTCTGACTGCAACGACGACTCGGTCATCTGTTACCATCACTTGTGTGTCGTTGACATTTTTCACTTGTTTCACACGATTGGCAATTTTGGCAGCCAGTCTTCTGTTTTCTTGGTTGTCGTATCCGTTGTTCGTCGCGTTTCGATTCATGTTTCTGTTATTCGTGTTGTTATATGTTCCGTCAGTTGCCAAAGGAACACGGTCATCAGCAGTAACACGGTCACGGCGGTCATTTACATTCGTGGTGTTTCCGTTGCCGCCGTTCTGGTCCTCCATTAATTCAGTAACAGGACCATCATTGTCAACAATTCCTTCTCCCTGTCTGTCAGCGTCATTTTCATTTGTATAATATCCGATTGGACGGGTATTGCCGTTATTGCGCGTATCATTCATAGCATTATCGTTTGCTCCGCATGCTGTTAAGCCGGCTGTCATTAGAATCAAGCTCGCGATCGTCATTTTTTTACCCAATGGAAAAGCCCCCCGTGGACGAATTTGAGCATGTTTGCTCTTTTTTATCATGTGCGCCTGAGGGGCATGTTAAGCGTGTCAGTTCTGTCCATTTGACAGTGATCTGCTTGAAAACAAAAAAAGGAACGATTTACATCGTTCCGAACAATTACTCATTTTCTTCTTCCGGCCGGCCAAACATTTGGTTTACAGATGGCTGATTCGTCATCGGCATAGAAACACCGGCGCCATATGGATTTTGATTAGGATTAGGATTTGGGTTTGGGTTAGCTGCGCCATAAGGCAAATTAGGGCTTCCATAAGCACCTAATCCCGAATATCCAGGTGCGGAGAAATATGGCTGATGATCATCGTCACAGCCGCAGTCGTCATGATCTTTGTACGGCATGAATCCTGGAGCTGCACCCGGCTGGTATGCTCCCATCACTTGAGGTGCACCGTAATGAGGGCCGTACGGCATATGTCCATACGGAGATCCATAAGCCGGAGATGCGAATTGAGGCGCCCCGAATGAACCATAATGTCCATGATGACTGTTTTCATGATGCTGGTTTTCATATTCACCCGGATGATACTGAGGCGATACAAAACCTGGCTGATATCCATGAGTCTGATACATTGGATAAGGCTGTGCCGGGAAGAACGGGTAGCATAATCCTGATCCCGGAAGAATCGGTGAAACAGGAACCGGACACGGCACAAAATGAGCAGGATAATGAAAATGGGGCTGAACAGCCGGCATATTCGGAACTGTGTGATGAACGTTTTCTTCTTCCATACCGCCTACCTCTGGCGCCTTTGGCATATTAGGCATATTCGGATAATTTGCATTTTCCATATTACTCATAGCCTCCTGTTGTGGAAATTGATCTTGCATGTGATGCAGATGATCTACATTTCCGTCATGATGTTTTTTCGGCTCCTCCGGTTTAGGAGGCGACCAAGGCTGGAAAAGCTGTTTCATATCATAATAATCGTTCACATCAGCTTCAGGATACACATTTTCCTGTAAATTAGGCATCGGCGGGACATATGGCACAGACTTTTTTTCTTTCGGCTTTGTGTCTTCTACGTCAACAACGGATTTAGGCTTTTCTTTCGCATACGGATGGTCTTGCTTCACACTCCCGCCCGCCGCCGGACTTTTGCCTGCTTTTGTCTCTTTTCTGACCAAGACCCCTTCAGACGGCACTTTTATTTTCATTCCAGGCATAATTAAGTCTGGATTGCTGAGCTGCGTATTGAGTTTTTTCACTTCCTCAACATCAACTCCGTACTTTTCAGCTATTTTCCAGAGCGAATCGCCTTTTTGAACGATATGGATTTTCAACGTTTTCCCCTCCTATGCAAAACGTGAACAGTTCAGCTGTGATTACAATATGTTTCTTCACAACATATGCCCGAAAAAAAGAAGTTATGAGTACAGGAGGGGAAATATTTCTGATTTACGTGATTGTAAGCATTCGATTCAAGGCAAGAAGGGCATCCTGCTGAATGGCTTTTGGCACTTTGATCACGCCTGTAGGTGCTCCTTTATCTATTTGCTCCAAAGACCACAGCAAATGCGGCAAATCGATTCGATTCATTGTCAGACACGGGCACATGTCAGGATTGAGTGATTCGATTTGTTTATCAGGGTGCTCGTGAATGATCCGCTGCACAAGATTCATTTCTGTTCCAATTGCCCACTTGCTTCCCGCCGGTGCCTGATTGATTGTATCGATAATATATTTCGTTGATCCGCTATCGTCACTTAATGTTACGACTTCATGTGAGCATTCCGGATGGACAATGACCCGAATTTCCGGATCACGCTCTCTCACATCATGGATATTTTTTACGGTGAATTTTTCGTGAACAGAGCAATGCCCTTTCCACAAAATCACTTTCACATTCTTATAATCAAATTCAGTCACTAATTCATCTTTCATCGGATCCCACACAGCCATTTCCTCAAGCGCGATACCCAGATCATATGCCGTATTTCTCCCTAAATGCTGATCAGGCAAAAATAAAATTCGTTTTTTCTGTGTGAACGCCCACTCAAGCACTTTTTTCGCATTCGAAGAAGTTACAGTTGCTCCGCCATGCTTACCGACGAAAGCTTTGATCTCCGCCGTGGAGTTCACATAAGTTAATGGTATGATCGTATCTCCGAATGTATGCTTAAGTTTCTCCCACGCCCTATTGGTCTGCTGCATGTCAGCCATGTCAGCCATAGAACACCCTGCTCTCATATCAGGCAGGATGACCGTCTGTTGTTCGCCGGTCAGCATATCAGCAGTCTCTGCCATAAAATGCACGCCGCAAAATACGATATAATCCGCTTCTTTGTTTTTTTCCGCAATGTGGGCCAGCTGCAGGGAATCGCCTGTTTGGTCAGCAAATTGTATCACTTCATCCTTTTGATAATGATGGCCTGGTATAAAGAGCCTGCTGCCAAATTTTTTCTTGATGGCGGCAACACGCATTTCCATATCCTTTCTCGATATTTGTTTATAGCCTTCTGGCATCATATCATTCGATTGTTTGATTACATCAAGAATTGACATAACGGCATTCCTCCACAGATTTATTTGGTAACGCAACATCCATGCTGATATCTAAACTTTTAACGGAATGGGTCAAAAATCCTAATGAAATATAATTTACGCCGGTCCCCTTAAAAGCAGGTAAAGATTGTAACGTAATCCCGCCCGAAGCTTCTGTTTTTATATGGTTCGGAGTGAGATTTGCAAAATGGCGTACTGTATCAGGCGGGCAGTTATCAAACATAATAACGTCTGCTCCTGCCTCAATTGCTTCCTTTAGCTGTTCCTCCGTTTCAATTTCCACCTCGATATTGACCATATGACCTGCAGCCTGACGCGCTTTTTTGCATGCCTCTAAAATAGAGCCGCATGCTGCAATATGATTATCTTTAATCATGATACCGTCATACAATCCGAAGCGATGATTATACCCGCCCCCGGCTCTGACTGCGTATTTTTCCAGCATTCTCAACCCCGGTGTTGTTTTTCTCGTGTCACAAATTTTAATCTGTTCATCATCCAGCCGCCGAACCGCCTCCCTTGTCATCGTCGCAATTCCTGACAGCCTCTGAATAAGATTTAATACGACCCGCTCTCCTGAAAGAAGTGCAGCCGCCGGACCGCGCAACACCGCAATCACTTCGCCTTTTCGCAAAATATCCCCATCCGTTTTATGTAAAATGGTTTGCACATGTTTGTCTAATAAAGCAAAGCCTTCTTTTATCACCGCAGCCCCGGCAAAGATCCCGTCTGACTTTGCAACAATCTCCGCTTCACAGCTCTGTTCTCCAAAGATAGACTGTGATGTAAGATCACCTGTCCCTATATCCTCAAGAAAAAAGTGATTCAGCAATTTTTTCAGCTGTAAATGATTCATTTTTCCCAATCCCCTCGTTTTTTCTAATCTTTGTTCCCTTTTTCGTATGGACAATTTGCCTACCTTGCCAGCGCACATCAGCTTGAGGAAAATCGGTGCGAAAGTGTGCTCCCCTGCTTTCCTCCCGCAAAAGCGCGGAAGATGTCATCAGCTTTGCAGCCTGCCATAAATGAGAAAGCTCCAGCTGAGTTATTGTGATATCCTTCACATTCACTTCCTGACATGGCAGCTTATGAAGCCAGTTGCTCAGCTCAATCAAATTTCCTTGTTCCCGCAAGATAGACATGTGGCTCGTCATTCTGCTTTGCAGTTCATACACCTCTGTGTGGGGCACCTCATAGATTACACTGGTTTTAGGTGCAGATTGATATCGTAAGTTATAAACCGGATTTTGCATGATATGCTCTGCTGCTCTTTTTCCAAACACCAGCGCTTCCAATAAGGAATTGCTTGCAAGCCGATTGGCTCCGTGTAAACCGGTGCATGCAGTCTCTCCTATTGCATAGAGCCCCGGCACTGTCGTTTCCCCCCAGCAATTAACTGAAACACCCCCCATTAAGAAGTGCATTCCCGGGGCAACAGGTATTTTTCCGCTTCGGATATCAACCCCTGCTTTTTCACAAATAACGGTGATGGTAGGGAAACGTGCTTTAAAATCAGAAATCGCACTGCAGTCGATATAAACGCGGTTTCCTTTTGCCATTTCTTCATGAATAATCCGTGAAACGATATCCCTTGGAGCCAAGTCACCTAAAGGATGCCGTCCAGCCAGAATCCGGCGGCCGTTTTCGTCAACCAGACTTCCGCCTTCCCCTCTGACAGCTTCTGAAACAAGCCCATATGAAACACCATTTTTCACAAGCAGTGTCGGGTGAAACTGGGTAAACTCTAAATCCGTTAATTCCGCACCGGCCCGATAAGCCAGAGTAAGGCCGTCACCTGTGACAGATGGATCGTTCGTATGGTGAAGAAACAGGCTTCCGCATCCGCCGGCCGCCAGCACAACTGCATCCGCATGTCTTACTTTGATCCGCCCTTTGCTGTCTTTTGTGATGACACCGATACAGCGTCCATTCTCCATAAGCAAATCTGCTGCTGTTTCATGCTCAATTAGCTCGATATTGCTGTCGATCTGTTTCAGCAAATAATCAACCAGCAGTCTGCCTGTTGCATCCCCGCCTGCATGAAAAATCCGGTTGTATGTGTGGGCTCCTTCTCTGCCAAGACAAACATCGCCTTGTTCATTGCGATCGAAAGGGAATTCGCTCTCCAGCAGGTGTTGAATCATATTTTTCCCATCTTGTAAAACGTCTGCTGCAATCGTCAGATCGTTATGTCCGCACCCGGCATATAACGTATCCTTCAGATGAGCTTCAATTGAGTCACCTTTTGAATAAGCTGCTGCAATACCGCCCTGCGCATAGACAGAATTGCTGTTTTTGATGCTTTTCTTTGTGATGACAGTCACTTCGTATGAGGACGGCAAAGCGGACGCTAAAGAAAGTGCCGCCGCCCCAGAACCGATGACTGCAATCGTCTTTTTAGACATATGCTACCCTCCTGTTGTTCACACCTGTCTTGACACCTATATTTACACAAGGATAAAATAAACTCAAGAGTTTTTTATGGAGAACGGATGGAGGACAACCGGATGATTTATTTAGATTATGCAGCGACAACACCTATTTGCGAAGAAGCTCTTAACGTTTATCAAAAGCTCAGTATGGATATGTACGGAAATGCCAGCAGCCTGCATGATGCGGGAGGAAAAGCAAAGCACATACTGGAGTACTGCCGTGAGAAAGTTGCTGAGATCATTAGCGGAGATGCAAGCGGCATCTATTTTACAAGCGGGGGCACAGAATCCAATTTTCTGGCCATTCAATCATTGCTAAACGGCCTGCCAAAAACGAAAAGACATTTTATAACGACTGCGATGGAGCATCAGTCTATTCATAACTGTGCTGCTTTTTTAAAACAGCATGGATATGATGTAACGATCATTGAACCGAATGAATACGGACTTATTACCGAGGAAATATTAGCAGCTCATATCCGCCCGGAAACAGGCGTGGTATCTATTCAGCATGCCAACTCTGAAACTGGGATCATTCAGCCTATTCAAAGGCTGTCTTCATACCTGCACAAAAAAGGTATTCTTCTTCACTGCGACGCTGTTCAAACATTCGGGAAAATTCCTATTAATACAGAAGAACTGGGAATGGATGCACTCTCAGTGTCCAGTCATAAAATCCACGGCCCTAAAGGAGTTGGCGCGGTCTATATTCGGCCAAATGTCCCTTGGAAACCCGTTTATCCGCTCACCTCTCATGAACACGGATTCAGAGCCGGCACCGTGAATGTTCCCGGGATCGGAGCCTTCACTGCCGCTGCAGAGCTGATTATAAGTGAAATGGATAAACAAATATCCCGCAATAAGGCATTAAGAACATACTTTTTAGACCAAATCAGCATCCGGTCTCTCCCTGTATCCCTTGCGGCAGATACTGCAAAAACAGAGTATCTGCCGCATATTATAGGGTGTTTTTTTCACTCATTTGAAGGACAATATGTTATGTTAGAATGTAATCGGAGTAATATTTGCATTTCAACGGGCAGCGCTTGTTCTGCGGGTTATCACGGTCCGTCTGCAACGATGAAAGCACTAAGAAAAACAGAACAGGAAGCCCTGCAATTTATCCGTATCTCTTTTGGAAGGCATACAACATCTGAACAGCTGGATAAGTTATTACATACGTTTACAGCGCTTTGGGAACAAAAGAAAGGAGAATTTGATATTGACCGAAGAATTAAAGCTTATGGGCGCCAACAGGCGTGACCAGCTTCTTCTGTGGCTGAAGGAATCCAAATCACCGCTTACAGGAGGAGAACTCGCAAAAAAAGCGAACGTTTCAAGACAGGTAATTGTTCAGGATATATCGCTCTTGAAAGCGAAAAATGAACCGATTATCGCCACAAGCCAAGGGTATGTATACATGGATACAGCCGCTCAGCAGCATCAGCAGGCAGAAAGAATCATAGCTTGTCTCCACGGCCCTGAACGGACAGAAGAGGAATTGCAGCTCATCGTGGATGAAGGTGTTACAGTAAAAGACGTAAAAATCGAACACCCCGTCTACGGAGATTTAACTGCAGCCATCCAAGTAGGCACCAGGAAAGAAGTTAGCAATTTCTTAAAAAAAATCAATTCCACGAATGCAGCCTATTTATCACAGCTGACGGACGGCGTGCATCTTCATACACTGACAGCTCCCGAAGAATACCGCATCGACCAAGCCTGCCAAGCACTCGAGGCAGCCGGTATTTTAATTAAAGACTAAAAAAAGCCCTTTTTGGGCTTTTTTATAATTGGTAGGACTGATATGCACCAAGAAGCTTCACTTGGCAGCCGAGCGCTTCAAGCTCCTGCATCGCACCTGGAATCAATACCTCATCAAACGCCTTCTCAATATCAATAATAAAGAAATAATGGCCTAATCCGGTTTTAGTCGGACGTGATTCAATTTTTGACAAGTTTAAGTTTCTCCAAGAAAAAGCGGACAGTACTCTGTGCAGCGCCCCGGATTGATCATCCGGAAGCATCACCATCAGGGTCGTTTTAGGCCTTGAGCTCAATTTTGAATTCACTTCAAAAGATATGTTTTCATCAGGAGACAGGATAACAAATCTTGTATGATTGTCCCTATAATCCTGTATATCTCGTTTCACGATTTTTAATTCATATGTAGAAGCTGCCATTTCATTGGCAATGACCCCGATATTCAGTTCGGGATGGTCACTGACAAATTTTGCTGCCGCCCCGGTTGAGTTGGCGTATTCATATGGAACGGAAGGAAAATGTTGATGAAGAAATTTATGGCATTGCGCAATTGCATGAGAGTGCGAATAAATTTTGTCGAGCTCTTTCCAAGCATTCTCTCTGGAAGGATGGACAAGCAAGTGCTGATGAATCGGCAATGTCATCTCACCCACAATTGGCAAGGGCTGTTCATGGATTAAATAGTCTATCGTTAAGTTTACTGATCCTTCTAATGCATTCTCTAAAGGAACAAAAGCGAAATCCACTTCCCCTGAAACTGCCGCATCTATACACTCCGGTATGGTGCGGTAAGCAACATGTTCGGCGCCGTTTTGAAAACAAGAACTGACTGCTAAATGTGTGAATGTTGCTGCTGGACCTAAATAACCGACTTTCATGACGATATTCTCTCCCTTATGCACCTGAACCTAATATTTCAACCTTTTCTACAAAATCAAACTTCCTGAGCTTATTCATTAACGTATGAATGTCTTCTTCCATTGCGGATGTACTGATCGACAGTGTCACATTTGCTCTGCCTTGAAGCGGGATGGTCTGGTGAATGGAAAGTACATTGCTTCCAGAATCAGCCACTGCCTGCAGGAGCTGCGATAACGCACCTGACCTATCCTCCAAATGAAAGAAAAGTGTGATAATTTGTTCTTTAACCATAGTGTAGAATGGAAAGACAGCATCTCTGTATTTATAAAACGCACTTCTGCTTAAATCGACTTTTTGAACGGCATCTGCCACTGAATCTGCCTTTTTTCGATCAAGCAGCTTTTTGACTTCCAATGTTTTTCTCATCGCATCGGGCAATACATCTTCACGGACAAGATAAAATGTCTCCTCTTTCATTTGCATCCCCCCTTTAAAATAGAGAGCCTGTTAACCAGGCTCTCCTAAAAGCCATCATTAATCAATAAATTCAAATTCGAATTCCAGAAGCCTGATAATATCTCCATCCTTGGCTCCGCGTTCTCTGAGCGCTTCATCGACACCCATGCCGCGCATCTGTCTTGCAAACCGTTTAACCGATTCATCACGCGAGAAATCAGTCATCTTGAATAACCGCTCAAGACTGTCTCCTGAAAGGACAAATACACCGTCTGGATCGCGTGTAATGTTAAATGGCACTTCTTCATTCTCGATCGTGTACATGACACGGTTTTGTGTAAGCTCTTCCTCATCATACAGCGGGAATTCTGGTGTGTTCTCCAGCTGGTTGGCCACTTCAAACAGAAGCTCACGAAGACCTTCTCTTGTCACCGCACTGATCGGGAATACCGGGTAATCATCGGTCAGCTTTTCTTTAAAGGCTTCAAGATTTTCCGCAGCCTGCGGCATGTCCATTTTATTGGCAACAATAATTTGCGGACGCTCAGTGAGACGCAGGTTGTACTCGCTCAGCTCCTGGTTAATCGTCACATAATCCTCATACGGATCGCGGCCTTCCAAGCCGGACATATCAATGACGTGAACGATAACCCTTGTCCGTTCAATATGGCGCAAAAACTGGTGTCCAAGTCCGACCCCCTGGTGTGCACCTTCAATCAATCCCGGTAAATCAGCCATAACAAAGCTGCGTCCGTCATCTGTTTCAACCATGCCGAGATTCGGGACAAGCGTTGTAAAGTGATAATCCGCAATTTTCGGTTTTGCAGATGAGACAACAGACAGCAAAGTGGATTTTCCCACACTCGGGAACCCGACAAGCCCGACATCCGCAAGCACTTTCAATTCAAGAACAACGTAACGTTCTTTTCCCGGTTCGCCGTTTTCTGAAAGCTGAGGCGCGGGATTAGCCGGTGTGGCAAAGCGGGTATTTCCTCTTCCGCCTCTACCGCCCCTTGCAATGACAGCCTGCTGTCCGTGCTCTGTTAAATCAGCAATAACCTGCTTTGTATCATCATCTGTCACAACGGTGCCTGGCGGAACTTTAATGACCATATCATCAGCATTTCGCCCGTGCTGGTTTTTGGACATACCATGCTCGCCGCGAGTCGCTTTAAAGTGTTTTTTGTATCTAAAATCCATCAAGGTGCGGAGACCTTCATCTACTTCAAAAACGACGTCTCCTCCCTTTCCTCCGTCACCGCCGGCAGGGCCGCCTTTCGGCACATATTTTTCACGGCGAAACGCAACCATCCCGTTGCCGCCGTCGCCGCCTTTTACATATACTTTCACCTGATCTACAAACATAATGTCCTCCGTTCTAAACCGTTAAAAACTCCGCTAGTCCAACCCAATTTCAATCAGACATTCGTGACTTGTGATCTCAAAACGCATGATATCAACGCCCTCATGTCCATTTTGCCGAATATCATCAAAAGCAGATGGATCGGCAAAGGCGCCGTGAAAATCAAGGTACAGAATCAGCTGTCTGTCAGGATGATCCGTTTGGAGCGAAACCGTTAAATGATTTTCACTCTCTCTGCTGACTGCTTGATCAAACAGACCAAACAGCTTTCTCATCAGTTTCGCCAGCTTTTGATCATAAGGCGATAAATCCTTAACTTCTCCAAGAACTTCATATTCAAGCGTCATATAATGGGTCTTCCAATTGAACGTTAGAAAATCAAACGCCAAATGCGGTGTTTTCAGGTTTGAGAGCTTTGATTCGTGCTTTGCGTCTATAACCATTTCTTCAATCATTTCAAAGACGCGGTCATACTTCTGCAAGCTTAAGTTTCCTTTAATCAGCTGCAGCTTATTCATCCAATCATGCCGGGAATGACCCAGCAGATGAATCAGTTCGTTTGTTAATGCCGTGTCGCTTATATTTTCTTCTTGATTTTTTGAAACATCCTTCATTTTCGCACTCCCAATCATTTAATTTCTTATTTAGGAGTCTGTATAAGTGTGTATTATGAATTATAACAGAGAAGGCTTTGTTAGAAAAACAATTGTTTTTCCCAGAAATATCATGTTCCTTTTTTCTGGCTTTGGTTGATTTGCAGCCAGGCAGAACATTTTATGTATTACTGCTTGGGGAACATATCCAGTGGGTTTGAGATGTTTATTCTCATTCTTGGCGGGGTCTGCTCGCACATACTCTGCATTTCATTCTTGGTGTTTACTCCGCATATTGCAAAAAAAACTCCAGTCATCATCGACCGGAGTTTTTTGAATCATTATTGAGCTACAGGATATACGCTCACTTTTTTGCGGTCACGACCGAAACGTTCGAATTTAACAGTTCCGTCGATTTTCGCAAATAGAGTGTCATCTCCGCCGCGGCCCACGTTTTCACCTGGGTAAATTTTTGTTCCGCGTTGACGGTAAAGGATAGAACCGCCTGTTACGAATTGACCGTCAGCACGTTTAGCACCTAAACGTTTAGCCTCAGAGTCACGTCCGTTCTTTGTAGAACCTACTCCTTTTTTAGAAGCGAAAAACTGAAGATCTAATCTAAGCATGTAGCTCACCTCCTATATTATGTTTGTGGTCACACGCAAATGATCTTTGTAATCCCGTTCGATTGTATCCAACGAGACAATCATGCCCTCAATCAGCAGCTGAGCTTTTTGGCGCGCCTCCGGATCAAGAGATTCAGGGAATTCAAAATAAAAATAACCCCCGTCCTCCCCTATATCAAGAAGCGGCTCGAAGCCTGCGAGCACAATGACCGCGTTAACGGCTCCAAACACAACGGCTGTCACTCCGGCACAAACAAGATCTTGTCCATGTTCAGCAAAATTCGCATGGCCTGTCATTTCAAAAGACAAAATGCCCTTATCATGAGACCTTCTGATTGTTGCCTGAATCATGCTTACGCGTTGATTTTTTCGATCGTCACTTTAGTGTAAGGCTGACGATGACCTTGTTTTTTATGAACGTTTTTCTTTGGTTTGTATCTGAAAACAGTGATTTTTTTCGCGCGGCCTTGTTTTTCAACTTTAGCCGTTACTGTTGCGCCTTCAACTGTTGGGTTGCCGACTTTCACGTTGTCTCCGCCAACAAACAAAACGTCTTCAAAAGTAACTGTTTCACCTGCTTCAGCAGCAAGTTTCTCGATGTAAACAGTTTGGCCTTCTTCAACTTTGATTTGTTTTCCGCCTGTTTTAATGATTGCGTACATTCTCTGCACCTCCTATTAGACTAAGACTCGCCAGATACCAGGGGGCTAAAAAAGCTCTTAACACCTGTACTGAGCGGTTGTAGCAATGGTGCTACATCCATAACATTAAAAAATATACCAAAATACAAGGCGTTTGTCAATTGATTTTAGTAAGGCAGCAGCAGTTCCTCCATAGAGGAATTCGTCCGCTTATCGGCAAAGTAGGCGTGCAGCACTTCATTTTCGTCAAGCTGGCTGAGTTTCTGCCCTGATTTCTCTATAATAATCGGATGTTTACAGCCGCGCTTGAACTCGGCCATCACATGATAGACTTTATCCTCCGCCTTTACTGTCAGCGGCAGCAGTTTTTCAAGCTCCCGGTTTTTCCCGTAATACCTTTCAAGGAGGAATCTCACATGGACATAGTGCCTCTGCCTGTATTCCTCAAACAGAGAAACAGCCAGAAAGACAAACAAAACCCATGCGCTGATTTGCAGAGGAATCACAAATAACACCCAGCCCCCAAGCAGCAGGCAGAAGCAGAGCGACGTCTTTAAATTGAGCCGGTGTGCCTTTTGAAAAGGAAGCTGCTTGGAAAACAACAAAAATAATAGCTTTCCGCCATCAAGCGGCCAAATCGGCAGCAGGTTCACAAATAAAATAGAAAGATTATAAAAGGTGAAGAGTTCAAAGGTATGCTGATGAATCACTGAGAATTCTGCTAGCATCCAGGCAGCAAGCTGAAGCCAGATATGCTGAAGAGGGCCGGCAATAATCACCGCAAACTCTTCCTTTAACGGCCGATTCCCGTGCTCTTCCACTTCAACCGTTCCTCCAAACGGCAGCAAAAAAACACGCTTGATTCTCCAAGAAAAAAACACGGCTAGAGCAGCATGCCCCAGCTCATGGATCAGTACAATCAGGAGCAGACATAATAATGCTTTTATATGGCCTGTAAGCAGCCCCAGCGCCGCGATAATCCAAAGAAAAGGATGCACATGAATCTTCAAGATAAGGTCAATCCATTTATTCAAATGAAATCACCTGTATCGGATCAATAAATTTATCGCCGTCTTTCATGGCAAAATAATAGACCCCTTTATTATGATCATCAAGTTTAATGGAACCGAGCTTTTTGCCTTTATCCACAAAATCATATAAAGCAACATCCACATCTTTAAGCTCGCCATAAATGCTATAAGTATTGTCAGCATGCTGCACCTTAACTGTCAGTCCCGTCTGGCTGTCTTTGCTGACTTCGACTACATAGCCTTCCTTTATGCTATCAATTGTATCGCTGCTGGTTTCGACTTTAATGCCTTCTCCGTTGTCCTGAAAATCCTGCTGCACTTTCCCGGATGCAGGCGCAACCAGGTCTTGGCCCACTTCAACCTGCTGTTCCTTATTTTTATGTTCAGGAGCCAGAAAAGCGAGTGGATTGCCAAATTTCGTTTCAAACCAATGGCTTGCTGAAGCAAATTGAAATTCAGTTTCGAAGGTTTTGGCAACGGCGGGTTTTATTTGGCTGACGGGCCCGATGTTTGTTTTATAGGCTATGGCGGAAACGAGGACAAGGCAGGCCGACAGAAGACATTTCAGGATAATAGAATCTGTTTTAACCAAAGGGTGTTTCCCGTTAAATGTTGATATGTTATCTTCATAGACCGGCAGAGTTCCATGCTTTTCCTGATCCGTGACCATCACCCATGACGGGGGTTTTTGCTTTTCAGAAACGGTCTGAGTAGAGAGACGTTTCGAGCCGGAAAGCTGTTTTCTTCTTTTCTCTAATCGTTTTCTGATTTCATCTGCTCTGTGACTCATTGCCATCATCCTTTGCATTCGTTGGGTTTGTACATCATATGTCTTGTCCATGGCAAATATTCGTTTTACTCAGCACAAAGCAGACAAAAACAAAAAAACCTGACACAGCATTCGCTTTGTCAGATTCTTCTCTTTGATTCTATCACATTAAGATCTTACTCCGAAAAATGATTTAATCTTAGCCATCATTCCTTTGTTTTGCTCTTCAAGCACCTGCAAAGGAACAGATTCACCTAAGATACGGCGGGCAATATTGCGGTATGCAATGGAAGCTCGGTTTTTCGGGTCCATCGCAATCGGTTCACCGTGGTTGGAAGCTTTAATGACTTCATCATCATCAGCCACGATTCCGAGCAAATCGATCGACAAATGCTGTACGATTTCGTCGATATCCATCGTGTCACCGTTTTTCATCAAATGATTTCTGATTCTGTTTACAATGAGCCGCGGCGATTCAATACTTTCCTCTTGCTCCAACAGTCCTATAATACGGTCAGCATCACGAACAGCTGAGATTTCAGGGGTTGTGACCACAATCGCTTTGTCTGCTCCGGAAACGGCATTTTTGTAACCTTGCTCAATGCCGGCAGGGCAGTCTATGATAACATAGTCAAATTCCTGTTTGAGCTCTTGTACCATATTTTTAATTTGCTCAGGAGCAACAGCTGTTTTATCGCTCGTTTGTGCAGCGGGCATTAAATAGAGCAGATCATCGAAACGTTTGTCTTTTACGAGCGCCTGATGCATTTTGCATCTGCCTTCTACAACGTCTACAAGATCGTAAATAATTCTATTTTCAAGACCCATTACAACATCAAGGTTGCGCAGTCCTATATCAGTATCTACTAAGCATACACGCTTCCCTAAAATGGCTAAGGCGGTACCGAGGTTCGCAGATGTTGTTGTTTTACCTACTCCGCCTTTTCCCGAAGTTATTACGATAGCCTCACCCAATTCACATTCCTCCCTCAAGCCTTGTTAGATCAGGTCTTAAATGAGCCAAATGTTGAAGGCGTTCAATGACCATATTTCCGTCTGTATCTAAATAAGCACATTCCATTTCGTTCCCTTTTTGAATGTGGTCTGGGGAGCGATTTAACACGTGGTTGATTCTTAATTGTGTCGGCAGCATTTCAGAGGCGGCGATGACCGCTTGATTATTTCCATTAAACCCGGCGTGCGCAATTCCTTTCAGTGAGCCCAGAACAAAAATGTTTCCCCCGGCCCTGACTGTTCCGCCGGGATTCACGTCACCGATCAGGAGTAAGTCGCCTTTGACCTGCAGCACTTGGCCAGAACGGACAATTTTTGAAACAGATATGATTTCGCCTTCCTCTTTCATACGCTGTGCTTCTTTTTTAGTAATGACTTCACTGTCAATAGAATGAACAAATAAATCTTTCTTTGACGCAATCAATTCAGTCAGCTGTTCCTCTTGCTCCTTATATAAAAAGCGATTTCCCAGCTTAACATGGACGCTGATTTTCTGGCCTTTTCCATCCGTATATTGTTCAATTGACAGCATATTCTGAAGACCATCGAGAAGCTCATCAAAAGAACACGCATCATCAAGATGCAATGTTAATCCATTTTTTGTTCCTTTTATTGTTACATATTGCTGCTTTTTGGTCTTCACAATACTCACCTCAACAACATACTCATTTCGTCAAAAAAAGATAAAATCCTTTTTACTCATCTCTCAATTCTTTCTTTAGACTCATAAAAAATAATTTAAATGGCAGAACCAGAATAAGAGCGGCTGCAATATTTAATAAAATTGTCGGTATAAACCGGTCAAGCACAAATCCGTTAAACGTCATGATGTCTTTATGAATCAGCGACTGAATGCCAAATACGTAAAATTCAAGCAGGCAGACAGCGAGCACAGCTATCAATATCACCACAAAAGCATTTGTATGTAGCACTTTAAACGCTTTTGAAGCCAAATAGCATAACCCGGCAAAACCAAACATATAAACGCCTAATAGACTTGTATAGTTCATGTCATATAGAAAGCCAAAAATAAATCCGTAAATCATCGCGTGCTTTTGGTTGATGAACGCTGACATAAATATCAGTACAAGCATCAGAAAACGCGGAGCAAGCACCTGATCATCTGTAACAAACGGAAAATGCACCAAATCTGTAAAAATGCTTTCCGCAGAAAAAACAAGCATCATAACGAAAGGGAGAAGGAAACGTTTCACGATCCTTCCTCCTCTGTATCGACAGTCGGCACATCACGGTTAACCACGATCACATTATTTAAATCGGTAAGGTCAGCCGCAGGTTTTACGTAAGCAACTTTCGTTAATCCATAGGAATCCGACTCGATATCAGTCACTTCACCGATTGTCAGCCCCTCTGGGAAAACCCCGCCTGTGCCTGATGTTTCAATAAGATCGCCCTTTTTCACGTCTTGTTTATCCTTGCGCTCAATAATTGTCATCTTAAGACGCTTTTTGTCTTTGTCATAGCCTTCGATCAGGCCGTAGCCTTTGCTGCCTTTTTTTCCGGAAATTTTCGTCGCAACTCGGTTATTGCGGTCAGTATCGCTTAAAAGCTGAACCGTAGACGTAAAATTGTTAAGTCCGGAGCTTTTAATCTTTCCGATTAATGCGCCTTTTTCGTTTGTAACAGCCATATCTTTCGCAACGTTTTGCTGAGAACCCTTATTAATCGTGACCTGTTTCGCCCAATTATCAGGGCTTCTGGCAATGACTGTCGCTAAAATCGGCTTGTAATCTTTAATCGATTTGACATGGCCAAGCTCGTCACGCAAGGATTTGTTTTCTTCTTCAAGTTCTTGAAGCTTGGCTTCATATTGTGTCTGTCCGTCAAGCTTCTCTCTCAGACGCTCGTTTTCTTTGTATGTGTTTTTTAAATCATTAATGTTCTCAAATATTCCTGCAAAAAATTCGGCAGGCGTATGAAAAGTATTTTGAAATACTCCCGTCGTATCGCCGATCACTTTCTCAGGCCAGGTGGTATTGCGGCCGCCCTTCAGCGAAAATCCAATCATAGCCACCAATATGATAATACACAGAAGTAATAGCATTAACCGTTTATTCGGCATCGTGTTACACCTCTTCTATTGAACTCCCGATTATCTCGTTTTACCTTTGAAAAGATGGATGTGCTCCAATGCTTTCCCTGTTCCGATCGCTACACAATCAAGCGGGTCTTCGGCGATAAGGACCGGCATTTTTGTTTCCTCACTGATCACTTTGTCCAAATTGCGAAGAAGCGCTCCGCCGCCGGTTAACACAATGCCTCTGTCCATAATATCTGCTGCAAGCTCTGGCGGTGTTTTTTCAAGTGTGCTCTTCACTGCTTCAACAATTGTAGATACAGTGTCGCGCAGCGCATTAGATATTTCTTTTCCTGTAATTTCGATGGTTTTCGGCAGACCTGTCAGTAAATCGCGTCCGCGGATTTCCATTTTATCGGATTCTTCAGGCGCTTCTGCAGATCCGATCTCCATTTTAATCGCTTCAGCTGTACGGTCGCCGATCATCAGGTTGTACGTTTTTCTGATGTAGTTGATAATCGCATCATCCATCTCATCACCGGCTACACGGATTGATTGAGACGTTACAATGCCTCCGAGGGAAATAATCGCAACTTCTGTCGTTCCGCCCCCGATATCAACAACCATGCTTCCAGTCGGTTCCCAAACTGGCAGATTGGCACCGATTGCTGCGGCAAACGGCTCTTCAATCGGATAAGCGTCACGCGCTCCGGCCTGTCTTGTCGCATCAATAACAGCACGTTCCTCAACAGCTGTAATGCCTGATGGAACACATACCATCACATATGGTTTTCTGGCAAACATGCCTTTATTTTTTATGGCCTGATTGATGTAATATTTCATCATCGTAGCCGTTGTTTCATAATCAGCAATAACGCCGTCTTTCATCGGGCGAAGAGCGACAACGTTACCCGGTGTCCGTCCGATCATATTTTTCGCATCATTTCCGACAGCAACAATCGACTTCGTATCCGTTTGCAAAGCGACAACTGACGGCTCTCTCACAACAATTCCTTTTCCTTTTACAAAAACAAGCGTATTCGCAGTTCCAAGATCTATACCAAGGTCTCTTGCACCAATTCCAAACATATGTATGTATCTTCCTTTCTTAAAGCAAAAATACCCTAAAGGGAAAAACTCATAAACTCTATTATAGCTTAATTCGACGAAAAAAAAAGTGTTACAAATATCCTTTTTCCTTTAAACTCACAAATTTTTTGTCGCCTATCACCAAATGGTCAAGCAGCTCGATGCCAATCAGATTTCCGCATTCAAACAGCCGTCTTGTCACTTCAATATCTTCCCTGCTCGGCGTCGGATCTCCAGAAGGATGATTATGAACACAGATAAAGGAAGCGGCAGATCGTTTAAACGCTTCTTTAAACACCTCTCGCGGGTGGACAATAGATGAATTCAGGCTTCCGATAAATACGGTGCGTTTATGGATGACTTGGTTTTTTGTATTTAAGTATAAACAGACAAAATGCTCCTGGGTTAAAAAACGCATATCCTCCATGACAAGATTAGCGCCGTCTTCCGGGGAGCGAATAACGAAATGTTCTTCGTTGGCTAATTTATGAATCCGGCTTCCAAGCTCAACTGCCGCCAGTATTTGAATCGCTTTTACCATGCCGATTCCCGGGATGCTTGACAGCTCTTCAACCGATGCTTCCTTGAGCAGACGCAGCCCGTCAAATGAGCGCAGCAGCCGGTTTGACAGGTCCAAAACAGATTCGTGTTTAGTCCCTGTCCGCAATAATATAGCCAAAAGTTCATGATTCGCCAAGTTCTCGGCTCCGACTTTCAAAAGCCGCTCTCTTGGCTTTTCTTTCGTTGGGAAATCTCTGAGTTTTAATGGCAGATCGTGTATGACCAAGCACTCCTTTTCTTTCCCTTCCCGTTTATAGAACCGTCATGCCTTTATATCAAAATGGCGAAGAGCTCTCATCGTTTTTGATATAGGAAGACCCATGACTGAATAATAATCTCCGTCTATTTTCTTTACAAAAAGCGCGCCTCTTCCTTGGATGCCGTATGCACCTGCTTTATCCATCGGCTCTTTTGTTTCAATATACGTCCAAATCTCTTCTTCACTGAGGGACCAAAACGTAACTTCTGTTCTATCATAAAAAGTCTCGCTGTGATTTTCAGCTTGAATGCTGACCGCGGTTATTACTGAGTGACTTCGGCCTGAAAGCCTCCGCAGCATGGTAGCAGCTTCTTCTGGATCCTGCGGTTTGCCAAGACATTCGCCGTCCAGGCATACCATTGTATCAGCGCCGATGACGATTGCATGCGGATGCAGATCAGCTACAGCCTTAGCTTTTTGTTTTGCCAACCATTGGACGTTTTCTTCAGGTGAAAAGTTTCGATTTAATTTTTCCTCTACTTCACTGACAATAATGGAGTAGGGCAGCTGGAGAAGATCGAGGAGTTCTTTCCTGCGCGGAGATTGTGATGCAAGTATTAGCGGCTTTTTCATGTCCGTCATCCTTTCAGGGTTTGCTTAAGAAAAAAAGATACTCGTTTATCCTACCAAATCACGAGGCTTGTCACAATTTCAGAAAAATAACTTTTTCATGACAAAATAAAAAAAAGCCTGTCACTAAAGGACAAAGGCTCAGGCACTTTCTCTTATTTAACGACGGCTAACAGCTCCTGCTGAGCCTTCCACCCGGCTTCAGCGCTTGGGTCCTCTAATTCCTTTAAAGCCTGTAAAATCGCTTTTTTCTCCCCTGTTTCAGACGCTTCTGTTTTACCGAGTGACTTTTCTATTTTCTCTACACTCGCTCTTGTAATATCTTCTCCGAGAATCGCCTTTGCTGCAAGCTCCGCTGTTTCCTTGAAGGAATCTGTCATATCTGACTCTATTGATAAGGAAAGCTCCTTGCCACCCCATGCTTCAAAATCGCTGTCGATTAAAAGCTGCCCTAACTGCTGTGACACGTCCTTATCACTGGCTAAGCCTGCGATGACATACGTATACCCGTCATCCTTTGACAGTGACACGGCGGAATAACCTTTTTCTGTCAGTTGTTCTGTTAACGTTTCAGCACCCTTTTCATTTGAAAATTTTCCGGCCTGCACAGCATACGTTTTATATGTACCTTCAGTATGTGCCGCCTGTTTTTCTGCGCCTGAGCTTTGTTTATCAGCAGATGTATCTCCGGCTTTTGCTGTTGGGCTGCCCAGTGAATCATCTAAAGATGCCGGGGCAGACGCTTCTTTATTGCCAGAGATATTCAACGCGAATAACCCTAATCCAGTGCCGATGACTGCCGCAAAGGCAATTGTTGCCGCCACCCTTTTTACCGGTTTGGCCGATCCGGACTTTCCTTTTGAATACACATTTGTTTTATTCTTTTGATAGGGCGGAACGACTTTTGGATCCTCTTTAAACACCTTGTCCTCCTCGGAATCCCAATTAAATTCATCTTCGTCAGGATGCTCATGGGATGCCGCAATCTCCTGTTCAGCCTTTCTCTTTTCCTCCCAATTCGAAAATGTCATGCTCTTATCCGTCTCAGTCTCAGGCGTCTCCTTTTCGTATACCGTCTCTTCTTTTCCATTAATCGTCACCTTGAGGGCTTTTTCTGCGGCTTTACTGTTTTTTTTATTCTTCCTTTTTTTCAATTCCGCTTCCTCCCTTCATTTGTTTGACCGTTCTTGTCGGCTTTTCATGCTACACACTTTAGCACAGGCGAAAAAAAAAAGAACAAGACTTTTGTCGTCTTGTCCAAAAAACGTTCGTCAAATTTTTCAGCAGTCAGCCCAATGCCAGTTTGATATAAAAAGAAACGATAGAGTCACCGTATAGATAGGCCAAAATGCTCCCTGCCGCAATTGCAGGGGCAAAGGGAAGCGGCTGACTTTTGGCTAGCCTTCCGGTCAGGACAGCTGCAGCTCCATATAATGCACCTATCAAAACAGAAAAGAAGAAGGCAGCTGCCAGCATTTTCACACCGAGCATAAAACCAATTACCGCAAATAATTTAATATCTCCTCCCCCTATTCCGCCATGGGTAATTGCAGCCATTAAGGCCAGAAAAAGAAATCCGGCGGCTGCACCTAACAGGCCTGTATACCAGGAATCAAGCGGAGAAATCAGTCTTGCAGCGGCCAAAATGGGGAGAAAAAAGATCAATATTCGATTTGGAATCAGCATAAAATGAATATCTGTCACTGTAACTATAATGAGAAGAGAAATAAACACGACGGCGGGAAATAGTTCTGAAGACGTGCCAAAGCGTATTCCGGCAGCTGTAAATAGACACGCTGTCACAAGCTCTGCCGCAGGATACATAAAAGAAATTCTGTGCCCGCAGCTTTTACATTTGCCTTTTTGGAGAAGGAATGACAGGATGGGGATTAATTCTGCCGGGGTTAATGTCTGCCGGCAAAACGAACATGCCGAACGGGGTGTGACAACGGATATCTGTAAGGGGATACGGCACCCGGCCGTATAATAAAATGAGCCAAGAATAAGCCCGAGGATAAAGAGAGCGGGAAGCATACACAACACACCTTTACTCACTGTAGATTCTGGTTTGGATTGTAGCAGAGTGAGAGGCCTGAACTCTAATCGAAACTATTTCATTTTACATATAAAAACCCCGGCAGAATCTCATTTTTCATACTGCCGGGGCTGGACGCGTTTATTGTAATCTTTTGCGGATATCAGAAATAAAGTAAAGTGATCCGGTAATAAGGACAATGTTATTTGAGCCTTTTTTGCTTTCTATGAATTCGATCACATCATCAGGATCTTCACTCCAGCTTTTATTGCTGATTTCACTTGCCTCATAGAGATCTTTTGCAAGAGCAGCACGCGGAAAATCAAAAGAAGCAAAATGAATCGCATGCGATATGGTTTCCAATTTCTTAATCATATCGTGATACGGTTTGTCCTTTAATGCACTAAACACCACAGAAATGCGGGTATCAGGAAAACGCTGCTTCATCGTTTCCACCAGCTTTTCAACGCCTTCCTCGTTATGCGCACCATCTAAGTATACCAGCGGATGTTCCTGAACAAGCTCTAACCGTCCCGGCCAAGCAGCCTTTACCAGCCCGCTTCTTAACGCTTCATCACTGATACGGGCAATATTCTCCCTATTGAGCCATTCAGCAGCCAAAATGGATAAAGCCGCATTTTGTCTTTGATGTGTGCCAATCAGAGATGTCCGAATATCTTCATAGCACTTCTCGCCCGTTTTGAATGAAAACTGTTCTCCGGCAGGCAGAGCCTCTTCATTGAAAATCACACATGTATCATGCAATGACTGGAACGGCGCAGCATGTCGTTCAGCTTCATGACGAATGACCTGTAAGGCTTCCGGCTGGGTAACAGCTGTAATGATAGGAATACCTTCTTTTATAATTCCGGCCTTTTGCCCGGCAATTTCTTCAATGGTATTACCCAAAATGTTCATATGGTCGTGTCCGATGCTTGTAATAACTGTTAAGAGCGGTTCAACTACATTTGTAGAGTCAAATCTTCCGCCCAGACCAGTTTCAAAAATAACAAAATCGACCTTATGAAACTCGGCAAAATATAAAAATGCACAAGCCGTCATTATCTCAAATTCTGTCGGCTGGCCGCAGTCCGTTTGATCAAGCGCTTCAACGTGCGGTTTAACCTGATTGACGAGTGTTGTCCATTCTTCATCTGAAATCGGTGTCCCGTTTACGCTGATCCGTTCATTAAACGTAATGATATAAGGTGACGTAAACGTGCCAACCGTATATCCGGCTTCTTGCAGCATAGTACGAATAAAAGCAACAGTTGATCCTTTACCGTTTGTTCCTGCTACGTGGAACGCGCGGATTTTCTTTTCAGGATGGCCTAACCGCGCCATCAGCTGCTCCATTCGGCCGAGACCGGGCTTCACTCCGAATTTCAGCCGGCCGTGGATCCAGCTGCGCGCTTCTTCATATGCAGTAAACAATGATAATCCCCTCTTTTATAAGGCAAGGCGGTTTCCCTAGAAACCGCCCCGGCTTTTCATTAACCCTTTAGCTCAGCCATTCGTTTTTGAACAGCGTCACGCTTTGCCACATAATCTTTTTCTTTTTCACGTTCTTCATCAATTACGTGCGCAGGCGCTTTTTTCATAAATCCTTCATTTCCAAGTTTCTTTTGAACACGCTCGACTTCTTTCGTCAGCTTATCGAATTCTTTTTGCAGACGGGCAATTTCTTCATCAATATTGATTAAGCCTTCTAGCGGAAGAATAACCTCTGCTCCTGAGACAACGGCTGTCATCGCTTTATCAACAGCCTCGATATCGGTGCCGATTTTAAGCACGCTCGGATTCGTAAAGCGTTCAACATATGAACGGTTCGCTTCGAGGCGGGCTGCTATTTCATCTGTGCTTGTTTTAATATACAGTTCAACCTGCTTGCTCATTGGCGTATTGACTTCACTGCGGATATTACGCACGGAACGGATCAGCTCAACAAGAAGCTTCATGTCAGCTGCCGCTTCAGTATCAGTATGCTCCGGCACCACAACAGGCCATTGGCTTACTGTAATCGATTCCCCTTGGTGAGGAAGGTGTTGCCAAATTTCTTCCGTTAAGAACGGCATAAACGGGTGGAGCAGGCGCATCGTTTGATCCAGTACGTAAGCAAGGATAGAACGGGT
This sequence comes from Bacillus sp. N12A5, assembly GCF_026790125.1. Taxonomy (NCBI): domain Bacteria; kingdom Bacillati; phylum Bacillota; class Bacilli; order Caryophanales; family Bacillaceae; genus Bacillus; species Bacillus sp. N12A5. The sequence goes on along the minus strand of NZ_JALAMR010000008.1, from coordinate 289,025 downwards.
TGTTTTCTTAGCCGCTTCGTCTTCCCCGTAAAGCGGAAGCTTCGCCATTTCAATATACCAGTCACAGAAATCATCCCAAATAAAGTTATATAAATGGCGTCCGACTTCACCAAATTCATATCGGTCAGCGAGCTGGGTCACATGCTCGATCGTTTCATTTAATCGCGTTAAAATCCACTTGTCAGCTACTGATTTTTCGCCTGACAGATCAAGCTCATCGTATGTCATGCCATCCATGTTCATTAATGCAAAACGGGAGGCATTCCAAATTTTATTGGCAAAATTCCAAGTCGATTCCACTTTTTCATAGCTGAAGCGCAAATCCTGTCCAGGAGAGCTACCAGTCGCAAGGAAATAACGAAGAGAATCAGCTCCGTACTTGTCAATGACGTCCATCGGATCGACACCGTTTCCAAGAGATTTACTCATTTTCCGGCCCTGCTCGTCACGAATTAAGCCATGGATTAAAACATCTTTGAACGGGCGCTCATCTGTAAATTCAATGCCTTGGAAAATCATGCGTGACACCCAGAAGAAAATGATGTCGTACCCTGTAACAAGAACGTCAGTCGGATAGTAGCGTTTAAAGTCTTCAGCTGTTACATCAGGCCAGCCCATAGTGGAGAACGGCCAGAGCGCAGAACTGAACCATGTATCCAGCACGTCTGTATCCTGCTCCCAATTTTCGCTGTCCTCAGGCGCTTCAAGCCCGACATATAACTCGCCTGTTTCTTTATGATACCAGGCTGGAATGCGGTGGCCCCACCATAATTGACGGGAAATACACCAGTCGCGGATGTTTTCCATCCAATGTAAATACGTTTTTTCAAAACGGTCAGGCACAAAGTTGACTTTTTCCTCTTTCTTTTGCAACTCAATCGCTGCATCAGCAAGCGGCTGCATGCGCACAAACCATTGTGTAGAAAGGTAAGGCTCAACAACAGCCCCGCTTCGCTCACTATGGCCGACGGAGTGCATATGATCCTCGATTTTGAAGAGAACTCCCGCCTCCTGTAAATCTTTCACTAGCTTTTTGCGGCATTCAAAACGATCCATGCCTTGATATTGCAGGGCATTTTCATTCATCGTTCCGTCTTCATTCATGACAAGAATGCGCTCTAAATTGTGGCGGTTGCCAAGCTCGAAGTCGTTCGGATCATGAGCAGGCGTAATTTTCACTGCACCTGAGCCAAATTCCATATCAACGTAGTCATCACCGACAATCGGAATTTCACGATTTGTAATCGGCAGGATTACCGTTTTTCCGATCAGGTGCTTATAGCGCTCATCTTCAGGGTGAACGGCAACGGCTGTATCACCGAGCATTGTTTCAGGACGTGTCGTCGCTATTTCAATTGAGCCTGATCCGTCAGCGAGCGGATAGCTCATATGATAAAACGCGCCCTGAACATCCTTATAAATAACCTCAATGTCGGATAGAGCTGTTTTTGTCGCAGGGTCCCAGTTAATAATATATTCGCCTCTGTAGATCAGGCCTTTTTCATAAAGCTTTACGAAAACTTCGCGAACCGCTTTGCTTAAGCCTTCATCCAGCGTAAAGCGTTCACGGGAATAATCAAGGCCAAGCCCTAATTTCGCCCACTGGCTGCGAATGAAGTCAGCATATTCTTCCTTCCACTTCCACGTTTCTTCGAGGAATTTCTCGCGTCCCAGATCGTAGCGGGATTTGCCTTCCTCACGAAGTTTCGCTTCCACTTTCGCCTGTGTCGCAATTCCAGCGTGGTCCATACCAGGAAGCCACAGCACGTCATAACCCTGCATGCGTTTCATTCTTGTTACGATATCTTGCAGCGTCGTGTCCCACGCGTGGCCAAGGTGAAGTCTTCCTGTTACGTTTGGCGGCGGAATGACAACAGAATATGGCTCTTTTGTCTGGTCGCTGCCCGCTTCAAAAAATTTGCCTTTTAGCCAAAAATCATATCGGTCTTTTTCAACCGCTGCCGGATCGTATTTCGTCGGCATTGTTTGTTCATTCGTTTCCATGATAACCCTCCAGCATGTTTAAAAATGGCTGAGAACGAAAAAAGAGCTCTTCATCCCTGTAAAAGGACGAAAAGCTCTTTCGCGGTACCACCTTTTTTCATGAACTCTATCAGTTCATGCACTTACAACGGATAACGGGTGTTTCCCGAATTTCTCTACTCTTCTTTCAAGAAATTATGCTCCCGGGCGACCTTCCAATCAGACAACATAAGAAGCCTTTCAGCAAACGGCTTCTCTCTCTGCATGCGTCTTTTTTGTACTCTTCCCGTTCTAAGCAGGTGTATTTATCAGCTCATTATATACATTATTTATGTTCTTTATTATAGTAAAAGTGTTTTTGATTCGTCAATCATCTTTTCCAAAAACACCGCTTTCTATACAGAGGGGCAGGCACCTATTGCCCAAGTTTACATATGATGCTTGTAAATGCGTAGAGGAGGATGCACCTTGAAGAAACGATTCAGCTCTTATTCCCTGCCGCCGTGGGTCAGGCAAATTCGGCTTGTATCCGCGCAAGTGATTATCCCCATTACAATTTTTCAAGGGATCAGAACCATTTTCTTTCCGACAACCTTTGATGTTTTGCTGCTCGCAATCCTGATCTTGTTAGCTTGCGCCCTTCATTTAGACTGGATATAAACAAACAAGTCCGCGCCATTAAGACGTGGACTCGTTTTCAGCCTGAAATTTTTTCTCTTGTTCAATCTGATGAATTTTCATTACAAACGGCTCAATATTTTTCATTTGCCAGTAAGCCTTTAATAATTGCGTACATTCATCTTTTTCATGCTGTCTCTTCCCGGTTTGATAACGGTTCAACACCTTGTACATGGCTGCAGGATATGCCATATAGCTGAGAAAAAGACTGACTTCCGCTTCACGCAATGGAAATGATTTCGTGTATGCATAAAACCATTCGACACACTCAGGACAAGCTTTCGGAAAGCCTTTGAACATTTTTGTATAAAAGCCGAGCAAGTCGTTTTGCGGCGGCCCGACAGACGCTCTTTCGAAATTCGTGAAATACCCGGTTCCTGCATCATTATACAGAAAATGGTGGATAGACAGGCTGCCGTGGTTCATCACAACCCTTGAAACGCTTTGTTCTTTAGCTGACTCATACCAGTCCTCCAACCGCTCCAGCGCAAAGTTTACAGCGGATATGGTTTCTGAAAAATAGGTTACGGCCTGGAGTTCAAAAGGGGATAGATACCATTCCTTCTCTGCACTGTCTACAAACTGTTCGTAAAGAATTTTATCATCTTCCCACTTTTTTTTCGTTTGTCCGTAATAACGTTCAATGTCATCTCGTCTGACCTTTATTTCCTGAGCGGTTCTCTCGTGAAGACGGGCTGTTTCTCTAAATAAATATGCATGTTTCTGATCCCGTTCTTCCTCCTGGTCAAATTGGAGCCAAGGCATTAAATAATAGGAATCCCCTGATCGTATGCCACCTGAGAAAAATTCACCGTTATTTGTTCTGTAAACGGGAACAAATGAACGGAAACCTTTTTCCTCAATCGCCACCATATGATCGGTAAACTGTTTGCTGCGGGCCGATTTCAATTTTTTCAGGGCAAATACGCCGTAGTCTGTATACACTTTCCACACAAGAGGACTGACAGGCTCAATAAATTGAGCAGTCAGCCCGTATTCCTGAAGAACCGATTGGGTATCTTCCATTCCATTCACCACATTTTCCGATCGCTTACGGCTTACGCATGGCTGTTGTTATATTGAGGAATATAAAGGATCTGTCCTGCTTTCAATTCATCGTCCAACGCTAAGGAATTCATTCTGATCAGCTGCTGGGAGGTAATATCGTACCGTTCGCATAAACGTTCGATCGTGTCTTCCTGCTGAACAATGCATATTTTCATTCTCGAAAACTCATCCTCTTCCCTCGTAAAGAGTTTTGTTAAATAAAGAGAATTATCACTTTCCTTTGTTTGAGGTTCCTTCGTTTCAGCAGCAGGAGCAGCCATAGGAGCAGCATCAGCTTCCTTCCTTTCAGGCTCAGAGGTTTCCGGCAGCTGGAAGGATTGAAAAGGAGTTTCTTCCTCAGGCTCTTCAGCCGGAGGTATTTTTCTCACTTCAATTTCAAAGCTTTCCTCCTCTTGTTCTTCCTTTTCCAGCAGCTTAGGCGCTGAATAAAAAGAATCCTCCTCTTCTTGTTCGGGCAGGAATGTACGGTATGCCGGTTCAAGCTCTGCTTCTTGAGGTGCCTCCTCCGAGCTTGCTTTTTGAGTGAATTGAAAGTGCAAAGCGGCTTCATCTCGCTTTACATATGCAGCTGATGCTGGTTCCCTCTCTCTTTCTTCTTTGGAAAGGACAGCCTCAGACACAGTCTTCGATGCTTCATCAGCTTCTTGACGAAGCACGGGCTCTGTTTCTTCCGTTCGATCCGCTTCTTTCGTTTCCTGACGAAGCACAGGCTCTCTTTCTTCTGTTCGATCTGCTTCTTCCACTTCTTGGCGAAGTGCGGGCTCGGCTTCTTCCGTTCGATCTGCTTCTTCCGCTTCTTGGCAAAGTGCGGGCTCGGCTTCTTCCATTCGATCTGCTTCTTCCGCTTCTTGGCGAAGTGCGGGCTCGGCTTCTTCTGTTCGATTCACTTCTTCCGCTTCTTGACGAAGTACAGGGTCGGCTTCTTCCGTTCGATCTCCCTCTCCTGCTTCTTGGCGAAGTGCGAACTCCGCTTGTTTGGATTGATCAACTTCTTCATTTTGAGCCTCTTGGCGCATCGCATATTCAAGTATAGGAGACACTGCTTTTTCCTCCGAGATCGCAGTCTCTCCTTCCAAAACAGGAGATTCTTCTGCTCCAGAATCTTCACGAATCTCTGCTGAAGAGTTCGCTTTTTCACGAGCGTCCGCTATTGAAGCTGCTGCTAGCTCTGGCGTTTCTTTTTCTGCATTAACGATCTCTTGACTCTTCACTTCTGAAGTTTCAAGCTCTGGGTCAACTTCTTCTGTTTCCGCTTCTTCACGAAATTCTTCTTCCGGCGCGATAAATTCTTCCGGCTCGGCTTTCACTTTCACATCTTCTCGTGCCTCTGCTTCCGAAGCAACTGATTCCGGCGCCTCAGATTCTGCTTTTTCTGTTTCAAGCTCTTCACGGAGACCCGCTTTCGAGACAAAAAGCTCCGGCGTTTCAGCTGGCGTAACATCTTGGAAAACCGCTTCCTCTGCCGGAGGTGCATCCGGTTCTAATCCACTTCGTCTTGGCGGCTCAGAAAGTTCTTCCTCTCTGAATGCCGCAGGAGCTTCATATAATGGAATTTCCGGCTCTTTATCTGCCGCATCATCCAGAAGCCCTTCAATCGCTAAATCAGCCTGAATCGTTAATATGCGAGAATCAGTTAATTGATAGTCGAAGGCATCAATAAAGACGAAGACATCCTGTAAATGGCTCACTTTATTTTTCGGAATGGTAATATCCACAGGAAAACAGTGAGTCAGTTCCGCGCTCCCATCCTCTCTCTTTCTGACTTCTTCAACAAACCGCTTATCCGTATAAAACTCCTCAGTATGTTTGTTTTGATCTATGTTGTACTCACCTGTAAGTTCAAGCGATCCTCTGATTGATACATAATCATTTACTTCCTGAACCCTGATATCAGGATCTAATGAAATAGATAGAAGTTCAGAAACTTCCTGTCCTTTTTGGAAACAGATCGATTCTTCTACAGAAAATTGCAATCGATGATTTTGCGGCAAGTTCATATCCTCCTTTCATCTAATCCTTAAAATTAGATGTCACTAAAGGTGTATGTATGAACTAGGAAAAATATGAGTGGGGGAGCACACAAAAAAACCGGTACAAGGTTGTTCTTGTACCGGTTTTATACTCTTATCCGCGGCTGATCTCAGCGAATACTTTCTCAGCTGCCTGGATTGTGTTTTCAATATCTTCATCAGTATGGGCCGTTGAAAGGAAAAGGCCTTCGAATTGTGATGGCGGAAGGAATACACCTTCATTTGCCATGCCTTTATAGTAGTTAGCAAACAGCTTCAAATCAGAGGCTTTGGCTGTTTCATAATTGATGACAGGTTCGTTTGTAAAGAAGAAGCCGATCATTGAACCTGCGCGGTTAAAGGTATGCGGAATGCCGTGAGCCTCGGCGGCTTTTGAAATGCCTTCTTCCAGCCTGTCGCCTTTTTTGATGAAATTCTTGTAGGATTCAGGTGTCAGCTGCTTCAATGTTTCTAAGCCAGCCGTCATCGCAAGCGGGTTGCCTGACAATGTGCCGGCCTGATAAATCGGACCGCTCGGAGCGATCTGCTCCATGATTTCAGCCTTGCCGCCATAAGCACCGACAGGAAGCCCGCCCCCGATCACTTTTCCTAAACAAGTCAGATCAGGCGTTACGCCGAAGTATCCTTGAGCACAATTATAATCGACGCGGAAGCCTGTCATTACTTCATCAAAAATCAGCAGGGAACCGTATTGCTCAGTGATATCACGCAGCCCTTGCAGGAAGCCTTCTTGCGGCGGAACAACGCCCATATTTCCGGCAACCGGCTCTACAATAACACCCGCAATGTCTTCACCGTATTGCTGGAAAGCAAGCTTGACACTTTCTAAATCGTTGTATGGAACGGTGATGGTGTTTTTTGCAATTCCTTCAGGCACACCGGGACTGTCAGGCAGACCAAGAGTCGCCACACCAGAACCCGCTTTAATCAAGAGGGAATCGCCATGTCCGTGGTAGCAGCCCTCAAATTTTAAAATCTTGTTGCGGCCCGTATAGCCTCTTGCCAAACGGAGGGCACTCATTGTGGCCTCTGTTCCGGAGCTGACCATTCGTACAATTTCTACAGATGGCACACGATCAATGACGAGTTTTGCCAGTTCATTTTCTGCTTCAGTCGGAGCACCGAAGCTTGTCCCGTATTCAGCCACTTTTTTGAGGCTTTCTACGACGCGGTCATTTGTATGCCCTAAAATTAAAGGTCCCCATGACAAGACGTAGTCAATATATTCATTTCCGTCAATATCAAAGATTTTTGAGCCTTTTCCGCGCTCCATAAAAATCGGGTCCATATCAACCGATTTAAAGGCGCGAACGGGACTGTTCACACCGCCCGGCATGAGTTTTTGCGCTTCATTAAAAGCTGCTTTTGATTTTTCATAGCTTCTCATCTGCCTCAACTCCTGTCAACTGAATAAAATTACTCCGCAAGCCATTTCGCTGCGTCTTTCGCATGATACGTAATAATCAGGTCTGCACCTGCGCGCTTCATGCTTGTCAAAATTTCTAACACGATTTCTTTTTCTTTGATCCAGCCGTTCTGCGCTGCAGCCTTGACCATTGAATACTCTCCGCTTACATTATAAGCGACGAGCGGCAAAGTAAACTCATTTTTTACGTCACGCATGATATCCATATATGAAAGCGAAGGTTTGACAATCAAAAAGTCCGCGCCTTCCTCGACATCTGATTGTGCTTCGCGGAGTGCTTCCATACGGTTAGCAGGGTCCATCTGATATGTTTTTCGGTCCCCGAATTGCGGCGTGCTGTTTGCTGCATCACGGAACGGACCGTAAAACTCACTTGAATATTTCACAGCGTAAGACATGATCGGAATATTGACGAATCCTTCTTTATCAAGCGCTTCTCTGATCACTGTAACAAATCCGTCCATCATGTTTGACGGCGCAATGATATCCGCACCTGCTTTCGCCTGGCTGACTGCTGTCTGCGCCAAAAGCTCCAGCGATTCATCATTGAGGATGACCCCGTCTTTGACAAGTCCGCAATGGCCGTGGTCTGTGTATTCGCATAAGCATGTATCAGCGACAACAATCATTTCAGGGAAGTGTTTTTTAATCTCTGTGATGGCTTTTTGGACAATCCCGTGATCGTGGTACGCTTGCGTTCCGCAATCATCTTTTTCTTCAGGGATGCCGAACACGATGACAGATTGAATGCCCAGTTTGACCAGCTCCGCCACTTCCTCCTTCAATAGATCTAATGATACATGGTAAACATCAGGCATTGATGGAACAGCTTTTTTGCCTTCCAGCCCTTCAACGACAAAAATCGGATAAATAAAATCTGATGGATGTAAACGTGTTTCCTTTACCATCTCTCTCATTGCTTTTGATGACCGCAGGCGGCGGTGTCTGTTAAATGATTGACTCATATTCTCTCTTCCTCTCTTGACATGCTGCACATTAACTCAAGCATGCCATCTATTGTAAATGTATCAGGCGTATGCGAGGTGATGCCATACGTCAGCAGGGCGTCCCTTGTTAAAGGTCCAATGCTGATACAGGACGTCCCGTTCGCCTTCCATTTTTTCAATTCTTCCCCCACGACATGCATAAACGTATGTACGGTTGATGAACTCGTAAATGTTACATAGTCAAATGAATATTGACCCGCAGCCTCTTTCAGTGCCTCGATGCCTTCTTCATCAGGAATCGTTTCGTAAACAACCCATTCCTTCACTTCAAAACCGAGCGGGACAAGCTCTTGTTTTATCACATCACGTGACAAATTGCCTTTCACCACTGTAATCCGTTCCGCCGGTTCAGCATGCTGCTTAAGAGCCTCCGCCAATTGTTCAGCAATATAGTCCTTAGGCATGACATCAACCGATACGTTATACGTTTCCAAACGGCGGGCCGTTTTTTCACCGACAGCCGCAATTTTTTTATGCGCAGGAAGAATGAGCTGATTTTCCTTTAGATAAGAAAAAAAGAAGTCCGCTCCATTCACACTTGTGAAAACAAGCCAGCCGGGTGCAGCAAGATCCGCTTTCACCTGTTTCGCAACATCATTCGGCAAAGCCGGGCGAAACGTAATCAAAGAGGTCAAAACCGTTTTTCCGCCAAGCTCCTCCACTTTTTGCCGAAACGACTTTGCCTGCGCCTTATTCCGGGTGACCAGCACAGTTTTTCCTTTCAGCGGAACATCATTTTCCATCCTCATCAAGCTCCCGTTTCACACGATCGATTAATTCTTTAGCTCCTTTGTCAGCCATAAGAGCGGCACAGCGCTTTCCGACTTCCTCCGGATCGCTTCCTGTTACGGTTTCTTTAAAAATGATCTTGCCGTCAGGAGAAGCGACAAGCCCTGTCAGTTCAATTTCATCCTGCCCGTTTAACACTGCGTAGCCTGCGATCGGAACCTGGCAGCCGCCCTCCATCGCGTTTAAATAAGCACGTTCCGCTAACACGGTTCGTTTTGTATATTCATCCGTAAACTGAGAAAACAACGCCAGTAGCTCATCATCCGATTCTCGGCACTCAATCGCCAATGCTCCCTGACCCACAGCAGGCAAACAGCGCTCAGGTTCAAGGAATTCAGTTACGACGTCTTGCTTCCACCCCATTCTGGAAAGTCCGGCAGCAGCTAAAATAATTGCGTCATAATCCTCAGTTTCCAGCTTTTGAAGTCTCGTATCTATATTACCTCTAATCCATTTAATTGTAATGTCAGGACGCTCGATCAAAAGTTGTGCGCTTCTTCTTAAACTGCTTGTGCCGATGACAGCGCCTTCCTTCATTTCTGAAAGCTTAACGCGATTCTTTGAAATAAGGGCATCACGAGGATCTTCCCGTTCAGGTATACAGCCGATCATAAGGCCTTCAGGCAAAACAGCAGGCATGTCCTTCATGCTGTGTACCGCCATATCAATCTCTTCGTTTAAAAGCGCTTGTTCAATCTCTTTGACAAACAGCCCTTTCCCGCCCACCTTTGAAAGCGTAACATCGACGATCCGGTCGCCCTTTGTCACGATTTCTTTAATTTCAAAGGCAAACGAAGGATTGATTTCCTTCAGTTTTTGAATGACCCATTTTGTTTGAGTCATAGCGAGTTTGCTCCGTCTGGAACCTACTTTAATCGTTCTCATCATTTTCTTTCCTCCCGAATCTGCTTGGGACGTCATTTAACTGAACCAATGGAATTGCGACAGGCTTCCAAGCAGGAAATAATTGATCATCAGCACGAGAAAACAAGCCGTATTCCACAGTGCCGCGACCTTTCCTTGCAGCTCTTTAATCAGCCTGATATAAAGATAATAGCTGTACAGCAGCAGAACGACAAACGAACCAAGCACTTTGGCGTCGAACCAATACAGCGTTTCTAGTGAGACATACGCCCAAATGACGCCGAGAATCAAACTCAGCAGCAGCATCGGGACCCCGATGACATTCAGAACATATGCCATATAATCAAGCTTAGACAAATCTTCTATTCTCAACATCCATTTTCCCCATTTTTTCTTTTTCAGCAAATGATATTGAAACAGATATAGCACAGAAAAAACGAAAGAAAGGGAAAACGCGCCGTATGAAAGAATCGCCATTGTAATATGAATCACCAAAAGCTCAGATACAAGCTGCCCTGAAAAAGCGGCTGACTGCTGCTCTGTCGGTGAAAATGTATGAATGGCGATCATAGAAAACCCTATTACATTTGTAAAAAACACAATAAAGTCAACTCGTAGAAGCTTTGTCAGTACAAGTGACAGCGTGACAAGCACCCAGGCATAAAAATAAAGCGCCTCCGTCACATTTAATACCGGAAACCGCCCCGTCACCCACATAAAGTAGGCCAAGTATACGGTTTGCAGAGTCCAGACAATAGAAAGCAACCAGAAGGCCATTTTTCCAGCCTTCCGGTTGTGTTGAAGAAAATCTATAAAATAAAAGAGTACACTTAATGCGTAAATGACGATTGTCCCCTCATTAAGTCTTGCCATTGCAGTATCAATCATTCAGCTTTCACTCACTTACAAGTGGGGCAAAGCCCGCTTTTGATTCAGCCTTCTTAAAAGAATGGACCTTTTGGCTGCTTTCAACAGTTTTCATCATTTGACGGCCCGCAGCTTCTTCAATATCAAAAATCTGCATAAACAAGGCCAGTTTCTCTTCAGAATCAGCATCTGCCGCAAGCTCTTTCACCTTTAATATCGGATCGCGCAGCATTTGGTTAATGATACTTTTGGTGTGTTTGTTCAACAGTTTTTTCTCTCTAGTGCTTAAGTGAGGCAGCTTCCGCTCGATGCTGTCCATTGTTTCTGACTGGATGGCAAGCGCCTTTTCCCGCAATGCGGAAATAACCGGCACAACGCCAAGTGTATTCAGCCATTGTTTAAACTCCACAATGGTTTCTTCAATTAACAGTTCAACTTTTTCAGCCGTTTCTCTCCGCTCTTTCATGTTCGCCTCTACAATGCCTTCCAGATCATCGATATCATACAGAAAGACTCCTTCAAGATCATTCAGCGCGGGATCAAGGTCTCTTGGAACCGCAATGTCCACCATAAACAGCGGACGTCCCTTGCGAAGCTTATTCGCGTTTTCCATCATTTCTTTGGACACAACAAAATCACTTGCGCCAGTTGAACTAATTAAAATATCGGCCTCCGCAAGCGCGCTTTCCAGCTGATTCAAGCTTCTTGCTTCACCGGAGAAACGGTCTGCAAGCTCCTTCGCTTTCAAGTATGTTCGGTTAATGACAGTGACCTTGCCGATTCCCTGTCCGTGCAGGTTTTCCGCAGCAAGCTCGCCCATTTTTCCCGCACCGAGAATCAAGATGTGCTTGCTTGAAAGGTTCCCGAAGATTTTTTTGGCAAGTTCAACTGCTGCATAGCTTACTGACACTGCATTTGAGCCAATGTCGGTTTCAGCGTGAGTCCGTTTGCCTACTGTAACAGCCTGCTTAAACAGCTCATTAAAAATAGTCCCGATCGTTTTTTCTTGCTGAGCTGTTTTGAAGCTGTCGCGCACCTGGCCAAGAATCTGGGTTTCACCAATCACCATAGAATCAAGTCCGCAGGCTACACGGAATAAATGCTCAACAGCCGCATCACTCTCGTAAAATGTTAAGAACGGTGACAGCTCTTCTTTGCTTAATTGAAACCAATCAGCTAAAAACTTTTTTATATAATAACGGCCGGTATGGAGCTGGTCGACTACCGCATAAATTTCAGTGCGGTTGCAGGTGGAAACGATGATGTTTTCAAGAATGCTTTTCTTTTCCTTCAGCTGCACCATCGCTTCTGCCAGCTCATTCGGCTGAAAGCTTACTTTTTCACGTATTTCAATAGGGGCGGATTTATAATCTACTCCCACAACAAGTATATGCATCGCTTTTTACACCCCCAACACCCAATCTTTATTTATAATTATTCTAACATAGAACTCATTATTTGTAATAATTATAACATAGTTTCTTTCACAAAATGTGAACAGATTTTAAAATTCTTATGCTATATTAGAAAAAGCTTCATGGAAAAGAAGCATTCCTATTGACAATACCAAAAACAACAGAAATTTACTACACATCAGCTCTAAAGAACAAGAAGGTGATATGCATGAAACAAAAATCAATTTTATTCCCTTGTCTGCTCCTTGCCGCAACTGTATATGCATGGCTTGAAAGCGGCCAAGCCGAACTGTTTTCTGGACAGGGGCAATGGCCTGTTCTCCTCATGCTGTTAGGCGCTGCCTTTGTATATCAAGGAAAAAAGGAAGCCGTCACACCCCATTTCTTTATCGGTTTGCTTCTTTTCGGGATTGGTTTACACTTTTTCGCAAAACCAAAATGGGCATGGTGGCCGGATGATTTTGAAATGCTCCTCTTTATGATCGGCTTCTCACTTTTCGTTTCAACCGTTCAGAAAAAAGAATATGTATATGAGGCTGTGTCGATGATTTGTTTTTCCCTGTTTCTGTACTTTTTCAAACAAATTATGGCGTGGCTTGAGTCTGCACATATTCCGACAGCGCTTCTGAAAGAGTATTGGCCGTTTGTCTTTATTGGAATCAGTTTATTGTTATTATTGATAAAACGAAAAAAATCTATACGATAAATAAAACCGGCAGAGAGTCTTCTCTACCGGTTTATCATTTTTTTGATCGCTCCCCAAGCTTCGTCTTTCCCCTTTTTCGTTTCTGAGGAGAAGAGAATCAGCTCGTCTTCCGGATCAATATTTAATGTCTGTCGGACAACCTTCGCGTGTTTGTCCCATTTTCCTTTCGGGATCTTATCAGCCTTTGTAGCGATAATGATAACAGGAATGCCGTAATACTTTAAGAATTCGTACATCTGCACATCATCATTAGATGGCGCATGCCGCAAATCAACAATCTGCACCACTGCTTTCAATTCCTCGCGTGTCGTGATGTAGGTTTCGATCATTCTGCCCCAAGCTTCCCGCTCAGACTTTGACACTTTGGCAAAACCGTAACCCGGTACATCCACAAAATGAAGCTCATCATTGATAATGTAGAAATTCAGCGTTTGTGTTTTTCCCGGTTTTGATGATGTTCTCGCTAGATTTTTGCGATTGATTAGTGAATTGATAAAAGACGATTTTCCTACGTTCGATCTTCCGGCCAGTGCAATTTCCGGAAGCCCGCCCTCTGGGTACTGTTCCGGCTTTACGGCACTGATCACGATTTCTGACTTTGTGACTTTCATTTCTTCTCTCCTACTAAGGCATGTTCCAAAACTTCATCTAAGTGGGACGCCAATATAAATGTCAGCCCCTCTCTGACGCTTTCCGGAATATCCTCTATATCTTTTTCATTCTCTTTAGGCGCAATAATGGTTGTTAATCCCGCTCTATGCGCGCCAAGCGCTTTTTCCTTCAATCCTCCGATCGGCAGCACGCGCCCGCGAAGCGTGATTTCTCCAGTCATTCCGACTTCACGAGAAACCGCCCGTCCCGTTAAAGCAGAAACAAGCGCTGTCGCCATCGTGATACCGGCTGACGGACCATCTTTAGGCACCGCACCCTCAGGCACATGTATATGAATATCATACTTCTCATGAAAGTCAGGTTCAATGCCAAGTTCTTTTGTTTTCGAACGCACATAGCTGAAGGCAGCCTGAGCTGACTCTCTCATTACATCTCCGAGCTTTCCTGTCAGGATCAATTTTCCTTTCCCCGGAGAAAGTGATACTTCAATCGACAGCGTATCTCCGCCGACCGTTGTATAGGCTAGCCCTGTCACTACACCTACCTGATCTTCTGTTTCAGCTTGTCCGTATCTGAAAATTCGTTTTCCGATAAAGTCCTGAAGGTTCTTCTCAGTGACCGTAATCCGTTTTCGCTCTTCAGCTACAATGGCTTTTGCCGCCTTCCGGCAAATCGCGGCAAGCTGGCGCTCAAGGCTTCTCACTCCCGCTTCTCGCGTATAGTAGCGGATGATATCAAGAATCGCCTGGTCACGCAGCTGAAGGTTGCTTTTCTTCAGCCCGTGTTCCTTAATCTGTTTTGGAAGCAAGTGATCTTTTACGATTTCGAGTTTTTCCACTTCTGTGTAGCCCGCAATATTAATAATTTCCATTCTGTCTCTGAGCGGGCCCGGGATCGTTGCCAAATTGTTCGCAGTAGCGATAAACAGCACTTTTGATAAATCAAAGGTTTCTTCAATATAGTGATCACTGAAAGTGCTGTTTTGCTCTGGATCAAGCACTTCAAGCATAGCCGATGACGGGTCGCCTCTGAAATCAGATGACATTTTGTCAATTTCGTCTAATAAGAAGACCGGATTCAGCTTGCCGGCTTTTTTCATGCCTTGAATAATGCGTCCAGGCATTGCTCCGACATAGGTCCGTCTGTGTCCGCGGATTTCTGATTCGTCACGCACTCCGCCGAGTGAGATTCTGACGAATTTCCGACCCAAGCTTTTTGCAATTGATTTGGCTAAAGACGTTTTCCCGACCCCTGGAGGTCCTGCCAAGCAGAGAATAGGCCCTTTCAGGGATTTTGTCAGCTTCTGGACAGCTAAATATTCTAAAATGCGTTCTTTTACTTTTTCAAGTCCGTGATGCTCTTCGTCCAAGAGACGTCCTGCTTCCTTCAAATCAAGCTTATCATCTGTCTCATCCGTCCACGGGAGAGCAATCAACCAGTCAATATAGTTGCGGATTACAGAGCTTTCTGCGGAACTCGACGGAATTTTTTCGTATCTGTTCAATTCCTTGAGCGCGGTTTCCTTCACATGATCCGGCATGCCTGCTTCTTCGATTTTTTCCGTCAGCGTCTGAACTTCGCCTGTTTTTCCTTCTTTATCGCCAAGCTCTTTTTGGATCGCCTTCATTTGTTCACGCAAATAATATTCCTTTTGCGTCCGCTCCATTGAACGTTTGACGCGCTGGCCGATTTTTTTCTCGATCTCCAGCACTTCTTTTTCATTATTAATAAAATCAATAACCTTGTTCAGCCTCTCTTTGACATCAGCCGTTTCTAAAATATCCTGCTTATCCTTTAGTTTTAGGGGCAGATGAGAAGCAACAATGTCTGCCATTCTCCCCGGCTCTTCGATATCAGTAACTGCGGCGTACGTTTCGGCCGAGATTTTTTTAGAAATTTTTATGTACTGATCAAAGTGGTCTAACAACGTCCGCATCAATGCTTCGTCTTCTGTATCTTTTGAATCATCTTCATGAATGAGTTGGATGTCGACCGACGTGAAATCCTCATGCTCATTGTATTTAACGATTTGGGCGCGCTTGAGGCCCTCAACCAACACACGAATCGTACCGTTAGGAAGCTTCAGCATTTGCTTGATTTTCGTATAGGTGCCCACAGTAAAAATCTCGTCTTCACCAGGTTCGTCTATCGAAATATCCTGCTGAGTGGCTAAAAATATCATATGATCATGCATCATTGCCTGTTCAAGAGCCTGAACCGACTTGTCACGTCCTACATCTAAATGCAAAACCATCGTCGGGTACACTAATAAACCTCTTAAAGGGAGGAGCGGGATGCTGCGTTTTAATTCTTCTGCCATGTGACTGACACCTCCGTGACTTTAGTATGAACCATTATAATACAACTTTTTCATCCTTGTACAATAAACGGCATGGTTCCATTTTCTATAAAACAGTCTCCTCGTAGTATACCCTTTCTTTCTGATATGAAAAAGGAAAAGATGTCCTTCATGAAAAAAACCCTATTTTTAAAATAGGGTTAAACGGATTCTTTATTGATTTCAATAAACGGTTTTTGTTCCGTTGGCGGATTCACTAAAATTTCATCAAGCACTTCCTGGAACGTCTTTACTGCAATAATGGTGATTCCGTCAATCTGCTTTAAGATCGACTGCTGATTTTCATATGGGATAATCACTTTTTTTGCACCGGACTGCTTGGCTGCTTTTATTTTCGGAATCACGCCCCCAATGGGTTTGACAAGGCCGTTCAGGCTGATTTCACCTGTCATGGCAATGGTATTGTCAATTGGGATTTTGTGAATTGCCGAGAAAATACCTGCTGCCATTGCGATGCCCGCTGACGGCCCGTCAATCGGAATCCCTCCTGGGAAATTGATGTGAATATCATAATCAGACGGCTTCATTCCCATCGTGCGGAGTACGGTTAACACGTTTTCAACCGAACCCTTCGCCATGCTTTTTCGGCGGATTGATTTTGATTGGCTGCCGATGCTTTCTTCTTCAGCTATTCCTGTGATATTAATAGACCCTTTATCCTGAGCTGGGGTTACACTCACTTCAATTTCCAAAAGCGATCCGCTGTTAGGTCCATATACGGCAAGCCCATTTACGATGCCAACTTGCGGTTCTGCGCCGATTTTCTGCTCGTGCTTCGGAGTAAGCTGGCTGGAATGAATGACCCATTCAATATCCTCAATCGTAATGTCTTTCCGATTCTCCGTCACTGCCATTCCCGCTGCAATTTGAATCATATTAACAGCTTCCCGCCCGTTCCGCGTATAACTGGTCAGCAGGTCCAGACTTTCATCAGAAATGTTTTTTTCAATTTTATCCGCCGCTGTTTTGGCAACGGTTTTCAGCTCATCCTTTTCAAGCTCACGGAAAAATACCTCTAAACAGCGGGAACGGATGGCTGGCGGAATTTCGTTCGGCATTCTTGTCGTCGCGCCAATCAGGCGAAAATCAGCCGGCAGCCCATTTTGAAAAATATCGTGAATATGATTCGGAATTTGTGTGTTTTCTTCACTGTAATACGCACTGTCTAAAAAGACTTTTCTGTCTTCAAGCACCTTCAGCATTTTATTCATTTGAATAGGATGCAGCTCTCCTATTTCATCAATAAACAGCACACCGCCATGGGCATGGGTGACAGCGCCCTGCTTCGGCTGCGGGATCCCCGCCTGCCCCATTGCTCCGGCCCCTTGGTATATAGGGTCATGGACAGAGCCGATGAGCGGGTCGGCAATCCCTCTTTCATCAAAACGTGCAGTTGTTGCATCGAGTTCCACAAAAACGGCCTGCTCCTTAAACGGCGATTGTTTATGTTTTTTTGCTTCTTCTAATACAAGCCGTGCAGCAGCTGTTTTTCCGACGCCCGGAGGTCCATAGACAATGACATGCTGTGGATTCGGCCCGCACAAAGCTGCCTTTAATGCTTTAATGCCGTCTTCCTGTCCGACGATATCTTGAAAGCTTTTGGGGCGGACTTTTTCAGATAATGGTTCGGACAAGCTAATAGCGCGCATTTTCCGAAGCTGCTCCATTTCCTTCTTTGATTCCTTATCTATCGTGACCTTTTGTGTCCTTTGATTTTTAAGCAAATTCCAAAAATACAACCCAATGATGATCCCAAAAAACAGCTGAATAAATAACGCGATCCCTGTCCAACTCATGATGGTCCCTCCTGAAAAACAATTTATGTATCCAATTCATTCCTCTGATTGCTAGTATCTCCCACAGAAGACGGGAATAAACGTTTTTCCGGAAGAGTTTACATGACAAAAAAACCTCCTGAATGTCACCATTCAGGAGGTTCGTGCTTAACATTATGCAGATGTTTTATCTTGGCTTGCCTCAGTGCCGTCTTTTAATAAGAGGCGAGGCGGCTCTCCATGTGTCACCGTTGCGCCGGTAATTACACATTTTTCAATGTCATCACGAGAAGGCAGCTCAAACATCACATCAAGCATGATGCCTTCAATGATAGAACGGAGTCCGCGCGCGCCAGTCTTGCGTTCAATTGCTTTTTTAGCAATTTCAGAAAGCGCTTCTTCTTCAAACTCAAGCTCAACGTTGTCAAGCTCAAGCATTTTTTTGAATTGCTTAACAAGAGCGTTTTTCGGTTTTGTTAAGATCGCAACTAAAGCTTCCTCGTCAAGTTTTTCAAGGCTTGCGATAACCGGAAGACGTCCGATGAATTCAGGAATTAACCCGAAGCGAAGCAAATCTTCAGGAAGCACTTTTGAAAGAAGGTCTTCTTTCTCAAGATCAGCAGCTTTATTGTCCGCACCGAATCCAATCACTTTTTGGCCTAAACGGCGTTTGATGATTTGTTCGATACCATCGAAAGCACCGCCGCAAATGAACAAAATATTTGTTGTGTCGATTTGAATGAATTCTTGATGAGGATGCTTACGTCCTCCTTGAGGCGGCACGCTTGCCACTGTACCCTCAAGAATTTTAAGCAGCGCCTGCTGTACACCTTCACCTGACACATC
This sequence comes from Bacillus sp. N12A5, assembly GCF_026790125.1. Taxonomy (NCBI): domain Bacteria; kingdom Bacillati; phylum Bacillota; class Bacilli; order Caryophanales; family Bacillaceae; genus Bacillus; species Bacillus sp. N12A5. The sequence goes on along the minus strand of NZ_JALAMR010000008.1, from coordinate 270,600 downwards.
ACGTGTAATAGACGGGTTTTCTGATTTTCTTGCCACTTTATCGATTTCATCAATATAGATAATGCCTTTTTCGGCTTTTTCCACATCATAATCAGCAGCTTGGATGAGCTTCAAGAGAATATTCTCTACATCTTCACCCACGTATCCAGCTTCAGTTAAAGACGTAGCGTCTGCAATCGCAAACGGCACATTTAAAATGCGAGCCAATGTTTGCGCCAGAAGGGTTTTACCGCTTCCTGTAGGGCCGATTAATGAGATATTACTTTTCGAAAGCTCAACATCATCAACTTTGCTGTTGGAGTTAATGCGCTTATAGTGGTTATACACAGCAACAGCAAGTGATTTTTTCGCTTGATCCTGGCCGATGACATATTCATTCAGAATTTCGCGGATTTCCTGAGGCTTTGGTACGTCTTTAAATTCAACTTCTTCTTCAGTTCCGAGTTCTTCCTCCACAATTTCAGTGCAGAGTTCGATACATTCGTCACATATATATACACCAGGTCCTGCTACAAGCTTACGAACCTGATCTTGTGTTTTTCCGCAGAACGAGCATTTTAATTGTCCTTTTTCCTCGTTAAATTTAAACATTCTTTCACCCCTTAATCTTGTCTCACTTTTTCTTTCACCGGCAGAGCAAAAGAAAATGATTCTTGAAACGAACGAGTATGTATTGCATTTTACCATACTTTCCAAAAAGACGGTAACAATGTGTTTCTGACTAGCACATTCTATATGTATGACAAAAAGCAGCCCTGCATTAACTATCTTGCCCCAAGAAAAAGAGATATATCATAATTGTACAAAACAAGGCACGAATGATTCGCGCCCTGTTTTATTATTACTATTATTATGCACCATATTAACGGTTTTCTACAAGAAAATCAATTGCTTTGCGAACTTTTAAATCTTCTTTCATCGCGTCAGTAGAACCGATGGCTTGTTTAATATTTTCAACAGGCATGTTGTATGCTTCAGCCATTTTAGAAAGCTCAGCATCAACTTCCTCATCTGATACTTCAAGGTTTTCCGCTTTCGCAATCGCCTCAAGAGTCAGGTTAGATTTTACGCGTTTTTCAGCATCTTCTTTCATTTGCTCTTTTAACGCAGCTTCATCTTGGCCTGAGAATTGAGTGTAAAGCTCAAGGTTCATGCCTTGCATTTGCAGACGCTGTTCGAATTCTTTCAGCATGCGGTCAAGCTCAGTGTCGATCATCGCTTGCGGCACATCGATTTCAGCATTTTCAGAAGCTTTCAGAACAAGCTCTTCACGCAATTTAGCATCAGCTTCGTTTTCTTTTGCTTCTTCTAAACGTTTCTTTGTTTTCTCAGTCAATTCAGCAAGTGTTTCCACTCCTTCATCGATATCTTTTGCGAATTCATCATCAAGTTCAGGAAGCTCTTTCGCTTTGATTTCGTGAATTTTCACTTTGAATACAGCTGGTTTGCCTGCAAGCTCTTCAGCGTGATACTCTTCAGGGAATGTCACTTCAACATCCTTCTCAGCACCCGCTTCAAGGCCGATTAACTGATCTTCGAAACCAGGGATGAATGACCCAGAACCTACTTCTAGAGAGTAGTTTTCAGCTTTTCCACCTTCGAATGCTTCGCCATCAACGAATCCTTCGAAATCAAGAACAACTGTGTTTCCTTCTTCAACAGCGCCTTCTTCTTTTACAACAAGCTCAGCTTGACGCTCTTGAAGCGCTTTTAGTTCGTTTTGAACATCTTCGTCAGTTACAGCTGTGTCGTCTTTTTCAATGCCTAGGCCTTTGTATTCGCCAAGCTTCACTTCAGGTTTTACTGTTACTTTCGCAGTGAAGATTAAGCTTTCGCCTTTTTCGATTTTTTCAACATCGATTTCAGGACGGTCTACAGGCTCGATTCCAGCTTCTTCAACCGCTTTAGGGTATTCTACAGGAAGAAGAATATCCAAAGCATCTTGGTAAAGAGCTTCTACGCCAAAGCGCTGTTCGAATAATCCACGAGGAATTTTACCTTTACGGAATCCAGGAATTGAAACTTGTTTCACTACTTTTTTAAATGCATCATCAAGTGCTGTTTTAAACGTTTCAGCATCAACTTCAACCGTTAAAACGCCTTCGTTGCCTTCTTGTTTTTCCCATTTTACAGACATGTGTTTCCCTCCAAAAATCTATTCAGGTTGTGTCGGTCTTCCATTCTAAAGCAATCATTCGGCTTCGTCCAACAAAAACAAAGCTGCCAAAGATCAGAATCATTATGTATAGATGTGAATAATGAACTGCAAAGCCTGTCCAACCGTATTTCTTATAACCCGTTATACACAAATACAACCATTATATTATAACATAACACATACCGCTTTCAACTATATGGCGCGATTTACAAATAAGAAATTTCTTCAATATCTTTTATCATTGTGCACGCTTCGTCGAGTTCTCTGTCGGTAAACTCATACATCATATGAAGTTCTTCTCTTTCAATTTCAATCCCGTGCATCTCGTAACCGACTTTATGCAGGGCAGCCGCCCAAAGATCGGCCGACAGCAATTTTGGCTGGAACGGATATAAAACGTACAAATGTCTTCTCCACAGTTCTTCTACTGCCGCATATAAAGTAGGGTTTTCATTTCCGAGCGTCTCATCCAGAACCCTGAGAACGCGGTGCAAAATCGGCGCAGCATCTGGAGGGACAATTTCAGACGGTTCAATTGTCATCGACTCGCCAAATTTCGTAATATGCACAGGTTTGCTATACTCGTGCTCCGCCAATAGCATGACAATCATCGTTTTGATAATCGGATGAGCTGACGGGTCTTGAAGAATTGTCTTCAGCAGTCCTGTATACTTCGTTACATTGCGGTCTTTTAAGGAATGAATTAAATTCATTTGCTCCTCAGGGCTTGCCAGCACTTTCTCCGTGTCAATTGTATCCTCATACTCCTCGGCCCAAGCCTCGTCTTCACGATCCGGATCGGTCATTTTACGGCTGAAATCAAGCAGCTTATAAAATTGCTCGGCACTTTCCGCAGGCAGCTGGTTTTCTTCCAAAACGGCTTCAATCGTGCTTTTGACTTCATCGTATTTTTTAAGCTGAATTAAGATGGTCATGTACACCTGCAAAACGGTAAAGTAATGGCCGTAGCCTTCTTTAAGCATCTTCTCGCACACGCTTTTTGCCTCTTCCAATTCGCCCAGCTCTAAAAAGCAGATGGCCATCCCTAAGTGAAGATCAGATTCAGTATCATCATATTTCATCGCTTCCGAAAACAGCTCAAGCGCTTCTTGATACTTTTTTTCCTTCAGTGATGACATCCCTTTTTCCACAAGACGGTCTTTTAGATGAGGAAAAGGAATAATTTTTGCGTTCTTCTTGTCATGCGTCATACCTATATTCCTTTCAGGCATTTATTTTGTTCAAGTGTATCAACACCTGTGAACAAACACAAGAAATGAAAGGTTTCATCAGGCAAAAAAAGCTGCCGGACAATTGCCGGCAGCTTTTTCAGGCTTGAAGCCAAGAGCTTCTCTGTGATTCAAACCGCTTGATTTCATCTTCAAGCAAGAGCGTTAATGAAATTTCATCATAGCCGTTGATAAGCATCTCTTTCCAATGCGGATCAACTTCAAATGAAATTTGATTGCCTTCACTATCATGAATAAGCTGATTCTCAAGATCAACAGTCATCTGCAGTGACTGGTTTTCATACTGGCCGACAAGCTTTTTCCAATTGTCATATGGCATGCGAATTGGCAGCATACCGTTTTTAAAGCAGTTCTGGTGGAATATATCAGCAAATGACGGCGCAATAATGATTTTAAATCCATAATCATCAAGCGCCCACGGAGCATGTTCACGTGATGACCCGCAGCCGAAATTTTCTCCTACTATTAATATGGAAGCGCCTTGGTAAGCTGGCTGATTTAATTCAAATTCAGGGTTCGGTTCACCGTTCGCATCATATCTCCAGTCAAAGAATGCAAATCGGCCATAGCCTGTTCTTTCAATTCTCTTCAAAAATTGTTTAGGAATAATCTGGTCTGTGTCAACATTGATACGATTTAATACGGCTGCTTTCCCCGTATGTGTTTTCAAAGGTTCCATCTCGCGCACTCCTTACACAACTGTTTTTTCCTGATAAAACTTTCTGACATCAACGAAGTGTCCGTGAATGGCGGCCATCGCAGCCATTGCCGGGCTGACGAGATGTGTTCTTGCCCCTTTTCCTTGTCTGCCCTCAAAGTTACGGTTAGAAGTGGACGCACAGCGCTCTCCCTCAGGAACAACGTCATTATTCATGCTTAAACACATGCTGCAGCCTGATTCTCTCCATTCAAATCCAGCTTCCAAGAAAATTTGGTCCAACCCTTCTTTTTCAGCCTGAAGCTTTACGCTTTGGGATCCGGGAACGACGATGGCTCTTACGCTGTCCGCTACCTTCTTCCCTTTGATCATACCAGCAGCCTGACGTAGGTCAGTCATGCGGGAATTTGTGCAGGAACCGATAAATACGTGCTCCACTTTGATGTCTTCAATTTTCTGATGAGGAGTCAGCCCCATATATTCATAAGCGCGAATCGCTTCTTTTTTGTCATCTTCCGCGGAAAAGCTTTCCGGCGCAGGAATTTCAGAATCGACAGGAAGAACCATTCCCGGGTTGATGCCCCAAGTCACCATAGGTGAAATTTCGTTGCCGTTAAGGACGATAGATTTATCATAAACAGCGCCCGGGTCTGTGCGCAGCGCTTTCCATTCCTCTACTGCCTTGTCAAATTCTTCGCCTTTTGGCGTGTACTTGCGATTTTTGCAATATTCAAATGTCACCTCGTCAGGTGCAATCAAACCTGCTCTCGCCCCTGCTTCAATTGACATGTTACAAACGGTCATCCGCTCATCCATCGTCATATTTCTGAATACTTCCCCAGTGTATTCAATGACGTAGCCAGTTCCGAATTTCACACCGTATTTGCCAATGACAGCAAGAATGACATCCTTTGCCGTTACCCCTTTTTGAAGCGTTCCGTCTACACGCACTTCAAGTGTTTTCGGGCGCTGCTGCCAGAGTGTCTGTGTGGAAAGGACATGTTCAACTTCACTCGTCCCGATTCCGAATGCAAGAGCGCCGAATGCGCCATGTGTTGATGTATGGCTGTCGCCGCATACAATCGTTTTCCCTGGAAGGGTTAATCCCAGTTCAGGGCCGACGACATGCACAATCCCTTGGTCTACACTGTGAAGATCGGCAAGGCGCACGCCAAATTCTTCACAGTTTCGTTCAAGTGCCGTCACTTGGCGTTTCGCCACTTCATCCTTTATCTCAAAGCGATTGACAGTTGGGATGTTGTGGTCCATTGTCGCAAATGTATTCTGGGGTCTTCTGACCTTTCTTCCCTTTTGTCTCAACCCTTCAAATGCCTGAGGAGACGTCACCTCATGAATAAGATGCAAATCAATATAGAGAAGATCCGGTTTTCCCTCACCATGTTTTACAATATGCTGATCCCAAATCTTTTCGATGATTGTTCGAGGCATCATCTTTTGTTTCCTCCCTCTACCTATGAACTAAGACCGCTTAACGTAAGCTGTCACACATTAGAAATAGTATTTTCACACATTATTGCTGCCTTAACTTCCTCTGTAATGGCCTGAGTGCTGCTGAACTCTTCGCCTCGTGCCAAGTCTCTTGTTCTTTTTCCGGAAGCCAATACTTTGTTAACCGCATCTTCTACAGTTTTCGCTTCCTCTTTGAGCCCGAAAGATGTTCTCAAAAGCATTGCCGCTGACAATATGGCCGCGAATGGATTTGCCATCCCTTTGCCGGCTATGTCAGGCGCGGAGCCATGAACAGGCTCAAACAGATGAAGACCTGAGCTTGATAGGCTGGCTGACGGGAGCATTCCGAGTGAGCCTGTAAGCATGGACGCTTCATCGCTTAAAATGTCTCCAAACATATTTTCAGTCACCACGACATCAAATTGATTTGGTGCATAAATCAGCTGCATGGCCGCGTTATCCACAAGCATGTGCTCCAGCTTCACATCAGGAAAGTCTTTTGCAACGTCCTCAGCCACTTCACGCCACAGTCTGCTTGATTCCAGAACGTTTGCTTTATCAACAGAGGTTACTTTTCCTTTTCTGGCTGCTGCCATTTTAAAGCCCTCTCTGATCACGCGTTCAATTTCCGTCCGCTTATAAAACAGCGTGTCTACCGCTTCCTGCTCACCTTCAGTGTTTACATAGCGTTTGCTCGGCTGGCCGAAATACAAACCACCTGTCAGCTCACGGACGATAACAAAATCAACGTTATCAATATATTCTTTTTTCAAAGGCGAAGCGTCAGAAAGGCTTTCAAACACCTTCACAGGACGTAAATTCGCAAACAAATCAAGCTGTTTTCTGATGTTGAGCAGCCCTTTTTCCGGTCTCAGCTCCGAAGGGTTTTGATCCCATTTCGGTCCGCCGACAGCGCCAAGCAATATAGCGTCTGCATTCTTACAAGCCGCAACGGTTTCCTCCGGGAGGGGATTGTTATGTTCATCAATCGCTGCCCCTCCAATTAGGCCATATTCAAATTCAAATTCATGATTAAATCGTTCGGCAACACTTTTCAGTACGTCTGTCGCTGATTCTAATACTTCAGGGCCGATCCCGTCTCCGGGCAATAGAGCAATACGTTTCTTCAAGTTAACCGTTCTCCTTTCTTTTATGATCCGACAGCTGTATGGTTTTTCAGTCCGCTCATATTCGATTGGAAAACCAATTGACGGTTGACTGCGTTCAAATAGGCTTTCGCTGAAGCTTCCAATACGTCTTGCGCTATGCCCCGCCCTGCTGATTCTTTTCCATTCACCAAAACTCTTACATACACCTGGGCAAATGCGTCTTCGCCTTTTCTATTGGATTGAATGCGGTAGTCCAAGAGCTCCACGTCTTTATCAATGCAGCGCTCAAGCGTGTTGTAAATTGCTTCCACGCTCCCGGCTCCAGTTGCTGCTTCCTGAATTAGCTCTGCGTTTTCTTGATTTTTCAAAGAAAGCGTAGCCGTAGGAACCTGGCTTGTTCCGTAATGCACTTGCAGGGAAAGAAATTCATACCCAATCTTGCGGTCTGTTACTTTTTCTTCTAAAATAAGAGAAACAAGATCCTCATCAGTAATTTCTTTTTTCTTCTCAGTCAACTCTTTGAACATCGTAAAGAATTTATTAATCTCGTCACTATCAAATTGGAATCCTAAAGCCGTCAGCCGGTCTTTAAATGCATGGCGTCCGGAATGTTTTCCCAGGACAAGCGCATCTGCTGTTACACCGACAAGCTCCGGTGAAATAATTTCATAAGTGGACTTTTCTTTTAAGAAGCCGTCCTGATGGATGCCTGATTCATGAGCAAAGGCATTATCGCCAACAACCGCTTTATTGCGCGGAACAGCCATACCTGTCAGCTTGCTTACTAAATCGCTTGTACGCTTAATCTCGTTCAATGTAATGCCTGTTTCAACTTGATAGAAATCTTTTCTGATATGAAGGGCGACGGCAATTTCCTCTAATGCCGCATTTCCGGCTCTTTCACCGATGCCGTTCACAGCACATTCAATTTGATCAGCGCCATTTTCAATGGCGGAAAGAGAGTTTGCGACTGCCATTCCCAAATCATCATGACAGTGGGCCGAAAGCTTTGCTTTGTAAATGTTCGGAACGTTTTCCTTCATATATTTAAAGATATTTCCGTATTCCGCTGGAGCCAGGTAGCCGACCGTGTCTGGAAGATTGATAACACTGGCGCCTGCGTCAATGACTTTCTCGACGATTTCTGCTAAAAACGGCAGTTCAGTCCGACAGGCATCTTCAGCTGACCATTGCACAACGGGAAAGCGCTCTTTTGCGTATTTCACCATTCCAACTGCTCTTTCTATCACTTGCTCACGAGTCATTTTCAGTTTGTGTTTCAAATGAATGTCCGATGTGGCAATAAATACGTGAATTCTTGGTTGAGCGCCATCCTTTAACGCTTCCCAAGCGGCATCAATATCACCTTTTACGCAACGGGCAAGACCAGTCACTGAACAATTTTTAATGGTTCTCGCAATTTCCTGAACAGCTAAAAAGTCACCTCGGGACGAAGCGGGAAACCCCGCTTCAATGATATCTGCCCCGAGTCTTTCGAGCTGCTTAGCTATGGCAAGTTTCTCCTGTGTATTTAAGTTCACGCCAGGGGACTGTTCACCATCACGAAGCGTCGTATCGAAAAAATTAATTTTGCGCAACGGAGACCACCGCTTCCTTCTTCTTGCCTTGTTTCACAAACGGCATCATTTCACGAAGCTTTCTTCCCACTACTTCGATTTGATGTTCGTTCTCGCTTGCATTGATAGCGTTGAAACGAGGACGGTTTACTTGGTTTTCGACGATCCACTCTTTTGCGAATGTACCGTTTTGAATATCTTTTAATACTTCTTTCATAGACTCTTTTACTTTAGCATCAACAACGCGAGGCCCTGATACGAAATCCCCCCACTGTGCTGTGTCAGAGATTGAATATCTCATTCCTGCAAGTCCTTCTTCGTACATAAGGTCTACGATTAATTTCAGCTCGTGCAGACACTCAAAGTATGCAAGTTCAGGCTGATAACCCGCTTCAGTTAATGTTTCAAATCCAGCTTTTACCAGAGCGCTCAATCCGCCGCAAAGAACTGCTTGCTCACCGAACAAATCTGTTTCTGTTTCTTCCTTAAATGTTGTTTCCAAAACGCCCGCTCTTGCGCCGCCAATTCCTTTTGCATATGCAAGGGCTTTGTCTCTTGCTTCTCCCGTCACATCTTGATAAATCGCGAACAATGCCGGTACGCCAGCACCTTGCTCGTATGTTCTTCTTACCAGGTGTCCCGGGCCTTTAGGCGCTACCAAGAATACATCTACATCTGCCGGAGGAACAATTTGATGGAAATGAACGTTAAATCCGTGAGCAAACACCAATGATTTTCCAGCTGTCAATTCATCTTTAATTTCAGCTTCATATACTTTTTGCTGCTGTTCATCAGGAAGCAAAACCATGATGATTTCAGCTTGGGCTGCCGCTTCTTTTACTGAAAATACTTTATGACCGTCTTCTTGAGCCTGAGTGAAAGATTTTCCTTGTCTAACACCGACGATCACGTCAACTCCGCTTTCTTTAAGGTTCAGGGCATGTGCGTGGCCTTGTGAACCGTATCCGATAACCGCTACTGTTTTTCCAGCCAATACGTTCTCTTTGATATCACCGTTATAATATACTTTTACCATTTCAATCTCTCCCTTGTTATGTTTTATACAATTGATATTGTTTTATTGGATGACGCCTTTTGCTGGGTTCCCCTCGCAAAAGCCGTTGTACCTGTTCTCGCGATTTCTTTAATGCCATAAGGTTTTAACAATTCAATAAGCGCTTCAATTTTGTTAGATTCGCCTGTCACCTGAACAACGATGCTGTCTCTGCTGACATCAACAACAGAGGCTCTGAACGGTTCTATGATTCCATTAATCTCTGATCTCGTTGACGGTGCGGAAACGACCTTGATTAAGGCCAGCTCCCTCTGGACAATCGATTGATTTGTGATGTCTGTGACTTTTAGCACATCAATCTGTTTGTTGAGCTGCTTTGTCAGCTGTTCAACATCATTTTCTCCTTCAACGTGAACCACAAAGGTGATTCTGGAAACGCCGGTTGTTTCTGTGTGTCCAACTGTAATGCTTTCAATGTTGTAATGTCTTTTTGTAAATAGACCGGTGATCCGGTTTAACACACCGGAACGGTTCACCACAGTCAATGTGATAATTCTTTTCAAGGTTTCACCCCCACCATTTCATGCAGCCCTTTCCCCGGAGCCACCATCGGGAATACTTTTTCTTCTCTGGCCACCCGCACGTCAATAACAACAGGTTCTCTTGAAGTTAATGCCTCTTCCAGCTTTTCTTTCGCTTCCGCTTCTGATGAAATTCTCATGCCTTTAATGCCATATGCTTCTGACAATTTGACAAAGTCAGGCTGAGAAGCGAATTTAGATTCTGAATAGCGTTCTTCATAGAAAATTTCCTGCCACTGTCTGACCATTCCGAGACAAGCGTTATTTAAAATCACGACTTTGACTGGAAGATTCAATTCGCGAATGACATCAAGTTCTTGGAGCGTCATTTGAAAACCGCCGTCTCCGAGAACTGCCACAACAGTAGCATCTTTATCAGCCAGCTGTGCGCCGATCGCTGCCGGAAGGCCGAATCCCATCGTTCCAAGTCCGCCTGATGTGACCCATCTATCTGCTTTTTGGAACGGATAAAATTGGGCTGACCACATTTGATGCTGGCCGACATCCGTTGCGACAATGGCTTCTCCATTTGTAAATTGATGAATATATTCAATCAATTTCTGAGGTTTAAAACCCTCTTCTTCATTATCTACATACCAGAGCGGGTACTCTTCTTTCCATTCGGCGAGCTGTTTTTTCCATTCTCTTGAATCGCTTTGTTTGCCGTCTTGTTTGATCAGCTCCTGCAGGACAATTTTGCTGTCTCCGACTACAGGAATCTGTGTTTCCATGATTTTTCCGATTTCAGCCGGATCAATATCGATGTGGGCAATCTTTGCGTTTCTTGCAAAATGCTTCAGGTTTCCTGTGACGCGGTCATCAAAACGGGCGCCGATGCTGATCAAAAGATCACAATCATGAAGGGCCATATTGGCTGTATATGTGCCATGCATTCCCGCCATCCCTAAGAAGAGCGGATGGTCAGCCGGGAAACCTCCGAGCCCCAACAGGGTGTGTGCCACAGGGATTTGCTGCTGTTCGGCATAATTTTTTAATTCTTCTGACGCTTTTCCGTGCAGTACGCCCGCACCAGCCAGGATTACCGGTTTCTTTGCGCTGCTTACTGCTTCCACAAGCTTGCGGATCTGCAAATAATTCGGCTCTGTTGTCGGCTGGTAGCCCGGGAGATTCATCTCGTGATCGTAGCTGAATTCTCCTTCAATTGTTGCTACATCTTTCGGAATATCAATCAATACAGGTCCGGGTCTTCCAGTTGTTGCAATATGGAACGCTTCTTTAATGATGCGCGGCAGATCTTCCGGCTGGCGAACCTGGTAGCTGTGTTTTGTCACCGGCATGGTAATTCCTAAAATGTCCGCTTCCTGAAATGCATCGCTGCCGATAACGGAGGTCGCTACCTGTCCTGTAAAGACAACTAATGGCAATGAATCAATCATGGCATCCGCAAGGCCTGTAACGAGGTTTGTTGCCCCCGGTCCTGACGTGGCAATGACGACACCCGGTTTTCCAGATACTCTTGCATATCCTTCCGCTGCATGAATCGCACCTTGTTCGTGACGGGGAAGGATATGTACCATCCCTGAATTGTAGAGCTTATCGTAGATCGGAAGCACTGCCCCGCCCGGATAACCGAATATCATTTCTACTTTCTCTTTTTTTAATGATTCAATCAGCATTAATGCTCCGCTCATCGTCTGTGTACATTTGGCAGATGCTGAATCCACCTGTACATTAGTCCCCATTTTTAGTTCCTCCTTTTGGATTTTCATCCTCTAAAGATCATCTTTACATTAGCTTGATAGCTGATTATTCAATAAAAAAAGCCCTTCCGCCCACAATCAGCCGCGCAGTGAATGCGATAGCTAAAAGGGGCGAAAAGGCTCTTCTTTCCGCGGTACCACCCTTGTTTACGGCCTTTAATCGGCCGTCTCATGGATATTTCTATCCGCTTTAATAACGAGTGAATCAAGTTCACCCGGCCAAGTCCTACTATGATTTCAGACTGGCACTCTGAGGCGAGTTCACCTTGTAAAGCTTCACCGGTTCTCAGCTAACCCGGTTCTCTGTGGAAAACTTCATCAAGGCTACTTATCCTCATCTGCGCTTTTCATATTCAGTCTCCGGAACGGCTTTTCAGCAGTTCAAGAGGATCAATTGTTTTTGATTTTTCAGAATCGTATTGCGATCATTTTTGCTTGTGAAGCTTGCGTTTATCTTTTGTTGAACTCATATTACGCCGCTTTGGACGCAGTGTCAACAGCATTTTTTAAAATTATTAGACAATTTTGATTAATCAATCTATATTGTATACGCTTTCATTATTGGTATGTAAGGAATTGCAAATGTTAAAAGTTTTTATAATTTTTTTATTAATCTATCAAGGATACACCAGAATTTTTCAATCTGATATAAACATGTCATAAAATATGACGTGCTATTAGTTTCGATGAGATATATGTATGAAAGATCTTCTTGCAAACATTTTCAATTCGGATAGGCTCTTTCATCAATTCCCGGCATAGACTGGTGATATCTTGCATAGAAAAGGTGATACGATGAATAAATCATTAGCAGACATCCAAGGATTCCCCGGAGGTTTTCCAAGCTTTCCGCAGCCATATTATCCGACGGCTCCTGCCTTTTATCAGCAAAGTTATCAGCCGTTTGGAGGCTATGGATACGGACAGCCGTACAGCCAAGCATACAGCCCGCTAAGCACTCCATCTGCTATGTACTCCTCATTTCCATATGCTTCAGGATTTTACGGACAGCAATTTGCAGGTGGCGGCTATAGCGGTCACGGCGGCGGTTTCAGTATCCCGGCAACGCACGCCGGCGGATTCAGCGGAGCAGCCGGTGTACACGGAGGCTTTAGATATTAAAGAAAACCACAAGGGGCCGAACATCTATTTCGGCTCTTTTTTTGCTTTGAAATGTCTTATCATTCTAAACAATAATCCCATACTGTCAGATTTTCTGTCTTTCTATTTGGAAACAGGACAGAATATGATTAAGATGAATTCAAAATACGTTCTGCAAATCAACAAGTTTCTGAGGAGGAACTAGAATTGTATATAAAAATAGATGATTTAACTGGACATCAAGTGATCTCACTTGTGAAGGAGCATTTACATAGCATGACACTCATGTCCCCGCCCGAAAGCATCCACGCCTTAGGCTTAGAAAGACTGAGAAAGCCTGAAATAACATTTTGGAGCGCATGGGAGGGAGATGAACTAGTCGGCTGCGGAGCGCTTAAAGAACTGGACAGCCGGCATGGAGAAATCAAATCAATGCGGACGTCTGCATCCCATTTAAGAAAAGGCGTTGCCAAACAAGTTCTTCAGCACATCCTAGAGGAGGCTGGGAAGCGAGGCTATGAGCGGTTAAGCTTGGAAACGGGTTCAATGGCTTCATTTGAGCCGGCAAGAAAATTGTATGAAAGCTTCGGTTTTCAGTACTGTGAACCTTTTGCAGACTATGTTGAAGATCCGAACAGTATGTTTATGACGAAGAAATTGTGAGGCGTTTTTTATGAGGATAGATACGTGCAGGGGAGGATTTCTTATCTATCCTATATATAATCTAATTCCCCAAAAATTTAATTGAGAAAAAGCACTTAACAAAATCGGTTATTGCTTTATTATACAAAAACCATCCAGCACTGCACTGGATGGTTTTTGTATGAATTATTTATATTTATTTACTTCATACATCAAAATGTTCTTAAACACAACATAATCCTTTTTACTTTCAAAAGGCCCTTTGTTGTTGTCATGCTCATCAATTTCATAAAAGCCTGGTCCCTCTCCAGCATCACGTTGCTTGTACCATTTTAGGAACCCGTTCACTTCTTTCATGGGAAGCTGATACTCTTTTTGCAAACCGTTTACCATTGTGATAACTAGGAGAGCGTCTCCGTCTTCTGCTGAATTATCCTCAGAAGGATCAGAAGGTGTTGTTGATCCTTTATCCTTATCTCCCGGACTCTCCTCCGAATCGAATGGTATGTTTAAATCCTTTAATGAAATTGACATAACTGATTTAAAATTAGAGGCTGCATTTCCAGTAAAACTGGATGTTTCCTCTCTTCCACCGATTACGTAAAGAGTATCATCAATAATGGCAGAAGAATGAGCCATTCTGTATGGGGCTTTAGGGTTTGTTACTGCTGTAACCGATTGACTTTTAGGATCGTACACCTTAATTCGGTTTACACCTCCTGTCATCAGTATTTTTCCTTTATAAACAAGCGCAGAATAATATCCTGCTGTAAATCCTTTACCATTTTTTGTCCAGCTATCTTTTTCTGGATCATAGACATAAACAATTTGGGGAATTAATTGCGTTCCGCCAAGGATATATAGTTTATTATCGATAACCGCTGTAGAAGCCGCAGTTGCTTCATAATCTAACTTCTGTTTTTTCTCCCATTTCTTCGTTTCGAGATCGTAACTGTAAGTGGTTGCATATGAGTTATTTTCATAACCTACAACATAAATTTTCTTTCCAATAGCTTCTGCATAAATCTTATAAGCTGGAACCTTTTTTTCAAAAGGAAGATCATCCAATTTCTCCCACGTATCTTTTTTTGGATCATATGCTTCTATTGTGTTGACAGCTCCATCGTTTGACATTCCACCCATGACATAAATTTTACCCTCAACTGTAACAGTCGCAGCTCCTCCCCTCTCTGTGGGCATGTCGGCTTTTTTTGTCCATTCATTTGTTTTAGGATCGTAGACAAACGTTTGATTCCCATAAGTACCTTGTTTTTGCGTCCCGCCACCAATCACATATATCTTTCCATCTACTACACTGCTGCTTGCACCGACACGCGGCTCAGGCAAATCTGCTCTTTCTTTCCATTCAACCGTTTCCGCGCTAACTGTCTGGAGCGATTGACATAGCGTAATAACGAATAAGAAAAAAACAATGAACCACTTTTTCAAAAGAAAACACTCCTTTTATTAAATTGTTTTACTTAACAAATATCGGCATAACTATGAATTTTTTCATATCATTTCCGGAATATTCATTTTTCAGGAAATTCATAGAATAAAAGATTTGCTCTGAAAAAACACGAATGTTTTCAATTTTGTTTATTTTAAAAAGCAGCGGGAATTACAAACGACATGAACGATAAAATATAAAATTGATAAAGGAGGAGATTGATATGAAAAGTATAGTTGGTGTATACGAAACTCCGCAGGAAACCATCGCAGCGATTGAAGGCTTATTAACAAAAGGGTATGATTCTGACGACATTTCTGTTGTGACAAGCCGGCAAGATACAGATTATCTGGAATCACGTACAGGAACAGAAGTCAATCAAGCCATCGATGCACATGAAGGCGATTCGGAATCTTTTTTCGATAAACTGAAAGATTATTTCACAATGGATGATACTGCTACACACAGCAAAGCATTATCCGATTTGGATATTAAAACTGATGAATTAGACAAGTATCAAGAAGATTTGGATGACGGAAAACTTCTGGTAGCCGTCGATACAGATGCAGATGTAATTGCTCCTATTGATAACGGCAATGCCCTTTCAGGCGGCTTTTCAAGCACAAATGAAATGGCGGATTATACAACGAAAGAAGAAAAAACGATGCCGCTCCTGGAAGAACAGCTGAAGGTCGATAAGGAAGACGTTCAAACCGGTGAAGTAGAGATAGGAAAAGAAGTGAAAACAGAAAAAAGAGATATGGACATTCCTGTGAGACATGATGAAATTTATGTCGAACGCCGCCCAGTGGATGAAAATAAAGCGGACGCTTCTCCTGTCAACGATTCGGAAGAGATCAGAGTTCCAATCGTTGAAGAAAAGCTGGAAGTGACTAAAAAACCGGTTGTCACTGATGAAGTGGTTGTCGGTAAACGCACTGTTGAAGAAAATGAACATATTTCTGAAACTGTGAAAAAAGAAGAACCTCGTCTGAATAAAGAAGGAAAAGTTGACGGCTTGGATGATGATACGTTAAATAACAAATGAAAATCATAAGCCGACAACAAAAAACCTCAAATCCTAAATGGATTTGAGGTTTTTCTTTTGGTACGTCCCAGGAGAGATTCGAACTCCCGACCGACGGCTTAGAAGGCCGTTGCTCTATCCAGCTGAGCTACTGGGACATGTTTTGTTTTTTGTTTTTTGTTTTTTGTTTTTCGCTTTAACTATCAGCGACAAGATTTATTATATATGGGATGCAACAATAAGTCAACGGTTTTTTTAGAATTTTTTTCATGAGGAAGAAAATTTTCTTCCTCATGACATTTTCATAGTGTAACCCGGTTTTGCAGATCCTCAATTTCATGGCCTGCTTGGTCGTAAAAACGCACTGCCGCAGCATCATTTTCTAATGTCAGTATAGCATAGCTTTCTGTCCTGCGCACCCTAGGAAGCCGGATGCTGCCTGGATTAATCATCAGTTTTCCGCGCAGCACTTCGCTTCCCGCGATGTGCGAATGGCCGAAACAGATAATATCCGCTCCTAGCTCCTCTGCACGATAGTATACGTTTAACAAGGTCTGTTTTATACCATGAAGGTGGCCGTGCGTGACCAGTATTTTTTTTGAACCGGCAGTCAGAAGAAGCTCGTCCTTAAAATCGCCGGCAAAATCACAATTGCCTTTGACAACCGCATAAGGCTCCAATGCCGGATGCCCGGTATCAAGCTCAGAGTCTCCGCAATGAATCATGAGATCAACTTCTGTTTCATGTCGTTTCGCGATGGTTTGGAGTTCTTCTTCAAGGCCATGGCTGTCACTGATAATCAGCACGTTCATTACAAGGTTCCCCCTTATGCCTCCAAAAGCTTAGCCAGCTTTTTAAGCGCGTCAGCCCTATGGCTGATTTTATTTTTTTCATCACTTGTCAGTTCGGCCATCGTCTTATCTTTATCTTTCACAATGAAGATTGGGTCATAGCCAAAGCCGTATTCTCCTCTGGGCTCATCAGCGATATATCCTTCCACATGGCCTTCGACTGTTTTTGTTTCCTCTCCTGGGATACTCACAGCAAGTGCGCATCGGAAACGGGCCGTGCGCTGTTCTTTTTCGATCCCTTTCAGCTCGCTGAGCACTTTATCGATATTTGCCTGGTCGTCTTTCTGCTCCCCTGCATAACGGGCTGAATAAACCCCGGGTCTGCCGCCAAGATTATCGATGGATAGACCGGAGTCGTCCGCAATCACCATTTTGTTCACTGCTTTGGCAACAGCTTCTGCTTTCAGTATGGCATTTTCTTCAAACGTATGGCCTGTTTCCTCAATTTCTTCTGTGAAGCCAATTTCAGCTAAAGATTTGACATCATAGCCTTTTGGCTCAAGGATCTCTTTAAATTCCTTCACTTTTCCCGGATTATGTGTCGCAATAATTGCTTCTTTCATGATGATCAAGCCTTTCTGTCTTTATTTCAGTTCTGGCAGAGAATCACCCAGCACTTCTTTTTGCTTGTCAATCAGCTCCTGAATGCCTTGTTCCGCAAGACCGAGAAGACCGTTTAGATCCTCCCTTGAAAAAGTCGCCTCTTCCCCGGTTCCCTGCAGCTCCACAAAGCGGCCGCTGCCTGTCATAATGACATTCATGTCAACTTCAGCGGAGGAATCTTCTTCATAATTTAAATCTAACAAAATTCCCTGCTCCTTATCAATTCCGACAGAGATCGCAGCAAGAAAATCAGTGATTGGGTTTGTCTTGACCGTCCCCGCTTTGATCAGCTTGCCAACCGCAATCGCCATGGCAAGAAATGCACCTGTGATGGAAGCTGTTCTTGTTCCGCCATCTGCCTGAATGACATCACAGTCAATCCAAATCGTCCGTT
Organism: Bacillus sp. N12A5; assembly: GCF_026790125.1. NCBI lineage: Bacteria > Bacillati > Bacillota > Bacilli > Caryophanales > Bacillaceae > Bacillus > Bacillus sp. N12A5. The sequence continues at coordinate 252,993 of NZ_JALAMR010000008.1, read as the reverse complement.
CACCGAGCTTTTCTAAATCTACAACTGCCCGAAGCGCGCGGCCGATCAGGCGTTGAATTTCCATTGTTCTGCCGGAAATTTTCCCCTTAGAAGATTCTCTGATTGTTCTTTGGTTTGTTGCCCGCGGCAACATGCTGTATTCAGCAGTAATCCAGCCTTTTCCCCCGCCCCGCAAAAACGGCGGCACGCGATCCTCAACAGACGCGTTGCAGATTACTTTTGTATTTCCCGCTGTTATTAGAACAGAACCTTCCGGATGGCTGATAAAATCCAAATCGAATGTGATTGGGCGCAGCTCATCATGTTGTCTTCCGTCATGTCTCATGTTTTACCTCCGATTGTATGTACATAAACCATTTTTGTCCCGGAATTGAATAAAGAAAGAGGCAGCCGGAACGCTAACCTCTTTCTTTCTAGTATATCAAAAATCCCAATTTAAAAACTACCCGTATTCACTTGAGAAGGTCTGGAGACCGGTTCTGTGAGCTTTTCGCCTTTTTCATTTACAAGCTCTGATTTTCCGTTCACTTTAACAGAGACGCTTTTTACTTCCGGCTGTTCTGTTAACGTTAGCACAATGCTGTTCAGTACTTCTGAAGAAATCATCTTCGTCTTTTCATCAGCGCTGCCGAATATAGATTGATTGAAATCTAACGTCACACGCCCATCTTTGATTTTCGGCTTGCTAACCAGCTTTACGTCTTCACTAAAATCCGTTAACAGCCCGCTCACCTTGCTCGGCCCTTTGGCCAATTCATTGATGGCTGCTGTAATGTCGTCTTTTTCCGAATTGTCGATTCGTTTCGTCACCGGCACGTAGTATTCACTGTCTTCGTTTTCCGCCAAATAGTAGACTGTCAGCGGGTGGGTCGCAGTGAGATCATTTACACCGGCAGTTTCTAAATTAATGCCGTCTTTGCGGCTTAAATCATCTGAGATCGGCGTTCCTCCCACAGGCATCTCCTTCAGTTCATGCCCGTTGATTCTCAGCTTCACTTTATCTATCGAACTGAATTGCGTCAGCGTCCACGTCACAGATTGAACGATTTTCTGTTCGTCTTCTTTCTTATAATTTTTGAATTCATTAGAGAAATCAGCTATCGCAGTCCCATCTTTTTTGATGTCAACGTTAACGGTTGTGTCAGCCGGCAATACAGCTCTGAAGCCATTCGGGAGAATTTCTGACACAGGACCGCCCTGTACGAGGTATTCAAGCGCCTGCTTGGCCGTGCTCTCACTTTTCGGAAGAGGCAGCGTTTGCGCAACGACATACCCGTTTTTATCAATGAGATAAAGCTCCCTCATGACAGTAGATGAGGCTTGATCCGCTTTTGCGGTATCACTTTTTTTACTTTCTGTTTTTTCGGCTGCTGTTGTATTTGAATTGGCACCCGCTTCATCGTTCACGAATGTAACGTCTTGAGGCGGATCAATTTCCTCGGCCGCCTTATCAGATTGAAACAAACCGCATCCGGATAAAAGCAAGGCAGAGGTGAGACAAGTGGCACCAATGACTGCAGGTCCTTTTTTCAGCATACTTTTCCCTCCTAAGGATGTTTGTACTATTATGTATACGAGCCTCTTTAGGAAATAGACCGAAGAATTCCGGCAAAACAGAAAAAACCCGCAACATACCGTTGCGGGCAAAACTATCTTCTAATCGGTTCTTGCAGTGAGATGCATTCCACATGGCCCACCTCATGGCCAAACCAATCGTCCGCGATTTTCGCAAACTGATCACGTTCTCCTGTTGTCAGGAACTGATGGTCCGGGGCAAACGGGGACTGATTCAGCAGCCCTTTATATGAGAGAATCGTACTGACTTCCCGGGCTGTTTCATCGCCGGACGAAATGATGTTTACGTGCTCTCCCATATATCGCTGAATGGCATCTTTTAAAATCGGATAATGGGTACAGCCTAAGATCAGCGAATCAATCGATGTGTCTTTTAACGGATGCAGCGATGCTTTGACAATCTCGTCTGCTGTTTTGTCGAGAAACTTCCCGCTTTCCACAAAAGGCACAAGCAGAGGACAGGCAAGGTTCTCAACCTTCAGGTCAGGATTTAATGCCAAAAGTGCCTCTTCGTACGCATTGCTCTTAATTGTATTCTCTGTGCCGATGACACCGATATGCTGATTCCCCGTCACTTTTATCGCTGCTCTCGCACCCGGCTGGATCACTCCGACCACCGGTATGCCAACGCTGCGCTGGATGTCTTCTAATGCGATCGCTGTTGCTGTGTTGCAGGCGATCACGAGCATTTTGATATGGTGGTTTTCGAGTAAATAATTCGTCAGCTCCCACGTATATTGAAGCACTTCTTCTTCAGGACGCGGACCGTATGGACACCGTTTTGTGTCCCCAACGTAGATAATATTTTCTTTTGGTAGCTGTCTCATGATTTCCTTTGCAACGGTTAAACCGCCAACCCCGGAATCAATGACTCCTATTGGTTGCTCCAACAAAATCGCCTCATTTTCTCTTCATTTCATGCTGCAGTTTCATCAATGATTTTTCGAAGATGGCTATTTCTTCATCTGTAAACGTTTCGAACATATCACGCAGATATTCCTGTCTTTTTGTAATGACCTCTTGGATAATCCGTTCTCCTTCAGGCAGCAGATGTATCCGGACAACACGTCTGTCGGCCGGGTCCTTGACCCGCTCGACAAGCTCATTTTTTTGCATGCGGTCGATTAAGTCCGTTGTCGTGCTGCATGCCAAATACATTTTGCCAGATAGTTCGCCGATTGTCATATCTCCTAATTCATAAAGCCATTGCAGGCCGACAAATTGCGGCGGCGTAATCGCATATTGATTAAGGATTTCTCGTCCTTTTTGCTTAATGATCGCGGCAATGTGGCGGAGTGACTTTTCAATGTCCGCAACATGCTCCAAAGGTTTTGATGTCATTTGTCCATCCCTCACTCAAGGATCTCTTACGCAGAAAAGCGTTCCGTGTCTATTTTCCTTCTTTTTTGAAGAAAATGCAAGACTCGCGGGAGAGAAAACAGAGGACTTTAGGCAAACAACATGACGTATAAAAATTCGGTTCACACTTGGCCATCTAAATTCTGCATGGCTCGAACTAACCGAACAAACAGCAATAACCGGCTCCTTCCTGAAAAGAAGGAATACCGGCAAGGATTAAAGCTCTAGCTCACCCATTCTAAGAAGCTCAACAACGGCTTGCGAACGCCCTTTCACACCCAATTTCTGCATGGCATTTGAAATATGGTTTCGAACGGTTTTCTCACTGATAAATAGCTCGCTTGCAATCTCCTTTGTTGTCTTATCTTGAACGAGCAATTCGAACACTTCTCTTTCTCTTTTCGTTAGCAGCGGCTTCGATTGAAATTCTTTCTCCTTCAAGTATTGTAACCCTCCTTGCTAAGGTGAGAGCGAATCAGAAACGAATGGGTTTTGATATAGTCGAGATATCATATGTAAGAAGGGCGCAGGAGGTGACGTTTACAAAAGAATTAGTTTATCGTGTATGGAGAAGCGTTTCTTTTTCTTCATCCGTCCAGCTGACAGCCTTGCCGTTTTCCTTGGAGATTTGGACCATCACGACTGCTCCGGTGAAGCAGGGCTCGCCCTTGCTGTTTTCTCCGAGATAATGCAAGGTAAGTGATGAGCTGCCGACGGCACTTGTTTTCACATAGATGCGAAGCTCTTCATAAGGCATGACTTGGCGCAGATAATCGCATTGCTGGCTCGCCACGACTGTCATGGTCTGTTTGTTTTGATTCATCATGTTCAGCCTTTTAAAATAAGAAATCCGTGCCTCCTCAAAATATATAAAAGGGGTTACATTATTCATATGGCCAAACATGTCCGTCTCGGAAAATCGCACGGATACTTCATTAAAAAAAGAAAAGGACGCTTTCCATTCTTGAAACGGCATATCAATATATGCGGGAAGCTTCATCTTTACTCATCTCCTTATTGTTAAAAAAACCTCTCCCATGCGGAAGAGGTTTTTTCTTCTTAGACTCTGTCGCTTCCGAAGAAATTGCGGAACGCTTGTAAGTTTGTATCTCTGTTTAAGGCTGCAATTGAAGTGGTGAGCGGAATGCCTTTCGGACAGGATTGAACGCAGTTTTGCGAGTTGCCGCAATCTGCAAGGCCGCCTTCATCCATCAATGCTTCTAACCGGTCAGATTTATTCATGGCGCCTGTCGGATGTGCGTTAAACAGGCGGACTTGAGACATCGGTGCCGGTCCCATGAACTTCGATTTGCTGTTCACATTCGGACAGGCTTCGAGGCATACGCCGCACGTCATACATTTTGACAATTCATATGCCCATTGACGGCGTTTTTCCGGCATTCTCGGTCCCGGTCCTAAATCGTACGTACCGTCAATCGGTATCCATGCTTTTACTTTTTTCAATGAATCAAACATTCTGCTGCGGTCGACCTGTAAATCACGCACGACTGGGAATGTTTTCATTGGTTTTAAGCGGATCGGCTGTTCAAGCTGGTCGATAAGTGCCGTACAAGACTGGCGGGGCTTTCCGTTTATGACCATTGAACATGCGCCGCATACTTCTTCAAGACAGTTCATATCCCATGTAACAGGGGTTGTCTTTTCACCTTTCGCGTTAACCGGGTTCCGGCGAATTTCCATCAGAGCGGAAATGACGTTCAGGTTCGGGCGGTATGGAATCTCAAATTCTTCATCGTAAGGCGTGCTGTCGGCTGTATCTTGACGTGTGATAATAAATCGTATGGTCTTTTTCTCACTCATGATTATTTCGCCACCTTCTTCTTCGAGTAATCCCGTTTCCGAGGCGCTATCAGAGAGACATCGACATCCTGATACTCAAATTCTGGCGCTTCATACGGGCTTACATGTTTAGCCATTGTTGTTTTGAGCCATTCATCATCATTACGTTCAGGATAATCCGGTTTATAATGGGCGCCCCTGCTTTCATTGCGGTTGTAAGCGCCAAGGGTAATCACCCTCGCAAGCTGAAGCATGTTCGAGAACTGGCGTGTGAACATTGCCCCCTGGTTGCTCCATTTTGTCGTGTCATTGATGTTGATCTTTTTAAACCGCTCCATTAATTCCTGAATTTTGTCATCCGTTTTCAAAAGCTTGTCATTATGGCGGACAACCGTTACGTTCGCCGTCATCCACTCACCGAGCTCTTTGTGAAGAACATAAGCATTTTCGGTTCCGTCCATACTCATAATCTCAGCCCATTTTTCTTCTTCTTTTTTGACGTGAGCGTCGAATAAAGATGAAGAGATGTCTTCTGCAGAAGATTCTAAGCCGTTTACATATTTCACCGCATTCGGTCCAGCCACCATTCCTCCGTAAATTGCGGAGAGCAGGGAGTTTGCTCCCAAACGGTTGCCGCCGTGCATAGAGTAATCACATTCTCCAGCTGCAAACAGCCCAGGGATGTTTGTCATTTGATCGTAATCCACCCATAAACCGCCCATAGAATAATGGACCGCTGGGAAGATTTTCATCGGAAGCTTCCGCGGGTCGTCTCCCATGAATTTCTCATAAATCTCAATGATACCGCCAAGCTTAATGTCAAGCTCTTTCGGATCTTTATGAGACAGATCGAGATACACCATGTTTTCGCCGTTAATGCCGAGCTTCTGGTTTACACATACATCAAATATTTCGCGTGTCGCAATATCACGCGGCACCAGGTTTCCGTAAGCCGGATATTTTTCCTCCAGGAAATACCACGGTTTACCGTCTTTATATGTCCACACGCGTCCGCCTTCACCGCGCGCTGATTCACTCATCAGTCTTAGTTTGTCATCACCCGGTATGGCTGTCGGGTGGATTTGAATGAATTCTCCGTTTGCATAATACGCTCCCTGCTGATAAACGATTGATGCAGCAGATCCTGTATTAATCATGGAGTTAGTTGACTTTCCAAAAATGATTCCCGGTCCGCCCGTCGCCATAATGACAGCGTCAGAACGGAAGGATTCAATTTGCATGTTTGTCAGGTTTTGCGCCACAATTCCGCGGCAGGTTCTGTCATCATCTAATACAGCGCCAAGGAATTCCCAGCCTTCGTATTTTGTGACCAGACCCGCAACTTCGTATCTGCGCACTTGCTCGTCCAGTGCGTAAAGCAGCTGCTGCCCCGTCGTCGCACCCGCATAAGCTGTTCTGTGGTGCTGTGTACCCCCGAATCGGCGGAAATCAAGGAGCCCTTCAGGCGTCCGGTTAAACATAACGCCCATCCGGTCTAATAAGTGGATGATCGAAGGCGCCGCTTCACACATCGCTTTGACTGGCGGCTGGTTGGCAAGAAAGTCTCCCCCATATACCGTATCATCAAAATGTTCCCACGGAGAGTCACCTTCCCCTTTTGTATTGACCGCTCCGTTTATGCCGCCTTGCGCACAAACTGAATGAGAACGTTTGACAGGAACGATGGAAAACAGCTTAACCGCCATTCCTGATTCCGCTGCTTTAATTGTCGCCATGAGGCCGGCAAGACCCCCGCCGACTACGATAATGCTTGATTGACTCATGATAGCCCCTCTCCCTCTAGTAATCTAGTACTCTTATACAAATGCAAAAATCGCTTTTAAGCCTACGTATGACAGTGCAACAAAGATAATCAGCGTAACGTATGTCGAAATTCTTTGAGAACGAGGCGTTACCGTGATGCCCCATGTAACAGCGAAAGACCATAAACCGTTCGAGAAGTGGAAAATTGTTGATAAAACACCGACAATGTAAAAGCCAAGCATAGCCGGAGAGCTTAAAATACTCGCCATCATATCGAAATTGACTTCAGCGCCCATTTGTGCGGCAATGCGGGTCTCCCACACGTGCCAGCTTACAAAAATGAGGGTGATGATACCGGTTACACGCTGCAGGACGAAGAGCCAGTTTCTCATATAGCTGTATTGGCCTGCGTTATTTTTTGCAGTAAACGCTATGTACACACCATAAACTGCATGATAAATTAATGGTAAGAAGATAATAAAAATTTCCAAAGCATACCTGAAAGGCAGACTATCCATAAAATGAGCAGCATTATTGAATGCTTCAGCGCCCCTTGCGGCAAACTGGTTGACGACTAAATGCTGAATGAGAAAGATGCCGACCGGTATAACGCCAAGCAAGGAATGCAATCTTCGAAAATAAAACTCTCTGTTCCCAGACATTACTTTACCCCCTGTTTGATAAGTGCAAAATGTGCTAAATCTCTTCCCCCACTTCTTTCAATTGTAAGCACTTTATTAAGATTTATTGACAATTTCATTTTACTCCTCCCTCAAAAGGGCGTCAAGAAAACGCGTACATAAATTATAATTTTCCGAATTGATTAGTTGATTTAAAAATTTTATTTTATCAATATATATTTCTGCTTAATTTTTCATTAGAATTACAGGATCATTCTGTAATCCTCCCCCCTGTTTGGGCTATAATATACGAAGGAGAGAGGGGAGACAGATATGAAGTCTAAATATGAAGCATCTATTGATCACCTAAAAGAAATTGAAATGAACGCCTATGCCTACGAACTAATACGAGAGATCGTTCTCCCAGATATGCTTGGCCAAGATTACTCTTCCATGATGTACTGGGCAGGAAAACATCTCGCCCGTAAGTTTCCTCTTGAATCATGGGAGGAATTTCCGGCCTTCTTTGAAGAAGCAGGCTGGGGAACTCTCACCAACGTAAGCGCTAAAAAACAGGAGCTTGAATTTGAACTTGAGGGGCCGATCATTTCCAACCGGCTTAAACATCAGAAAGAACCTTGCTTTCAGCTGGAAGCCGGTTTTATCGCTGAACAAATTCAATTAATGAATGATCAGATTGCCGAATCATATGAACAAGTGAAAAAGAGAGCCGATAAAGTGGTTCTGACTGTGAAATGGGATATGAAAGACCCAGTGTAATCAAAAAGGCGGTGACTGCATAGTCCCGCCTTTTTGATTGCCATTACACAGCTGAAGGGTGTTTTGAAAGCTCAAATGCATCGTGGAGCGCTTCGACTGCTTTCACCATGTCATTTTCGCTTACCACTGTTGACACTTTGATTTCAGATGTGCTGACCATTTTGATTAAAATGTTTTTTTCCGCCAGTACAGCAAACATTTCAGCCGCTACACCAGGGTTTGAGACCATCCCGGATCCGACAATGGAGACTTTAGCCAATTTGCTTTCTGTCTCAATTTTTTCGTATTCAAGCGCGTCTTTATATTCTTCAAGCACCGCAACGGTTTGGTCTGCGTCTTCTGTTTTGACAGAGAAGGAAATTCCGGTCTGATTGTCTCCGGCCTGCGTTTGGATAATGATATCCACGTTAATGTTTCTTTTGGCAAGCGTTGTAAAAATAGTAGACAAAGTTGTCAGGCCGCCAGTCAGCCCGTAAATGGTTACCCGTGTGATTTGATCTTCGAACGCAATGCCTCTGACAATTAAATTTTGCTCCATGGATGATTCCTCCTCAATTAATGTTCCCGCTTCTGTTTCTGTGCTTGAACGCACTTCTAAAGGCACTTGGTAATTTTTTGCGAATTCAACGGCTCTCGGATGAAGAACGCCGGCGCCTAAATTGGCTAGCTCGAGCATTTCATCGTATGAAATGCCGGCAAGCTTTCTCGCTGATTTCACATAGCGCGGATCGGTTGTAAACACTCCGGGCACGTCTGTGTAAATGTCACATTTATCCGCTTTTAATGCGGCAGCCAAAGCAACTGCTGTTGTATCTGAACCGCCCCGGCCCAATGTCGTGATTTCACAATCCTCCGTCATGCCTTGGAATCCTGCGACAATAACAACCTTTCCTTGCTCAAGCTGATCTGCTAAAACCGAAGTGTCGATATCTGTAATTCTGGCGTTCCCGTGAACGGCTTCCGTGCGGATTCCCGCCTGCCAGCCAGTATAGGACACAGCGTCATAGCCTTTTTCCTGCAGTGCCATTGAAAGCAGGGAAATGGTAACCTGCTCGCCTGTAGCCAGCAGCATATCCATTTCACGTTTGCTCGGCTGGTCAGAAATTGCTTTTGCAAGGCTGACCAATTCGTCAGTGGATTTTCCCATAGCCGAAACGACAACAACGACTTGATGGCCTTTCTGTTTTTCAGCAATCGCGCGGTTTGCCGCATTTTGAATTTTTTCGACTGAGCCGACGGAAGTCCCTCCGAATTTTTGTACGATAAGACCCATGTATTACCACCCTTTACATTTTGGTTCGTGCGGGTGAGGAGAAAGAGCGCTTTGTCCACAATAAAAAAAGCAATGAGAGGAATTGCTCTCATTGCTAATCAATTAATCATCATGAATGATTATGAACAACGAGATAGCCCTCCAAGAAAATGATTTCTTGACAGCCTTACATTTATTCAATGCACGGCCAGCAAATAATACCGATGGGGTTTTATTTGCTTCGGCGACGCTCCCCTTTCAGCCTTTTTCACAGAATCCATCTTTCTCCAAAGGCTTACTCTTGAAGTTCGCACCTCTATCTTCACCATATAACACGATCTAACTTTGAAATTAGTTCACATTTTATCAGATCTTTTTTAAAAGGACAACATTATTTTTGCAATTTTTCGTAAAGAAGTTGAGCCGCCGCTGAGGGAACGCCCGCTTTTTTGATGTCCTCAAGGCTTGCTTCCTTCATTTTTTTTACGGAACCGAAATGCTTTAACAGCATTTTCTTTCTTTTCTCCCCGATACCCGGGATGTCGTCCAATACGGATTGAAACGCGCTTTTTCCGCGGATTTGCCTGTGAAAGCTGATCGCAAAACGGTGCACCTCGTCCTGAATCCGCTGCAGGAGGTAAAATTCCTGGCTGTTTCGCTCCAGATACACCGCCTCCAACGGATCCCCGATCAGTAAATTTGAGGTTCTGTGCTTTTCGTCTTTCGCTAAACCGGCGATCGGGATATCTAAGCCGAGTTCATTTTCAATGACATCCCTTGCAGCATTGATCTGCCCTTTTCCTCCGTCGATGATGATCAGATCAGGCAGCGGCAGGTTTTCACGAAGCACTCTCGTATAGCGTCTTCTGACAACCTCTCTCATCGAACCGTAATCATCCGGCCCTGTAACGGTTTTGATTTTATATTTGCGGTATTCCTTTTTGTTCGGTTTGCCGTCGATAAACACGATCATCGCGGAAACCGGATTTGTCCCCTGTATGTTTGAGTTATCAAACGCTTCAATTCTGTAAGGCGTATAAATATTTAATGCATCTCCCAGTTTTTGCACAGCACCGATGGAACGTTCCTCATCCCGTTCGATTAAGGAGAATTTTTCTTTCAGCGCTATTTTCGCATTTTTATGGGCCAGCATGAGCAGTTCTTTCTTCGGGCCTTTCTTAGGTTGGTGGACGTTTGTTTCCAGCAGCTGCTCAATCATGGATTGATCTACGCTGTCCGGCACCAAAATTTCTTTCGGAAGGAAGTGGTTGTTTTTTGAATAGAATTGCCCGATGAATGTAAGAAACTCTTCATCTGCTTCCTGATAGAGCGGAAACATGCTGACATCGCGTTCAATGAGCTTCCCTTGGCGGATGAAAAAGACCTGTACGCACATCCAGCCTTTATCATATGCGTAGGCAAATACGTCACGGTCGACTAGATCGTTCATCGTCATTTTTTGTTTTTCCATCGTTGACTCAATATGGGCGATTTGGTCACGAAACTCTTTTGCCCGTTCAAACTCAAGATTCTCGGCAGCTTCACGCATTTTCTCTTCAAGTTCTTTTTTGACCTCATTATAGCCGCCCTTTAAGAAACGGGTAATGCTCTCAACCAGCTCTCTGTTCGTCTCTTCGGAAATGTCCTTTACGCACGGAGCGAGACATTGGCCCAGGTGATAGTAAAGGCACACTCTGTCCGGCAGCTTGGAGCATTTTCTGAGTGGATACAGCCGGTCGAGCAGTTTTTTTGTTTCCCTTGCTGCCTGTACATTCGGGTACGGCCCGAAATAGCGCCCTTTGTCTTTTTTGACATTGCGGGTGACAATCAGCCTTGGGTGGCGTTCATGGGTGAGTTTTATGAAAGGATAGGTTTTGTCGTCTTTGAGCATGACGTTGTATTTCGGATCATGCTTTTTGATGAGATTCATTTCTAAAATAAGCGCTTCAAGATTGGAGGACGTCACGATATATTCAAAATCCTCGATTTCCGTCACAAGCCTTTGTGTTTTCGCATCGTGAGAACCGGTGAAGTAGGAGCGCACTCTGTTTTTCAGCACCTTTGCTTTTCCTACGTAGATCACAGTCTGCTGCCGGTCCTTCATGAGATAACACCCGGGCTGATCGGGAAGGAGGGCGAGTTTTTCTTTCAGTTGTTTGTTCATATGTTACCCTTCCTTATGTTTAATCCTTTATTTCCAGTTTAACACGAACGTTTGTTTTTCTCTATGATTCACGATTGGCGAATAAAAAAAGCGATCCCTCCATCGGAATCGCTCTGGCATGTAAGCAGCCGAAAATTAAAGATGTTTGTTTACAAGCTCTTGAAGCGCTTCTTTCGGTTTGAAGCCGACTGAAGTTTCAACTACTTCGCCGTCTTTTAACACGAGAAGTGTCGGGATGCTCATAACGCCGTATTTTCCGGCAGTTTCTTGGTTCTCATCCACGTCGATTTTTACGATTTTCAGTTTGTCTCCCATTTCTTGATCAAGTTCTTCAAGAACAGGTGCAATCATTTTACAAGGTCCGCACCAAGGAGCCCAGAAGTCTGCCAGTACGACGCCTTCGCTTGTTTCAGCTGAGAAAGATTGATCAGTTGCTTTTACGATAGCCATTATTGAATTCCTCCAATTGTGAAATGATGATTTTTAGTATAGCATCTCCCATTCGTTCACGCTATTTTAATGCTTACAAATTATTTTTTCCTGATCACAACCGGTTTACTCATTTTTATCTGGATTGAATGGGATATGTCAGCTTTCATTAAAACACAAATCTTATAATGGCTCCGATCACTACAATAGCCCCAATAATCATTAAAATGGTACGAAGCATAGGGTCACATCTCCTCTTCACTGTCATGTACTTTACCATGCCCTGCCGAAGCTGTTTTAAAACCTGAAAAAGAGCGCCGGCATGAAGCGGCGCTCTCGCAAAGTTTAAGAATCAGCATGCAGTGTGAGTAGGACGACTGACATTGGCGGCAGTTTTACTTTCAATTTGTTTTTGTTGAGCGTATAGCGGCTGAAAGATTCCGGTTTGACGTGATGAGGATCGTCAAACGTATTATGCGCATTCATTTTTTCTGCCGTGAGAATGACTCCGGAATGGTCCGCTGTCTTGTGAAAGCCTCTCAGCTCAATCTCAGCCTCTGCTTTGTTTTGGTGATCGATGTTGCAGATCGTGATATGGATATCGCCTTGGGCTTGCTTCGATGCTGAAATGCTGATTTGCGGCAGCGTTTCGCCCTTCCATTCATAATCGGCAGACATTGTCTCTGTGTCTAAGAGAGAAGCGTCCTGGTGCACCTTGAACATATCAAATACATGGTACGTCGGTGTCAAAAGCATTTGCTCTCCCTCAGTCAAAATCATCGCTTGAAGAACGTTTACTGTTTGGGCGATGTTGGTCATTTGCACCCGGCGGCAATGCTGATGGAAAATGTGGAAATGAGATGCCGCAACCAGTGCATCGCGAATGGTATTTTGCTGATAAAGGAAACCAGGGTTCGTGCCTGGCTCAGGATCAAACCACGTGCCCCATTCATCAATAATCAGCCCGACCCGCTGCTCCGGATCATACCGGTCCATAATCGTCCCATGCTTTTGAATCAATTCATCGATGTATTTGGCTTTTTTCATCGTGATAAACCATTCATCCTCTGTGAATTCTGTTGCTGACCCTTTACCCTTCCAGAAATCACCCGGAATCGTGTAATAATGGAGGCTCAATCCGTCCATCAGGCCAGCGGCTTTTTTCATGAGCACGTCGGTCCAATTAAAGTCATCTACATTTGCACCGCCGGCAATTTTATATAATTCATTGCCGCTGTAATTGCGGACATAGGTTTGAAAACGCCGGTACAGATCTGCGTAGTATTCAGGGTGCATGTTGCCGCCGCAGCCCCAGTTCTCATTGCCCACGCCGAAATATTTCAGCTTCCAAGGCTCTTCTCTTCCATTTTGTTTTCTCCAGTCTGACATCGGCGTGCCGGCTTCAAACGTCATATACTCGATCCATTCCGCCATTTCCTGAACGGTTCCGCTTCCGACATTGCCGCAAATATAAGGCTCACATTCCAGCAGCTCGCAAAGCATCATGAATTCATGCGTTCCGAATTCATTTGATTCAATCGTTCCGCCCCAGTGCGTATTAAGCATCGTCTTACGGTCACCGACACCGTTTGCCCAGTGGTATTCGTCCGCAAAACACCCGCCCGGCCATCTGAGGACAGGAATGTGCAGCTGTTTGAGCGCTTCCAGCACATCCTTTCGTATTCCGTTTATATTGGGAATGTTTGAGTCCTTCCCGACCCAAATCCCTTCATAAATCCCTCTTCCTAAATGCTCTGCAAAATGACCGTATATATTTTTGTTAATGGTTCCTTTTACGATATCTGTTTGGATCACTGCTTGATGTTCAGACATGCCTGATCATTCCTTTCATACGAATATGAAAAGCACCACAGTCAAATATGTGATCTGTCTTTTGCCTGAGGAGTCAGCATGAATGTAAGCGCTTTTAAAGTAACCATATTATATATGTTCGTACATGTCAACGACATTTTTCCTAAACTTTTTATTTGTACGTATGTATTTTTTGAAAAAAATAAAACCCCGAACTTCAGCAGTCCGGGGTTTTCTTTACGAGTGTATCTTTAATTGTTTAAATTCCTCAGTTAATAACGGAACGACTTCAAATAAATCGCCTACAATCCCGTAATCCGCTATTTTAAAAATATCTGCTTCGGGATCTTTATTAATGGCGACAATTACCTTGCTGTTTGACATGCCGGCCAAATGCTGGATGGCGCCGGAAATGCCGCAGGCGATGTACAAATCAGGGGTGACGACCTTCCCGGTCTGCCCGATTTGAAGAGCGTAATCACAATAATCTGCGTCACACGCTCCGCGAGAGGCTCCCACTGCTGCTCCCAGCACCTCAGCAAGCTCCTGCAGCGGCTGAAATCCTTCCTTGCTTTTGACTCCGCGGCCGCCCGCAACGATAATTTTTGCTTCGGAGAGATCAACGCCGTCAGCTGTTTTTTTCACGACCTCTTGGATAACAGTGCGGAGGTCAGTAAGAGAAACATCAATGCTTTCGATGCTCCCCGACCTGCTGATGTCTTTTTCTGAAGCTTGAATGTTATTGGGGCGAATCGTTGCAAAAAGCAGCGGATCGGTTGAAATGACGCGTTCAAATGCTTTCCCCGAATAAATCGGCCTCGTGAATATGATGTTTTCTCCGGTAACGCTTACATCTGTAGCATCAGAAATTAAGCCTGTTTGCAGCCGGGCGGCAAGCTTCGGTGAAAGGTCCTTGCCCATTGCCGTGTGCCCGCATATGACAGAATCAGGCTTTTCTTTGTCAATAATGGCCCTCATGACCTGGCTGTATCCGTCTGCCGTATATGCTTTCAGCTTCGGATCTTCGGCGGTAAGAACTCTATCGGCTCCGTAATGGATAAGCTCTTCTGCGAGGCTTTGTACGTTTTCGCCGACCAGAACTCCGATGACTTCTCCATCACCTGAAATGGTTCTTCCTGCAGCTATTGCTTCAAAGGTGACATTCCGCAATTCTCCGTCGCGAATTTCCCCGAGTACAATCACTTTTTTTCCCATTCTAACATCCCCCTGTTTCTTTGAATGTCCAAGCTTTAAATGACTTTCGCTTCGCTGCGGAGCAATGAGACGAGCTCTTTTGCCTGTTCGGCAGGCTCACCTTGGAGAAGCTTCCCGGCTTCTTTTTTCGGCGGCAGAAAACGTTCAATGGTTTTCAGCTTCGGTTCGGCATCCTCTTCGTCCAGATCTAAATCATCAAGCTCCAGCTCTTCAAGCGGTTTTTTCTTGGCCTTCATAATTCCCGGAAGTGATGGATAGCGTGGTTCGTTTAAGCCCTGCTGAGCTGTCACCAGCAATGGGAGTGTCGTTTTGATTTTTTCAACATCCCCTTCGACATCCCTTTCTGCTTCTGCATCAGTGCCGTTGATTTCCAGTTTGGTGATTGTTGTGACGCATGGAATGTCCAGAAGCTCGGCAAGCCGGGGCGCCACTTGTCCTGATCCTCCGTCGATGGCAACATTTCCGCCAAGAATCAAATCAAACTCCTGGTCCTTCATATAGTGGTATAAAACTTGAGAAATCGAATATTGGTCGGGTTCTTCGAGATCATCTTCTATGTTGATTAAAACGGCTTGGTCACACCCCATGGCAAGCGCTGTACGCAATTCCTTCTCCGCTTCTTCACCGCCGACAGTGATGGCAGTAATCGTGCCGCCGTGCTTTTCCTTCAGCTGGATGGCTTCCTCTATTGCATACTCGTCGTATGGATTAATGATCCATTCCGCTCCGTCATCCTGAATCTTTCCTGCTTCAATGACGATTTTTTCTTCTGTGTCAAACGTCCGCTTCATCAGTACAAATAGATTCATGATCATATCCCCTTTTATTCGCCTTTGAACTGAGGCTTTCTTTTTTCGAGAAATGCCTGGATGCCTTCTTTGGCGTCCTCTGACTCAAATGCTTCTCCAAACCGCTTTGCTTCAAGCTTTAAACTGCCTTCATAGGAATACACCTTGTTTGAATAAAGAAGCTCAAGCAGAGATGCCAGCGTTTGCGGGCTTTTTTCTGCAAACTTAGCGGCAAGCGCTTTGGCTTTCTCAAGCACTTCTGCTTCATCTTTTGCTCCAATTGACACAAGTCCGAGGTCAAGCGCTTCTTTTCCGGATATCGGTTCTCCTGATCCGATGAGCTCAAGTGCTTTGGCTGTACCGATATACCTTGGAAGACGCTGTGTTCCCGCAAAACCCGGAATGATACCGAGGTTAAGTTCCGGGAGCCCCAGCTTGGCATCTTCTGCCGCGATTCTGATATGACAAGCCATCGCAAGCTCCAGCCCGCCTCCGAGAGCAGCGCCGTGAATCGCTGCGATAATCGGTTTCGGGAAGCCTTCAATTCTTTCCATCAGCTGCTGGCCGCGCTCAGCGAGTTGGGAGGAATCCTCATTGCCTTTAAGCGATGTAAATTCCTTAATATCAGCACCGGCTGAGAAAAATCTTCCCTCGCCGTGAATGATAATGCTTCGTACACCTGCATCTGTCTCACATTGATCAAGACAGGAGGACAGCTCTTCTAATATCCGGCTGGAAAGCGCATTTGCCGGCGGATTGTGAATCGTTAAAACTGCCACAAATTGATCAACTGCCAGTGATATTGCATTCATAGGACAGAACTCCTTTACTTATTGTGAATTCCGGATACCAACAATTCTAATACGCTGTCTGACAAGGAGGCGAGATCGTATTTTTGGTCATTCATCACCCAAGTCGTCACGGTTTCGTCAATCGTTCCAAAAATCATCTGCCGGGCGAGGCGGACATCGAGGCCTTTTTTTAATTCGCCTGTTTGTATGCCTTCCGTTAAAATGCCATCCAAAATATTTAAGTAGCCTTTTAATATTTCATTGATTTTCTGGCGCAGCTCCAAGTTGGACTGGCGGAGCTCCAGCTGAGTGACAATCGCGAGATTATGGTCACCCGCCAAAAGGGAAAAATGCTTTGAAATCACAAGCGCCAGCTTCTCTTTCGCTGTTGTCTTTTCTTTTATGTCCTCTTCCATCCGCTCAATAAATTGGCCCATTTTTTCTTTGAAAAGAGAAATTAAAATGTCTTCTTTGTTTTTGAAATAGAGATAGATGGTGCCATCCGCTACTCCGGCTTGTTTGGCAATTTTGGATACCTGTGACTGATGGTAGCCGTTTTCCGCAATGACTTCTACTGCTGCATCAATAATCTGCATATACTTTGGCCGTTTTTGCTTCAATGTTCATCGTTCCTTCCTATAGAAATGAATGACTATTCATTCATAATTTCATGATAAAAAGGATTTTTGGCTTTGTCAAGTTTATTCAAAGGTGTTCTCTTTTTCTTATGTTATTTGATGTGCTGATTTTCAATTTCTTCTTCTAGTAAACGCCGTCTTAAAATTTTTCCGACCGCCGTTTTCGGCAGCTCTTTTCTGAACTCGTAGGCTTTCGGCACTTTATAGGGAGCCAGCCGGGATCTGGCAAAAGCGTCCAGTTCTTCCGCATTGGCTTTTTCACCTTTCTTTAACACGACAAATGCTTTAACTGTTTCTCCCCTGTAGGAATCAGGGACACCTGCAACGACAATTTCCTGGATGGCTTCATGCTCATAAAGCACTTCTTCGACTTCACGCGGATAAATATTATAGCCTCCTGCGATAATGATGTCCTTCTTCCTGTCAGCAATATAGAAAAAGCCCTCTTCATCCATATAGCCCATGTCACCGGTGAACAGCCAGCCGTCTCTCAGTACAGCTGCGGTTTCCTCCGGTTTGTTCCAATATCCTTTCATAACTTGCGGACCTTTGACGATGATTTCTCCATGCTCATAAGGAGCGGCAAACTCACCTGTTTCATCAGAATAAATCGCTGCGTCAGTACTCGGCCAAGGACAGCCGATACTGCCTGGCTTGTTTTTCCCCCAGATAAAATTGGCGTGCGTCACTGGGGATGCCTCAGACAAACCATAGCCTTCCACAAGCTTTCCGCCAGTCACCTTTTCAAATTTCTGCTTTACCTCAACAGGGAGCGCGGCTGATCCGCTGAGACAGCTTTTAATGGATGACAGATCATATTGCTTCAAATCAGGGTGATGCAAAAGGCCGATGTAAATCGTCGGCGCACCTGGAAAGAGCGTCGGTTTTTGTTTGTCGATAATTTTGAGCGTTTCAAGCGGATCAAATTTAGGCAGAAGAATCATTTCGAAGCCTTGCTTAATCGAATAATTCATCACCGCGGTCAGCCCGTAAACGTGAAAAAACGGTACGATGCCAAGCACTTTTTCAGCACCTTCCTTCACGTCGTACATCCAAGCGGCGCACATTTCGGTATTGGCTAAAATATTCCGGTGCGTGAGCATAACCCCTTTTGGAGCTCCTGTAGTCCCTCCGGTATATTGGAGAACAGCGATATCATGTTCAGGATCGATCTTCGGGATTGTTAAAAGTTCAGTTTTCTCCCGCTTCATGCTGGAGGCGAACGTGTGAATGTTAGCTTTTTTGTCAAAATCGACGTGCACTTTCTGTTTTTGCGTCAGCGGGTATAGAATATTCTTTGGAAAAGGCAAATAGTCTTTTATGCTTGTGATCAAAATCTGATCGACTATTGACAGCGTTTTCATTTTTATTGCCTTCGGGAAAAGCAAATCTAGGGTGATGATCACGCTTGCCTCCGCATCTCTCAGCTGGTATTCAAGCTCACGCTCGGTATAGAGCGGATTTGTCTGCACCACGATGCCGCCGGCAAATAAGACGCCGTAATAAGAAATCACAGCTTGCGGGCAATTGGGCAGCATGACAGCCACTCTGTCTCCTTTTTGCAGGCCATTGCACTGCAAAAAAGCTGCGAGTTTAAGAGCATCCGTCAGAATGTCATGAAAGGTGATTTTTTTTCCAAAGAAAGATATGGCAGTTTTGTCAGGGAATCGTGCGGCGGAGTCTGTCAGGATGGATTGCAGGGTTTGGTTCGGCAATGGAAGCTCATGCGGGATATCGTCGGGATACTCGGCAAGCCACGGCTTTTGAGACTGCATAAAACCTCCCCTTTCGGATTTAGAGTTCCACCCTATCATTATAGCAGATGGACGGCAAAAAAAAGAAAAAGAAAGAAAATCTTTCTTTTTCTCATCATACGAACAGATAAATAAGACCAATTAACATAAAAATTCCCGCCGTGGCGAGCAGTATTTTTGCAAGCTTTTCCATCTACTATCCGTCCCCTTATATTCCGGCTGCCACCACAAATGAAAGCCCGACAGAAATGACAAATGAAATAAAGCCGACAGCCCGGTTATCATTCTCGATTTCCTGATCAATTTTAAACCGCGGAGTCAAAAACTCAAAAATGAAGTAGCTGATCAAAAGCATAACAAACCCGTACACGCCCCAGCCGATCATTTGCAGCAGCGAATTGTGCTGGGTGATGGAATGCTGAAACACGTTTGCGATTCCCAAAATTTTTCCGCCGGTCGCCATTGCCACCGCAAGATTTCCTTTTTGAATCTCTTCCCAGTTTTTATAAGCTGTCACCAGCTCAAACACAGTCAAAAAGAGGACGAGGCAGAGAACCGCGACACTGTAATACGCCGCGATTTCCACAAGCTCGTTTTCCCAAAAATCACTCATGGCCATACTCCCTTTTATTTTAGTTCAACAACCGTAACGCCTGATCCTCCCTCACCCGCTTCACCGAAACGGGAGCTTTTGACGCTGCGGTGGTTTTTCAGGAGATCCTGCACGCCTTTTCTTAAAGCGCCGGTTCCTTTTCCGTGGATGATTGACACTCTTGGATATCCGGCTAACACTGCATCATCCAAGTATTTTTCAACACGGCTGAGGGCATTTTCATAGCGTTCACCGCGAAGGTCAAGTTCAAGCGAAACGTGGTAGTCCTTTCCTTTGACCGCCGTAATGATTTTTTCTTTTTTTGGTTCCGGAGCTGATTTGATAAACTCCAGGTCCTTTTCTTTTACTTTCATTTTTAAAATGCCGATTTGAACATTCCATTCATTGCCGCCGGTTTTCTCGAGCAGTGTTCCTTTTTGCCCGAAAGTGAGGACTTTTACCTCATCACCAGGCTTGAAGTCGCGTTTTTGTGTTTTCGGTTTTTCCGGTTTCTTAGACTTTTCAAAAGTCGGCATCGCGCCTTCTAACCGTTTCTTCGCGTTGATCAGCTCGTGATCCTTGAAGGATTTGTGTTCTTCTTTTATGGAGCGCAATTCATGAATAATGTCTTCGGCTTCTTTTGTTGCCGCTTTTACTTTTTCAGCCGCTTGCTGTTCAGCCTCTTCAAGCATTTTGTCTTTTTTGCAGTTGAGTTCGATGATTTGCTGCTGCAGTTCTTTATGCAGCTTTTCTGCTTCCTTTCTGATTGATTCTGTTTCAGAAAGCTCTTCTTCCGCACGTTTTTTGCTCTGTTCGAGCGATGCAATCATCGTATCGACTTCGTTATGCTCGGCTGTCATTTCTGACTTCGCCTGTCCGATGATATGATCCGGAAGTCCGAGGCGTTTTGAAATTTCGAAGGCGTTGCTTCGTCCCGGCACACCAATTAAAAGTTTATAGGTCGGTGACAGTGTTTCGATGTCAAATTCGACACTGGCATTCATCACGCCTTCTCTGTTATAGCCGTACGCCTTCAATTCCGGATAGTGCGTCGTTGCTAACACTCTGGCATTGGTGCGGTGAACGTCATCCAAGATGCTCATGGCGAGGGCTGCCCCTTCCTGCGGGTCTGTCCCTGCGCCCAGCTCATCGAAAAGCACCAGGCTGTTTTCATTGACCTGTTCTAAAATGCTGACAATGTTCACCATATGAGATGAAAACGTACTTAAGCTTTGCTCAATCGACTGTTCATCGCCGATATCAGCGAACACATGCTCAAATACCGCGGCTTCCGACCCTTCATCTGCGGGAATATGAAGACCGGATTGCGCCATCAAGGTTAACAGGCCTAATGTTTTAAGGGTGACTGTTTTCCCCCCGGTGTTTGGCCCTGTAATGACAATGGTTGAAAAATCGCCGCCGAGCTCGATGTCATTGGCAACCACTTGATCAGGCGGAAGCAATGGGTGGCGGGCTTTTTTCAAACGGATAAAGCCGTTGTCGTTCATGATCGGTTTTGTCGCTTTGACCGCTTTTGCGTATCTAGCTTTTGCAAAAATGAAGTCAAGCGTCTGTAACACGCGCAAATCCTGAAAGAGCTCTTCTGTGTGTTCCGCCGTCTTCTCTGTCAGCACACGCAAAATCCGTTCAATTTCTTGTTTTTCTTTGACTTTCGCCTGCTGAAGCGCGTTATTCATATCTACAATCGCCTGCGGTTCAATGAACAGCGTCGCGCCTGAGGAAGAGGTGTCATGCACAATACCGCCGTAGCTTGATCTGTACTCTTGTTTGACCGGGATCACAAAGCGGTCATTCCGAATCGTAACGATCGTATCAGACAGCATTTTTGAAGCGGAGGAGGAGCGCAGCATTGACTCTAATCGGTCTCTGATTCTCGATTCGAGTGTTCTGAGCTGTGTGCGGATTCCTCTTAATGTTTCCGACGCATGATCAAGCACTTCTCCGTGGTCATCGATGCAGGAATTAATGTCCCGTTCTAAATCGGACAGCGTGATAAGCTGTTCAGCATGCTGATGGATCAGCGGAATGTCGACGCCGTCTTCTGCCATTTGGCTAATAAAATGTTTCATTTGCTTAACTGCGTAAAGCAGGCCTGAGATTTCAGTGAATTCTGAGGGACTGAGAACGCTGCCGATTTCCGCCCGTCTTAACGCTCCTCTAATATCAGCAAGACCGCCAAATGGCGCCTGCCCTCTCAGCCGGATAATGGCAGAAGCTTCGTCTACTTCATCCAGCTGCTTTTTGATTTCGTCTATAGAAGCAGAAGGCTTAAGCTCGAGAAGCATTTCTTTTCCGAGCGATGAAGCGGCGTGCTCAATAACCTGTTCTTTCACTTTATGAAATTCAAGAGCTGATAATACTTTTTGCTGCACGATTGTGTGAGCCTCCTTACTTAATCGTTGCGCTTCAGGAATGCCTCTACATCTTCAAGTGACCGGGCATTCAGAACGTTTTTCGTTTCCGTCCATCCTTTGCGCGCGGCAGTAACGCCGGTTTTCATATCGTCTAACATCTCAATATTATGGGCATCGGTATTAATGACCAATGTGACCCCTTGTTCGTTTGCTTTGATTAAATGTTCAGTGCGCAGATCGAGGCGCGCAGGGTTGGCGTTAAGTTCAAGCGCCGTATTGGTTTTCTTCGCAAGCTCAATCAGCTTATCAATATCAATTTCGTAACCGGCCCGTCTGCCGATCAGGCGTCCTGTCGGGTGGGCGATAATGTCAACATGCTTGTTTGTCAATGCCGTTTCAAGCCGTTTCATAATGACGTGTTCCGGCTGATTAAAGCTGGAATGAATCGATGCAATGACGATATCCATTTCAGCCAGCACATCATCATCATAATCAAGCGTGCCATCTGGCAGGATATCCATCTCGACGCCTTTTAGGATCCGGAAATTCTCAAACTCAGCATTCAGCGCGTCAATTTCCTTTGCCTGCTGCTTGAGTCTTTCTGCAGTCAGCCCGTTGGCAACCTTTAAATATTGCGAGTGATCGGTGATGGCCATGTATTGATAGCCTTTTTCCATGCATGCTTCAGCCATCTCTCTGATCGAAAACGCGCCATCGCTCCACGTTGAGTGCATGTGGAGGTCTCCCTTGATTTGCCCGGGCTCTATCAATTTAATGCTGTCGCTGTAGGTTTCCACTTCTTGCCCGCTTTCACGGAGCTCGGGCGGAATCAGCGGCAGGCCGAAGTGCGCATAAAATTCACGTTCACTCGGAAATGTTTTGATATCTCCGGTTTCAACTGTCTCGACGCCGTATTCACTGATCCGCTCACCGCGTTCTTTCGCGATTTGGCGCATTTTAATGTTGTGATCCTTTGATCCTGTAAAATGATGGAGTGTTGTCGGAAACTGCTCCTCCGTCACAAGACGGAAATCGACGCTTGTTTCATATTCAAACGAAAGGATGACGGACACCTTCGTATCTCCGCTCGCGATCACGCTTTTGATGTTTGGCAGTGCAAGAAGCTGCTCTCTTACTTCAGCCGGGTGATCTGTGGCAATGATATAGTCCAGATCCTTCACCGTTTCCCGCGCTCTGCGGAGACTTCCGGCACGGGAAAATTTGATGATATCCGTAAATTGAGAAAGATGCTCTTCAATGTCCCGGGCGATCCGGAGGGCGTAGCCGATCGGAAAGCGTTCAGGCTGTTTTCCGGCTTCACCGAGCGCCTGTAATATTTTTTCTTCTGATTTTTTGCCGAAGCCCGCAAGACCTTGTACCTTTTGCTGTTCACAGGCTTCCTTCAGAGATTCTGCATCATGTACGCCGAGCTCTTTATACAGCTTTGCGATTTTTTTGCCGCCGAGCCCCGGCAGCTTCAATAAAGGCACGAGCCCTTCCGGCACTTCTTTTTGCAGCGATTCGAGCGTGCTTGATTTTCCTTCATCTATATACTCTTTAATAACGCTGTACGTTCCTTTTCCAATGCCGGACAGCGACATCATATCGTCCATTTCTGATAAACTGCGGTCATCCTGTTCCAGGGCAGCCGCAGCTTTTCGGAAGGCAGATACTTTAAACGGGTTGTCCCCCTTGAGTTCCATGTAGACTGCAATGGTTTCAAGCAGCCGGATAATATCTTTTTTATGCATACTATAACCCCCAGACCTTCACATATGTTTCCATCATACTTGAAAAAAACTTCTCCGGACAAGAGAAGTTTTTTATGCCCCGTATTGTGTCCATAGCTCTTGTAGAAGCCCTGACAAATACGGTGTATGGTTAATGATCACATTTGCGAGAGACGATTGCCCCATCATTTGCTGTAAAGCATCTACCGGAAGCACGGATGCGACATACAGCAGCACAAATGTAAATAAATAGACTTCAAGAAAACCAAGAACGGCCCCCAGCACCTGGTTGATTTGTTTAATCACTGGAATGCCGGCTACAATACTCAAGAATGAGCCTATGATTCTCAGTAAGATTTTGGCGATAATAAATAAAATGATAAACGCAATCGCATTATAGTAGGCTGCTTCCAAATTTCCCGTAAAAAAAGAAAGAGCCGGCTGTCCCGCTGAAAAATCAGGTGCGGGAATCCACTTTAAATGCGGCGCCACATTTTTATAAAATAAAGCCGCAAAGGCGATCGATAAAATAAAGCTCGTCAAGCGGATAAACTGCAGGATAAAACCGCGTTTTAATCCCAGTAAAGTCCCCATCAGGAGCAAGATTAAGATGATGATATCTAGCATAGTTGTTCAATCCTTTTCTTTAAGCTGACGCTCCAGTTTTTCATATTTCTCTTGTAATTTGACATAATCGTGCACCACATTTACCGCTGTCAGCACTGCAAGTTTATTTATATCAAGGTATGGATTTTTTTCATTGATTTCTCTCATTTTATCATCAACAATTCCGGCGACATACCTCATATGGGCCCTGCTTTCTTCACCGACAATGGTGAAGTGCTGGCCGTAAATGTCAACGGTTGTTTTTGTTTTTTTGCCGTCAGACAACGTTTCTCCTCCATTCCGCGAGAATCCTAGTTCTTATCATAACACGTTTATTAAATGAATGGAAAGACGAGCCTCCCGCTGTTATGATACACTGGTATATACAGCGAAAAGTGTAAAAAAGGAGATTATTACGTGTCCCATTCTGTGATAAAAGTATCGTTGTCTGCTATTAATCAAATGAAAATGACGTACAGCGGTTCGCTTACCGCCTCTGTTCCGCAGGGAGCCGTTTTTCAGGCCAAACCGCCCGGCTGTACCATTACAGCATATCAATCCGGCAAGGTCTTGTTTCAAGGCAAAAACGCTGCGGCAGAATCCGCGCGTTGGGGAACAGCAGAGCCGCAGGAAAAAAAGAAATCGACCAAAAAGCCGGCTGATCCCCGCTATGCCCCTCCGGCAGATATCGCCGGAATGTCTGTTATCGGCTCTGACGAGGTCGGCACTGGTGATTACTTTGGCCCGATTACGGTTGTATGCGCGTACGTCGACAAAACCATGCTTCCTTTAATGAAGGAACTCGGTGTTAAGGATTCTAAAGACTTAAAGGATCCGCAAATCATTGAGATTGCCCGAAACCTGATCAAAACCATTCCGTACAGCCTGCTGGTTTTAAAGAATGAAAAGTACAACAGCATGCAGGAAAAAGGCATGAGCCAAGGGAAAATGAAAGCTTTACTGCACAATCAAGCCATAACCCATTTGCTAAGAAAAATGGACGGGATAAAGCCTGAGGCCATTTTGATAGACCAATTCGCTGAGCCCGGCGTCTACTTCAATCATTTAAAGGGCAGAGACATTGTGAAGGAACGGACCTATTTCAGCACAAAGGCTGAAGGCATTCACTTATCAGTCGCCGCTGCCTCTATCATCGCACGATATTCGTTTTTAATGGAGATGGATAAACTGTCGCGTGAGGCAGGAATGACGCTTCCAAAAGGGGCCGGCCCGCACGTCGATGAAGCGGCTGCGAAGCTGATCCTCAAAAAAGGAGCGTCCGCTCTCAGAACCTTTACAAAACTCCATTTTGCCAATACGCAGAAAGCACAGCGGCTTGCCGATAAAAAACGTTCATAGAAAAAAGCTTGCAGATTTCTCTGCAAGCTTTTTTTATCAGCCTCTCAACACAGCTTGATATGTGTCTTCTAACGCTTTCAGCACTTTGCTGTGCGCCTTTGTCACTTCTTCTTCAGTCAGCGTTTGTTCAGGGTTGACATATTGGAGTGAGAAAGCAACTGACTTTTTGCCTTCCTCCATATGCTCGCCTTCGTATACGTCAAAGACGGATACTTCTTTCAGAAGCTTGCCGCCAGCCTCTTTAATGACGCTTTCGAGCTGGCCGCTTGTGACGGATTTATCTGTGACTAGCGCAATGTCACGTGTCACAAACGGATATTTTGGAATCGCCGTGTAAACAAGCGGCGCTGTTTCCGCTGCAAGCAGCGCATGAAGATCAAGCTCAAACACGTATGTCTCTTTTATATCGAGTTCTTTTTCCAATGAAGGGTGCACTTGGCCGATGAAGCCAATAAGAGAACCATTCAATAGAATGTTCGCTGTTCTGCCCGGGTGCAGCTGTTTGCGTTCAGACTGAACAAATTCAATGCTGTCGAGGACGTTCAGTTTGTCTAACAGCCCTTCCACAATTCCTTTGGCGACAAAGAAATCAACCGGTTTTTTCTCGCCCTGCCACAGCTGCTTGCGCCATAATCCGGTAACAGCCCCTGCCACGCGTTCTGTTTCAACCGGCTTTGTGTCCTCTTCCTTTGTCAGGAAAACGGAGCCGACTTCGTACAGCGCGACTGAGTCAGTCTGTCTCGCCAGGTTGTAAGAAACGGAGTCAAGCAGATTCGGAACAAGGCTGTGTCTGAGAATGCTTCTTTCTTCACTCATTGGAAGCGCAAGCACAGTGTTCAGTGATTTTTCAATCGCAAACGCTGCCGCTTTCTTCTCGTTTGTCAGTGAGTAGGTGATGGCTTGTGATAAACCTGCGCCTTCAAGGAAACGTCTAACCTTACGCCGTTTTGCCTGATATGGCGTTAATCCGCCTGTTGTTCCCGCTGTCTCAGGAAGTGTAGACGGAATGTTATCGTAGCCGTACAATCTTGCCGCTTCTTCAATTAAATCCTCTTCGATTTTAATATCACCGCGGCGTGATGGGACTGTCACAACAAGAAGATCATCCGCTTCACCGACAGTAAAGCCGAGACGCTTGTAAATGCTGATGAGTTCTTCTTTGCTGATTGTCATGCCAAGAACACTGCTCACTTTGTCAGCAGATATATGAATGTTATTCGCTTCGATTGTCAGGTGATCATCCTCAACCGTTCCAGCGAGCACTTCACCGCCGGCATACAGATGGATCAGCTGCGCAGCCCGTTCTGCCGCGAGACGTACGCGCGCCGGATCAATGCCTTTTTCGAATCTTATGCTTGATTCACTTCTCAAACCAAGATCCTTGGAAGCCTTGCGAACCGTTTGACCGTTGAAGTACGCAGCCTCAAGCAAAATCGTTTTCGTATCTTCCTGAACCTCTGACTCTGCTCCTCCCATAACACCGGCAACGGCTTGCGCTTTCGTCCCGTTCGTAATGACAAGGTGATCGGCAGACAGCTTTCGTTCTTGATCATCAAGGGTTAAGATCGTTTCATTATCAGCTGCTTTTCTTACGACAACTTCCTTGGAGCCGAATCTGTCATAATCAAACGCGTGAAGCGGCTGACCGTATTCCAGCAAGACAAAGTTTGTGATGTCAACGACATTGTTGTGCGGGCGAATGCCTGCGTTCATCAGCTTCGTCTGCATCCAAAGCGGTGACGGAGCAATCGTGACGTTTTTAATGATTTTAGCTGTATACAGCGGGTTCGCTTCTTGATCTTCGACTTTGACAGCGATGTAATCAGACGCTTGTTCTGAAGCAGCCGGATAATCGGTTTGCGGAAGCTTTACCTCTGTGTCTAAGATCGCCGCAACTTCGTAAGCAACACCAAGCATGTTCATGGCATCCGCGCGGTTTGGCGTTAAACCAAGCTCAAGGATCGCATCGTCAAGCTGTAAAGCCGCTAAGGCGTCGCTTCCTGTTTCAGCGTCATCCGGGAATACGAAAATGCCTTCCGCATACTCCTTCGCCACAAGCTTGCTTTCAATGCCAAGCTCCTGTAAAGAACAGATCATGCCGTTTGATTCTTCACCGCGAAGCTTTGCTTTTTTGATTTTGAAATTGCCCGGCAGCACCGCTCCGACTGTAGCAACTGCGACTTTTTGCCCTTTATCCACATTCGGCGCGCCGCAAATGATTTGTACAGGTGCTTCCGCTCCGATATCCACAAGGCATTTATTCAGCTTATCAGCATTCGGATGCTGCTCGCGCTCCAGCACGTGGCCGATGACTACGCCTTTGATGCCTTCCCCTTTGTATTCAATTCCTTCAACCTCAATACCGGCTCTTGTAATTTTCTCAGCAAGAACAGCCGGGTCCATGCCTTTTATGTCAACATAATCCTCTAACCATTTATAAGAAACAAACATCCTAGCATCCTCCTCTTACGCCTGTTTAAACTGCGAAATAAATCTGACATCGTTTGTATAGAAGTGGCGGATATCATCAATGCCGTATTTCAGCATCGCGATGCGCTCAACACCCATTCCGAATGCAAAGCCTTGATATTCCTTCGGATCAAAGCCAGCCATTCTCAGCACGTTCGGGTGAACCATGCCGGCTCCTAGGATTTCGATCCAGCCTGTTCCTTTACATACTGAGCAGCCGTTTCCTCCGCACTTAAAGCATGTTACGTCCACTTCTACTGAAGGCTCTGTAAACGGGAAGAAGCTTGGGCGCAGCCTGATTTCGCGGTCTTGACCGAACATTTTTTTCGCAACGAGTTCAAGCGTTCCTTTTAAATCACTCATGCTAATGTTTTTGTCAACGACAAGCCCTTCAATTTGCATAAATTGATGAGAATGCGTCGCATCATCGTTATCACGGCGGTATACTTTACCAGGGCAAATGATTTTAACGGGCCCTTTGCCTTCATGCTTTTCCATCGTCCGTGTCTGAACCGGAGAAGTTTGCGTTCTCATCAGAATTTCCTCTGTGATGTAGAAGCTGTCCTGCATATCGCGTGCAGGGTGTTCTTTCGGCAGGTTGAGCGATTCGAAGTTGTAATAATCTGTTTCAACTTCAGGTCCTTCCTCAACGGTGTAGCCCATACCGATAAATAAATCTTCAATTTCTTCAATGACAACAGTAAGCGGATGGCGGCCGCCGACTGCGACAGGATTCCCTGGCAGCGTGACGTCGATTGTCTGTCCCGCAAGCTTCTGCTTCATTTCCTCTTCTTCAAGCTTCTCATTTTTGGCTGCAATGGCATTGGCAATACGCTCTCTTACTTCGTTCGCGAGCGCGCCCATTTTTGGACGCTCCTCAGCAGAAAGTTTGCCCATTCCGCGCAGCACTTCTGTGATCGGCCCTTTTTTCCCGAGATATTTCACCCGAATCTCATTGACAACCTTCAATGAGCTTGCCGCTTTTACTTGTTCTAAAGCTTCTTGTTCCAGCTGTTTCAGCTTTTCTTCCATTTTGCATCCTCCTTTTATGTAAACAAACCGTCATATGTCTTTGGAAAATAAAAAAACCCGCCCCTTATAAAAAGGGACGAGTTGTGGCCGCGGTACCACCCTTATTTCAGACAGACTGATGCTGTCGTCAGCTTCATTGACATAACGGAATCAGATTCCGGTTCACCTTTACGCGCAGTGTGCACGGTCCCGGCGACAACTCAAGAGGTGAAGCCAATCTCCGGCTGCATTAAAAATGCTCTCAGTCAGCGGCATTTTCTCCCTGGAAAGCAGTTGATCAGAAATTGAGGTCCTCTGTCACGGTTTTTCAAATATTATTGTTCTATTATAGAGAAATCCAACGCTTCGCGCAACACTATCCTCGCAAGTGATATACGATAATAGCAGCCGCGATGGCAACGTTCAGTGATTCAGCCTGTCCGTAAAGCGGGACGTACAGATTCAAATCCGTTTTTTCCAGCAAGGCAGCATCCACCCCTGCCCCTTCATTTCCTACAATGAGCGCAAAGGAATCAGACTGGGATATATCCCGGTAAGGCGCTCCATTTTGCAGCGCCGTGCCGTACACTTTTACGCCCTCTGCCTTCAATTCATCCACATATGTAAGCAGGTTTCTTCTCACTACAGGAATGTGAAAGTGAGAACCTTGAGCGGACCGGAGCGTTTTTCCGTTAAACGCGTCCGCCGTGCCGTCACCGAGCACGACCGCATCTAACCCAGCCGCATCAGCTGTCCGAATCATCGTTCCAAGGTTTCCAGGATCTTGAACAGCGTCAATCAGCAGCACCCGCCGAGACGACGCCAGTTTTTTTTCAGGCATATGGCACACAGCAGCGATCTGCTGCGGCGTTTCGGTTTCAGTCACAGCTGAAAACGCCTCTTCACTCAGCACGTAGCACTGGATGCTCACATCAAGATCTGACGGAATGTTCGCCTCATCCTTTACAAGGATTTCTTTTACTGTGCCCGGGCTCTTAAGCGCCTCTTCAACAAGATGTTCTCCCTCTATCAGGAATGAATTCGTTTTTGTTCGTTCTTTTTTTGTGTGAAGCTTTTTCCAATCCTTCACTTTTTGGTTTTTAGCCGATTCTATTTGTTTCACTGTCTGTGTGGCTCTCCTTTTTTTAACATGATGTTATTATATCGCAAGAACAGCACATAATAAACCAGGTGCAGGGTTAGAATATACGTATAACTTTTTAGGAAAAGGAGCGTTTCACATGGATCTTAATTTACGTCACGCCGTCATTGCCAATGTAACCGGCAATAATCAGGAGCAGCTTGAACATACAATTGTGGATGCGATTCAAAGCGGTGAAGAAAAAATGCTCCCGGGGCTCGGCGTTTTATTCGAAGTCCTTTGGCAGCACGCATCAGAGAGTGAGAAAAACGAAATGCTAAAAACGCTTGAAGGCGGATTAAAACCCGCCCAATAAGACATGAAACCGGGTGACAGCTCCCGGTTTTTTTCTTATATAATAAAAACATGATGAGGGGGATCGCCATGTTTTTACAGCCGTTATTAGCGAAAAAAATTATTGCTGAAGTCAAAAAAATGTACGAGCGTGAAGTCATTATTGTGAACACAGACGGGCATATCATGGCTAGCACAAATGATGAGCGGATCGGGCGGTTTCATGAAGGAGCGCTTATCTGCGCAAAAGAGAAACGCAATGTCATTATCACAAAAGAAGATGAAAAAAGGTTAAAAGGAGTGAAGGCGGGCCTGAACCTCCCTGTATTTTCTGACCGTGATGTGATCGCCGTCTTCGGGCTGACAGGTGAGCCTGCTGAGATTCAGCCATACGGGGAACTGCTTCGAAAAATGACGGAGCTGTTCATTAAGGAATCGTGGCATTTAGAGCAGTCCCAGTGGCGTGATAGGATGCTGGAGTCCTTTATGATCGATTGGCTGCAATTAAAAGAATGGTCTCCCGGTTTTCTTGAGAAAGCCCAGCTTCTTGGCGTTGACCTTGCCTCCCGGCGCCAGCTTATCCTCATTCAAGGTTATGAGTGGTCATCTTATGAGATTGATCAAATGACACATATCTGGAAATCCGCGTACCCTTCGGATTTGTTCATCATCAGGTGGGGAAATGAACGGATTCTGATTAATCACGAAGTGCCAAAGCACGAACAAAGAGACCGGCTTTTGCAGCTGCTCCTTCGCATTTGTTCATTTGCCCATACCGCAAACAGCCGAATGGCAGCAGCTGGCGCCGGGAGGGCTGTCGAAAGCTCAAGCCTGACAGACTCATACGAGCAAGCGGAAAAAGGGCTGGCTGTCAGCCTTAAGCGAAAAACGCCCGTATTTGAAGAGGATCTGAAGCTTGATATGTGTCTGACAGAGATCAGCACGGGGACCCGAAACGAATTTCCACAAAGAGTATTCGGGGCGGCGCTAGAGCATCAGGAGCTTATGAATACGTTACGGACTTTCTTTCATCACGATTTGTCTTTGAAACAAACCGCAGAAAATATGCATATTCATATCAATACATTGCGTTATCGCCTGGCTAAGGCTGAACAGCTGACGGGTTTACGTTTTGACCGCACCGAGGACATCGTCACGATGTACGTTGCACTCTATTTTTCAGATCAAGGTACAAATTAGAAAGAGTTTTAGTTTCATTTTTTGTATGTTTCTCCATGGAAGGCTTTGCTTTTTTTCTTTTACAATAGATTGAAAGCGTTTTTTGACAGGGGGATGGGTGAAATGATCACCAAAGATGTAAAAGAAAAGCTGATTCGGGTTGTCGGACCGGAAAACTTTGATGACTCGAATGCCGGCCGTCTCGTCTATTCGTATGATGCGACGCCGCAGTTTCAGTCTATGCCTGATGCTGTGATTGCTCCGCGAAATACCGAAGAAATATCACGAATTTTAACGATTTGCAGTGAGCATCAAGTGCCGATCGTTCCAAGAGGATCTGGGACAAACCTGTGCGGCGGCACGTGCCCGACTGAAGGCGGGCTTGTACTTCTCTTTAAGCATATGAACCGGATTCTTGAAATTGATGAAGAAAATTTGACCGCGACAGTCCAGCCTGGCGTTATTACATTGGATATGATCCGTGCGGTTGAAAGCAAGGGTTTGTTTTATCCGCCCGATCCGAGTTCTATGAAAATATCAACCATGGGCGGAAACATCAATGAAAATTCAGGCGGGCTTCGCGGCTTAAAATACGGTGTCACCCGCGACTATGTTATTGGACTGGAGGTTGTGCTCGCAAATGGAGACATCATCCGGACCGGCGGAAAACTCGCAAAGGATGTAGCCGGATATGACCTTACACGTCTTTTTGTCGGCTCTGAAGGAACACTCGGCATTGTGACAGAGGCAATCGTCAAACTCGTTCCAAAGCCTGAAACAAAAAAGACGCTGCTTGCCCTATATGAAAATATCGATGCCGCTGCTCAAACAGTATCAGACATCATTGCCGCAAAAATTATACCAGCCACACTAGAATTTCTCGACCAGCCCACACTTTTGGTGATTGAGGATTATGCCAAAATCGGACTTCCGACAAACGCAAAGGCTGTGCTGCTCATTGAGCAAGACGGGCCGCTTGAAACTGTTGAACGGGATATGAAAAAGATTGAGGCGATCTGCAAAAAAGGCGAGGCCGTTTCCGTTCAGGCCGCCCAAACGGAGGAGGAAGCATTTGCCCTGACAGAAGCCCGGCGTTCTGCACTTTCTGCTCTTGCCCGCCTCAAGCCGACGACCATTTTAGAGGACGCGACCGTTCCTCGCTCAGAAATCGCCAATATGGTAAAAGCCATTAATGATATTGCCGCCAAATACGATGTTTCCATCTGTACCTTCGGCCATGCGGGGGACGGGAACCTTCACCCAACATGCACGACAGACGTAAGAAATGAAGATGAGATGGAACGTGTCGAACAGGCTTTTGCCGAGATTTTCGAAAAAGCAATTGAACTGGGCGGCACGATAACCGGGGAGCACGGAGTCGGGGCCATGAAAGCGCCTTACTTGGAAATGAAGCTGAAAAAAGAAGGCATTGCCGCGATGAAAGCGCTGAAAGCGGCATTTGATCCCCGGAACATCTTGAACCCGGGCAAAGTGTTTGCGAAAGACGCCAGAAAACGGGTGGTGGCAGAAAGATGACAACAGATAAAGAAATGAAACTGATCCAGCATGAGTTTAAAGAGCGCATGGATGAAGGCGAGCTTTTGAATTGTATGCGCTGCGGCTTCTGCCTTCCTTCCTGTCCGACCTATATCGAATCGGGTTTTCAGGAAACTCACTCTCCACGCGGACGCATCGCCTTAATGAAAGCCGTGGCCGACGGCCAGATTGAACCGGATGAAGATGTCGAACGATCGCTGTCACTTTGCCTCGGCTGCCGCGCATGTGAGCCTGTATGCCCGTCAGGCGTGAAATACGGGCAGCTGCTCGAAGAAGCCAGAGATATTATCCACCAAAATAAAAAACACTCGCTCGGCACACGCGTCATGCGAAAGGCAGCTTTTCACGAGCTGTTTCCGCATCAAAATCGCATGAGGTCAGCTGTAAGCCTTATTGGTTTGTATCAGCGGTCAGGACTGCAAACCGCTGTGCGGAAAACCGGTATGCTTCGCGTCCTGCCTGAGCATTTACGAACGATGGAAGCCGTTCTTCCTGATGTGCCAAAAGGCAAAGACATGAAGCATCGGCCGCATTTGCTGCCATCAATTGGCCCTACAAAAAAACGGGTTGCCTTTTTTTCGGGCTGCTTAATGGATACAATGTTTTTACCGACCAACAATGCCACACTAAAGCTTTTACAGCTGGCAGGCTGCGACATTGTCATTCCTCCTGAACAGGCTTGCTGCGGTGCCCTGCATGGACACAGCGGTGAAAAAAATGCAGGCAAAGAGCTCGCGAAACAAAATATTGCTGCTTTTGAAGCGTTAGACGTGGATGCAGTCATTACAAATGCAGGCGGATGCGGAGCCTTTCTCACTGAATACGATCATTTGCTGAAGGATGATCCCGAGTGGTCGGAGCGGGCCGCTGCGTTTGTTCAGAAGCTGAAAGATTTTTCGTCCGTTTTGGTTGAACTCGACTTTCATCAAATGGACTTAGTGCTCGAGACGCCGAAGGTCATTACCTATCAAGATTCATGTCATCTAAGAAATGTGATGCTTACGTCTCTTGAGCCCCGACAGCTTCTTCATAGCATCAAGGGGGCCGAATTCAAAGAAATGGATAAAGCGGACAGCTGCTGCGGATCAGCGGGAATTTATAACATCGTAGAAGCCGAGATGTCTATGAAAATACTGGACAGTAAAATGGCTGCCGTCAAAGCAACCGAAGCGATCGTCATTGTGACAGCAAATCCCGGCTGCCTGCTGCAGATGAAGCTCGGCATCGAACGCGAAGGACTAAGCGGTAAAGTCAAAGCCGTTCATTTGGCTGATTTGCTGCTGGAAGCAGCTGGACACAAAACATCATAAGAAAGCCCAAAACAGAAATTGTTTTGGGCTTTTGTACGTTATTCCATCGGGCTGCAAATTTCGATATAATGTCCATCCGGGTCGGAAATATAGGCGACCGTCTGTCCCCACGGCTTCACTTTCGGCTCTCCAATAATCGTGACGCCTTGTTCTCTTACCCTTTTGATAACCTCTTCTACGTTTTCAGTGACAAACCCGATTTCAAATGTGTGTGAAGCAGATGCATCTGGAATGTCTAGCTGTGTGATTTCTCTGGCGCTTTCCCGCGTATTAAGCGCCAATATCGTAGATCCTGTTTCAAATTCAACATACGTTCCGTGTTCAGCACGAATCGGCAGCCCTAAAATATCCTTGTAAAAATGAACGGCCCGCTTGCTGTCGGATACGTATAGAATAAGATACTTCATTGATAGATTCATGTCCAAACCTCCTCAAAATGTTCATTAACCTTCTATCCAGGGATAGATGCTTCCATCCTTAAGCTCGGATCTCTCCACATCTGCGCCCATTTTTTCACAGCTGCCACGATTATGATAAAGCCTAACAGCAGCATGATGATCGATAATACGCCATTCAAAACACTGTAGCCTGATGCTTCTGGATTCAGATACACATTGCGCACCATCCAATAGCCCGCATAATTGACAGTGACATATAAATAGGCAAGCGGGATAAGACAGGTCAAAATGTAACGGCGTTTATCGGCTATTTTCAGCACGATGGTCGCTCCGATAATCAGCCCTACTGAAGCCATCAGCTGGTTGGACACACCAAAGAGCGCCCAAATGGAACCGATATCCCCTGAATACAGCAAATAGCCCCACATCAAGCAGGCAAGCGCGCTGGCAAATACAGAGCCCGGAATCCAGTCAGTTTTCTTCAGCGGTTTATACACCTCTCCGAAGAAATCCTGTATCAAATAACGGGCGACCCGTGTGCCGGCGTCAATTGCCGTTAAAATAAATACCGCTTCAAACATAATGACAAATTGGAAGAAATATGATGCCAAATGGCTGAAAAACGGCATTCCGGTAAAAATATAAGTCATTCCCACTGCAAGCGTGACGGCTCCCCCTGTTCTTCCTTCTAAATCCAAACCGATTTCCCTGCTCAATTCAGGCAAATGTACGACATCCATACCGAGCGTACGGAACACCTCTGGCGTGCTGTTAATTGCAAAGTAATCTGCAGGCTGCAAGGCGGTTGCCGCAATCAGCGCCATGATGCCGACAAGACACTCAACAAGCATTGCGCCGAATGCAACCGGCTTCATATCACTCCATTTATTCAGCATTTTCGGCGTCGTTCCTGAACCGACAAAGGCATGGAATCCAGAGATCGCACCGCAGGCGATGGTTATAGAAATGAATGGCCAGACGGGTCCTGCCAGCACCGGCCCTCCGCCTTTTACGAATTCTGTAAATGCAGGAAACGGGATGGACGGATTAACGACAAACACCCCTGCAATCAAAGCGATAAAAACACCGATTTTCATAAAGCTGCTTAAATAATCACGCGGTGCGAGCAGCAGCCAAACGGGAAGCGCCGCTGCAAAGAACGCATAAACAGGAAGCGCGATTGCAAGCGTTTTCGTATCTAGCGTTAAAAAGTCACCGAGCGCCGTAGTCTGCACCCATGGGCCGATAAAAACTCCTGCCATTAAAAAGAGAAAGCCGATCGTTGACGCAAGCTTTAAATTTCCCGTTTTCTTATAATATAAGCCCACACCCATCGCAATCGGGATCGTAATCCCTACCGCAAATGTCCCCCAGGGATTGCGTTCAAGCGCGTGCAGCACAACCATCGACAGGCCCGCCATCGTAATCGTGATAATAAACAGCATAGACAGTCCGGTACAAAAGCCGGCAACAGGGCCGAGCTCGTCCTTGGCCACTTCCGACAGCGATTTTCCATTTTTGCGCATCGATGCAAACAGCACCACAATATCATGGACGGCTCCCCCGATTACCGCCCCGATTAACAGCCATAACAACCCCGGCAAATAGCCAAACTGCGCCGCCAGAATCGGTCCGACCAGCGGCCCGGCCGCTGCGATCGCCGCAAAATGGTGGCCGAACGAAACCCATTTATTTGTAGGCACATAGTCTTTTCCATCCTCAAGCGCATGAGCAGGCGTCGGCTTGTCATCATTCACTTTGAGAACCTTCACCATCATAAATGTTCCGTATAAACGATAGGCGATAGCCAAAATACACATTGACGCTATCACGATTGTAACCGCATTCATTTTCTCCCATCCCCTTTGCTGTTTTTCATAAATATATCATAATTTCATGATGAAAAGCGGTCATTTTTTCCTATACAAAAAAGCCGGCTGGAATGGGCCGGCTTGAGACAGTTAGTTTAGTTCAATATCTCCAGATGTTGTACGAACTTTTAAATGGTTAGAGATCCCGCTATCACCTACATAACCTACAATACGGTGCTCTGATTTTTCTTTATAAAGGATTTGATCGAGATTGACCGAGGCATCACCGGAGTCAGCCTGAAAATCTACTGCCAAAGATGCCGGTTCTTTCTGATATTCTACGGACACATCTCCGCTCGTTGTATTGATGCTGATGTCTTCGTTCTCTTGCCCCTGAAGAAGATCAATATCCCCGGAGGTTGTCTTATAGCTCAGCCTTTTAGATGTTGTGCGGCTGCTTTTTATTGATCCGCTTGTTGTCTTTACCTCACCTTGCCCCAATGAATTTTGGTCTGCTTGAACATCTCCGCTCGTTGTTTTTAATGTCATCTCGTTTTTGATACGTGAGTCCTTCAGCTCAATATCTCCTGATGTAGAGTCAGCCGCTGATTGATCCGTTTGCACATTTTCAATTAGAATATCGCCAGAGGTTGTCGTTACGGTTATCTCGTCATACTTCTTTTCCGGAATAATGATTGTGATTTTCATATCCTTTTCGCTGCTCCACGGTATAAAGGAGATGCTATTCCTGTGCTCTTTTTGGTTAATCGTTAACGATTTGCCATCTTGGCTCACGTCGAATAGCTTTTTGCTTTTATCACTGACTTTTCCTTGAGCAGCTACCTGAATATCATCTGTTTGCCCGCTTTTGACCTCTGCATCCAGCGAGCTCGTTGTTACCTTCATTTTTTTAATATCTGCAGTTCATAGATTTCAGCAGCTTTCACCTTTTCATTTGTAAAATCTGAGGCAACTGCAGAGATGACAGCTCCGATTACCCCAACTGCAAATACTGCGATCAATCCAATTATGATCTTTTTCATGCCTGCGCCCCCGTCACTAGCTTTAGATTGTATCTGATATACCGTAAACTCATGCTATACAGCAGCTTGCCTAAATACCAAAGCCCTATACAAGATAGCAGCCCCAGACTGCCAAATACGAGCGATAAAAAGAACTCCAGCATCATGTGCGTATTCGTTTGAAACATTACTATGCCGACAAACATAATCGGTGACACAGAAAGTGCAAGCGCCGCCCCGCATAGACCCACATACAATGCCAATAGCCGGTCCCAGCACGAAAATCAAATTTAAGATGCTTACCGCTGCTGCTGAACACACCATGTGAAAGAGGTTCTTCTTAGGGCGCTGCAATGCTGGGGCAGTTTCTGTGACATCGGGCACCAATTCCTTTGCAATTTGTTTTGGAGAGCCGAGTTCTCTGATGATGTCAGCTTCTAGCCTGCCTTCTTTCATCCCTTCGGTAATATGTTCTTCAAAATCAAATAAGACCTCATTCCGCTCTTCTTCAGAAAGCGGCTGTAACGCTTTACTTAACTCCTGTAAAAACAATTCTTGATTCATCGTTCTCCTCCCCTTGCCGCATCAATGATTTGATTGACAGACGCTGTGAACTGATCCCATTCTGCCAGCAGCAATTTCATTCGCATGAAACCAAGCTTTGACATCGTGTAATATTTTCTGGCAGGCCCTTCGGAAGACGGCGCCATATATGTTTCTAAATACTCTTCTTTCGTCAGTCTTCTGAGTAGAGGATATAAGGTGCCTTCTGCAATCGCCATGTGCCTGGAAATGTTTTGAGAAAGCTCATAACCGTATTGGTCTTTTTCAGATAGTAATACGAGCACACATAGCTCCAATGCTCCCTTTTTAAATTGAGCATTCATCATAAGATCCTCCTTGAGACCTGTATTGTTTATTTTTTCCACTAACTAACCATATAGTATCATCCACTACTGAACATTGCAAGGTACTGAATCATATCTACTCAAAAAGAAAAACCGGAGAGTGATCTCCGGTCTCTCTTTCTCTTATGACTGTTTTTTCAGGCGGATCACATTCCAGGAAAGCGGCGTGAGATGGGCAGTTAAGCCGTTTTCGCTGATTGACGATGTGCCGTTGGTATGCGGGACGACATTTTTTCTGTTATGCTGGTTTGTCGCCTTGATATCCTGATGCTCAAGTACGATGTGCTCTGCGATTTGGTAGGATTCAAAGCCTCTGAGCGAAATCTCCGTCTCCATCTGATCCTCAGCCTTGTTTACCGCAAAAATAGTGAGTGTTTCTTCCTCTTCAGAGTACACAACAGCAGCATCAACATATGGCACATCAGTGAAATCAGAACAATCGTACTTAGGAGAAGAAATAAGCGGTTTCAGTGACTCGCCCCTTCCGTAAACAGAAGCATGCATGTATGGATAGAAAATCGGCTGTCTCCATGCTTCTCCGCCTTTTTCCGTCATGATCGGCGCGATGACATTGACAAGCTGAGCAAGACACGCAATTTTCACACGGTCTGCGTGCTGCAGCATCGTAATGAGCAGAGAGCCGACTAATAAGGCATCTTCAAAATTATAAATATCCTCTAAAATCGGGCGCGCAGTAATCCACGGTTCTACTTTTTTATCAGCCTCATTTGAGTGATACCAAACGTTCCATTCATCCAGAGAGAGATTGATTGTTTTCTTGCTGCGTGTTTTCGCTTTAACATAGTCACAGGTTGCAGCGACAGATTTAATAAAATGATCCAGATCCATGGAACGGGCCAAGTAGTTTGGCAGATTGTTATCCCGGTTTCCGTAATACGTATGGAGAGAAATATAGTCGACATGCTCGTACGTATGCTCCAGCACCTTCGCTTCCCAATCGATAAAGGTCGGCATGCCGCTGTTTGAGCTGCCGCAGGCTACGAGTTCAATTGATGGGTCAACCCATTTCATGACCTTTGCCGTCTCCGCAGCAAGCCGTCCGTATTCGTCAGCTGTTTTGTGGCCGATTTGCCACGGACCGTCCATTTCATTTCCTAAGCACCATGTCTTGATTCCGTACGGCTGCTCATAGCCATGCGATCTCCTTAAATCACTCCAGTAAGAGCCTTTCGGGTGGTTGCAGTATTCAACGAGGTTGCGGGCGGCATCTATGCCTCTTGTCCCAAGGTTGACCGCCATATTAACCTCAGTATTCACCTTTTTTGCCCAGGTTAAAAATTCATTTGTTCCCACTTCATTGGTTTCTGTCGTTTGCCATGCCAAATCAAGACGTCTTGGGC
This sequence comes from Bacillus sp. N12A5, assembly GCF_026790125.1. Classification (NCBI taxonomy): domain Bacteria; kingdom Bacillati; phylum Bacillota; class Bacilli; order Caryophanales; family Bacillaceae; genus Bacillus; species Bacillus sp. N12A5. The sequence continues at coordinate 213,129 of NZ_JALAMR010000008.1, read as the reverse complement.
GGTTTTCGACTGGCCCAACACCGTCCTCCCAGTTGTATCCGGATAAAAAGTTTCCTCCCGGATAGCGGATGATCGGAACCTGCAATTCTTTGATCAGCGACTGGACATCTTTTCTAAATCCGTCTTCATCCGCTTCAGGATGATCAGGCTCATATATGCCTTCGTATACCGCACGCCCCATATGTTCAATAAATGAGCCGTAAATCCGTTTGTCTACTTCACCGATTTTATATTCTTTGTCTACAATCATTCGCGCTTTTTTCATCACACGTTTCCTCCTTCATTAACCTTTGACTCCCCCTACCGTCAGGCCGGAGATAAAGTACTTTTGGAAAAACAAGAAAATGATAATGACCGGCAAAATGGCAAATACTGAGCCGGATATGAGCATGTCATAGTTGTTTCCATATGGGCTCAGCAAGCTGGACAGCCCAATTGGAAGCGTAAACATTTCTTTCGAGCGAAGCACAATCAGCGGCCATAAGAAGTTGTTCCAGCTGTTTAAGGACTGAAGGATGATCATCGCTCCAAAAGCCGGTTTCATCAGCGGCGCCATAATCCTGAAAAAGATGCCGAATTCCGTACAGCCGTCCATCCTTGCAGAGTCGAGCAGATCTCTGGGCAGACCAAGCGCATATTGCCTGAAAAAGAAAACAGCAACAGGTGAAACGATGAACGGCAAAATGACACCTGTATATGAATCGATCAAGTGCAGTCCGACTGTAAGCTTAAACAGAGGAAGCATCATCACTTCAAGCGGAACCATCATAATAATCAGCACAAGAACAAAGATGATATTTCTTCCCTTAAAATCATAAACTGCAAGCCCGTACCCGATCATCGAAGAAAAAAACAAAGTGAGCACGGTCGTGAAAAGCCCAAGCACAAGACTGTTAAAAAACCATTTGAAATAAATGCTGCCGCCGTTAAACAGAAATGTATAATTATCAAGACTCATCACCTTAGGATCAATGTCAAGATTCAGCCCGACACGCAAAAGTTCAGATGACGGCTTTAATGATCCTAAAAGCAAACAGAAAATCGGAAAAATATACAATAGGCTCAGCATCATAAAAAATAGGGTCAGCGCGATTCTGTAAACGCTAAACTGAGGACTGTGCCGCAACATTTATCCCTCCCCCTTAAACGAGCCTGACAGCTTTAATGAAATCAGGCTGACAACAAGGATCACAATCAAAAGCACAATGCCGATGGCCGCTCCGTAGCCCATTTCATTGTAAGCAAGCCCCTGCTGATACAAATATCCGACAAGCGTCAGACCGATATTACCCGGGGAATTATTCTGCCAAAGGACGTAGCTTTCCTCAAACATCCTGAATCCGCCGATGATGCTGATGGTCAGCACATATACAGTAACAGGCTTGAGGAATGGAAGCGTGATGTGCATAAATTTTTTCATCGTATTCGCTCCGTCAATATCAGCGGCTTCGTACAGCTCTTTCGGCACATTTTGCAAACCGGCCAAAAAGTATAGGATGTTAATTCCCATCCATCTCCACGAAGCAAGCAGCACCATCAGAAACATGCCGGTATGTTCATTGTTCATCCAGTTCTGAGGTGAAAAGCCAAGTTTGAGTAAGATGGAATTGGCCAGAGACGTTTCCATTTCTCCGAAGATCAGCCGAAAAATGATTCCCGCCACAATGGTGGAGGTCAATGCCGGGATGAATAACGCTGATTTGAATATATTTCTGAATTTGACCAGCTTTGAATTCAGGAATATGGCCAGAAGCAATGGGACAGGAATCAGCACGATCAGCGTCCAAAAGGTGTATTCCAGCGTATTCCAAAGGGCGGTATAGAACGTCGGATTGTTTAGCGCAGTGTAATTGGACAATCCGACAAACGTCACCTCTCCCGGCAATATTCTTTGAAAGCTCATGATGAAGACACTAATGATGGGGTATAGAAAAAATACGAGAAAGGATAAAATGAAAGGCGCTGTAAACAGATAGGGCGCCGCTTTTTTCGAATAAAACAGATCTCGCCAGCCTGATTGTTTCGATGCTGAAGGAACGGGATGAACCGTTCCCGTTTTCACAGGTTTCATGAGAACCTCCCCGCTTTCACTTTTTGAATGGGATTCTATTTCTGTTTCAGTTCACCTGCCGCTCTGTCCAAGGCTTGTTTAGGCGTTTTTTGCTGAGATTTAAGTGCGTCGAACAATACGCTTCTGTTGACAAGGTCTGAAGCCTTGGCAAAATCCTCATGTAAATAAATCGGATTGATTTCATCCTTGATATCGAGCAGCACAGAAAAAATGCCTGTTCCGTTTTGGAAATAATCCGTGTATTTGTTTTTCTCTTTCAATTCATTGGAGCTCCAGACATCCCAGCGAAGCGGGTCAAATCCGAGTACACTCCAGAGCTTTTTGTTTCCTTCTTTAGAGCCCTTCGCAAAAGCCAAAAACTCTTTTGCTAATTCAACATGCTTGGCTTGCTTCGGCACAATAGTTGCCGTACCGCCCAAACCTGCTGAACGGTCGCCCCCCTCTTTCCATGCCGGAAGCGGCCTGATGGCAATCTTCCCTTTCAGATCAGGCATATAATCTATGAATCTTCCCATATACCAAATCGGCATCAGAACGGAAGCGGCCCCGCCTTGGTTCATAAAGCCGTAATATTCTTCACTGTGATGCCCGCCGCCCGGCGCAGGTATCATCGTTTTATCATTGATCATGTCTTTTAAATATTGAAGTGTTTTGACGTTGGTGTCATTATTGAGGATCAGCTTGCCGTTTTTATCAAAATAGCCTGAGTTTTGCTGTGAAATCATGGATAAGAACGTTCCGGAATCGTTCGTTTCTACCGTTCCCATCGGCTTACCGGTTACTTTGCGCACTTTCTGTCCGGCTTTATGGTAATCATCCCATGTTTTAATATCATCAGGATTGACGCCAGCTTTTTTCATCACATCCATGTTATAAAACATGACTGTCGTCCCTACATGCGTATCCAGCCCATAAAGCTTGCCGTTTTTGCTGTACAGGGTAAGCCGCGCCTCAACGAATTTATCGCGGTCCTTTTCAATCAGCGGAGTCAGGTCGGCAAGCGGAATATCAGAGCCCTTCAAAAAGTTTGAAAAACGGGCCAATTCGATATCGGCAATATCAGGAACGCCTTCTCCCGCAATTAAGGAGATCGACAAGTTATCGTGCATTTGCCCATACGGATAAACAACCGTATTCAGCTTAATTTTGCGGTCAGGATATTTTTTGTTCCATTCCTTCACCATCTCCACATAAAACTGCTCATGAAGTCCGTTAAATGTCCAAAAGGTCAGCTCAGTTTCACCCGATTTTCCGGATGATCGTTCTGCTGAACACCCAGCAATGATTAATGTCAGCAGCATCATGAGCACAAGAAAACAGGCAGTCATTTTTTTCATCTGCGTTACCCCTTCCATTCGAGGTGCGGGCTATTCATATAGACCATGATTGATCAGCGTTTTGTTTTCATTGATAATTCTTAATCCGGTGCAGCGGTCTCTTAAGGTGTGGGCGTGTCTAAAGGCATTCTTGACGGAATCCTGCCCGACACCGATTTCGCCAAAAGACGCAGGGCCTCCGGCTGATCTCAGCCAATCGGCCAGCACTTCTCCTTTCGGGAGCGTTTCATAAGCCGATTGAATGGCTTCCCGACGGCCCGGAGAAAATTCGTTTAGCCCGTCATCCTGAGCGAGTTTTCTATAAGTGTCAGTTAATAAAACAGCAGCACAGCCCACCTTTGCCCCATGAAGAATCTGAGGACGGTTTTTCTCCATTAATTCCATCTCAATCCAGTGAGAAATATGATGTTCTCCGCCTGATGCCGGGCGGGAATGATCTAAGGCCAGCATGACAAGCCCCGATACAATTAAAGACTCCATTAAAACCCGTATGCCTGTTTCGGTTTTCATCGCAATGTCTTCTGTGTGTGCGATACAGGCATCAAGCGCCTCCTGAACGATCTTAGCCCCTGTGGGAGAATAAGGCTCGCCTGCAAGATGTCTGGAGATTTCCCAATCAGCTAAAGACGTGATTTTACCGAGCATGTCACCAAACCCCGCCGCCACCATTGACTGGGGTGCCGCTTTTAATAGATCCAGATCAGCGAACAGCGCAGACGGAGCCTTTGTTTGAATGGTTGTTTTCGTTCCGTATAAAATAATTGGCGCCCCGGCTGATGTAAATCCGTCTACTGATGGAGCAGTCGGATAGGAAATAAACGGCAAATTCCTCTGAAACGCCGCAAAGCGCACGATATCGTGAATCGTGCCCGAGCCGACTGCGATCATGACATCTGTTGTTTTTTTCGTATGGATCAGTGCATGAATGAGCGATCGTTCATCAGCCACTACATCTCCGGCTTCATTTTCCGGAATAATCAGGCATTTGGCCTGGAATCCTTCTTGATTCAAGCGGTCTTCCAAATCAATTCCTGCAATGCGATGTGTATTCGAGTCACACACTAGCACGATCTGTTTGTAATTTTTTCTTTTTACATACTCTAAAAGCGAATCGGCTGCTTGTTTTTCAAGAGCAATTTCTTCCATTTCGATAGGAAACGTCTTTTCTCCGGCTTGTTCAAAAGCACGCTGAACGTCAGCTGCGATACGATTCATAACAGAATCCCCTCCTCAGCTAATTTGGTTACATCCTTAATAGACTCCAGCACATAATCCGGTGTGTACAAACGCTGTTCACCCGGTTTCGCAGAACCGGTCAGCACTAAGGCGCTTTTCATGCCATAAAGCTTCCCCATCGCAATGTCTGATTCAATGCTGTCTCCGATAATCATGCATTCATGTGCGGCCAGCCCCATTGCTGTACAGGCGGCCTCCGCCATCAGCCATGACGGCTTTCCGACAACAAGCTCCGTTTTCGCTTGAGCTGAAGCCTCTATCGCTCCAATCATTCCGGCCACATCGATGGCGTTGCCGTCTTCGTTCGGAAAGGAGCGGTCTTTGTTTGTAGCAATGATACGAGCTCCGCCCGCGGCCGCTTGAAAGGCTTGATTTAAATCTTCGTACGTGAGCGTTTCATGAAGGGAGATCACAAGCCAATCCGCTTCCTTCGGTTCGTTCGCTTGCTGCACGCCAGCCAGCCTCAGCTCGTCAACCAAACCTTGTTCTCCAAGCACCCACACCGTTGCAAAACGATAATGGTTTTTCAGAAAAGCTGCTGTGACACTTGACGACAAAACAATATCGCTTACATCCGCCTCTATTCCCGCGCCGAGAAGCTTTTTTCTGCACATGGCACGGGAAATATTCCCCCGATTGCTCAAAAAAACAATTTTCTTCCCCATTTCTCGGAGTGTATTGATCGCTTCTCTTGCCCCTTCTATCAACTCATTTCCTCTAAATACAGTACCGTCCAAGTCAATCAGAATGCCTGCCGGTGCCACAGCGGAATTATGACTGTCCATAATACGCATTTGCTCCGTGTTTTCGATAAAAATGCTTTTCATGAAGGACTGTATTGATTGGATTTACATCCTTGTTCAGCATAATGGAGTGATAAGCCATTTCCGCAACCGTTTCTAATACGACTGCGTTATGAATGGCGTTTAAGGCGTCCGTGCCCCAGCAGAACGGGCCGTGATTATTCACGAGTACACCCGGCACCTGTTCGTAGTTATGATGCTGAAAGGTTTCTGCTATGACTTTTCCTGTATTCCGTTCGTAGTCATGAATGATTTCTTCATCATACATTTCTCTTGTACACGGAATCGCGCTGTCAAAATAATCAGCATGTGTCGTGCCTAATGGCGGAATGTCTCTGCCCGATTGCGCCCAGCTTGTCGCCCATTGAGAATGGGTATGGACAATTCCCCCGATATTCGGAAAGGCTTTATATAAATAAACATGGGTGGGCGTATCTGAAGAAGGCTTAAGCGAGCCTTCGACGACCTCTCCTTCAAGGTTTAAAACAACCAAGTCATCTGCTGTCAGGTCGCTGTATTCGACTCCGCTAGGTTTGATGACAATTCTTTCTTTTTCACGGTCAATGCCGCTGACATTTCCCCACGTAAAGGTTACCAGCTGATGCTCTTGAAGCTTCAGGTTGGCAGCCAGCACTTCTTTTTTTAATGTTTCAAGCATGCTCCATCACCCTTTATCAATTCTTTTTGGCGGCAGATGAAAATTGAAGATTTTTAATTGTTTTCAGACGTTTCATGACATGGTTTTCTTCTCCGAAATAGTGAACCAGCTCTTTATATTCAGCGTATAATTTTTCATACACCACAGCGTTTTCGGCGTTTGGCGAATAAGAAATATCTTTCAGTTTTCCCATGTGCGCCGCTGCCTCTTTGATGTCGTCGTATCCGCCGTTTTCTTTACCTGCGGCAAGCGCGCCGAAAATGGCAGATCCCAAGGCAGGGGCTTGCGGGGAACCAGAGATTTTAATATCCATGTTTGTCACATCCGCATAAATCTGCATGACAAACGGGTTTTTCTCAGCAATTCCGCCGGCTGCGTACAGCTCCTCGATCGGAACCCCGCTTTCTTTGAACGTTTCGATAATCATCCGGGTTCCGTAAGCTGTCGCTTCAACTAGCGCTCTATAAATCTCTTCAGGCTTCGTCAGCAGCGTCATGCCAAGCAGCATCCCTGTTAAATCAGCATCAACAAGAGTTGAACGGTTTCCATTCCACCAGTCCAAAGCAAGCAGACCGCTTTCACCCGGCGCTTGAAGGTTTGCCTTCTCGCTCAGCAGTTCATGGATGCCCATGTTTTTTTCCTCTGCTTCCTCTTGATACGCTCGCGGAACACAAGTTTTCACAAACCAGTCAAAATGATCGCCGACACAGGACTGTCCGGCTTCATATCCCGCATAGCCGGGAAGAATCCCGTTATCCACGACACCGCACATACCAGGCACGATATGCACCTCTTCGCCTAGAAGAACATGGCACGTTGAGGTTCCCATAATCATCAGCATTTTTCCTGGCTCTGTGATGCCGACCGCCGGCACGGAAACATGGGCGTCAACATTGGCAACTGCAACAGCCGTCCCCGGAAGAAGGCCTGTGAGCTGTGCCATTTTTTCTGTCAGTTCGCCTGCTTTTTCGCCCACTGAATGAATAGAACCTGCTAATTTGTCTTTTGTAATCGTTTTCATTAAAGGATGTAATTTGTCAAAGAAATCATCTGACGGATATCCCGCTTTTTCACTCCATATCGCTTTATACCCCGCTGTACAGTTGCTTCGCTTGAGCGAGCCGCACAGCTGGTACACGATCCAGTCCGCAGCCTCGATGATCCGGTCAGCCGCTTCATAAATGTGAGGCGCTTCTTCGGCAATCTGCATAACCTTAGGAATCATCCATTCAGAGGAAATTTTTCCTCCGTACCGCTGCAAAAAAGCTTCTCCTTCTTCTTCCGCAATTTGATTGAGCCGATCAGCATGTTTTTGGGCCGCATGATGCTTCCAGAGCTTCACATAACTATGCGGCTCCTCTTCATATTCCGGCAGCATGCATAACGGCTGCCCTGACTTGTCAACAGGCAGGATCGTACAGGCCGTAAAATCAATTCCAATCCCGATAATGTCTTTCGGTTCAACGCCCGTCTGTTCGAGTAAAGACGGAATGGTTGTTTCCAAGACTTCGAGGTAATCCGCCGGATGCTGCAGCGCCCAGTCCCTCGGCAGCTTTTGGCCTGTTTTTGGAAGGGCGGTATCAATGACAGCGTGCCTGTATTCTTTCACAGCAGCCGCCAGTTCCTCCCCTGTTTGAACATGAACGAGTACCGCTCTTCCTGATAAAGTTCCGAAATCAACCCCTATTGTGTAAGCCAAGTGACATCCCCCTCTCTACTTTTGAAGCCGGTAAAGCGCCTCGTTCCATTTTAATTCGTGTTTTAGTTTATGAATCGTCGTATCACGGGAAATGAGCACACTTTCAATCCCCGCCATTTCCGCCCAATCGAGCATTTGCTCTGCTGTCAGTTCATAAGACAAGCAGGTATGGTGTGCGCCGCCTGCTAAAATCCATGCCTCCGCCGCTGTTTTCAATGACGGCTCCGGTTTCCAGAGAACACGGGCTACCGGCAGATTCGGCATGTCTTTTTCAATTTCCTGGCCGTTGACCTCATTCAAAACAAGGCGGAAACGCCCCCCGATATCAACAAGACTTGCTTGAATGGCTGAACCGCTGATGCCGTTAAATACAAAACGTGCTGGGTCTTCCTTGCCTCCTATAGAAAGCGGATGAACCTCGATTCTCGGCTGATCCAAGGCAACAGTCGGACACACTTCAAGCATGTGCGAACCCAAAATCATTTCATTTCCCGGTTCAAAATGGTACGTATAATCTTCCATGAAGGACGTTCTTTTTCCTTCGGCCATGATTTTCATCATCCGCACAAGAGCCGCTGTCTTCCAATCTCCTTCGCCGGCGAACCCGTAGCCCTTCTCCATCAGGCGCTGAACGGCAAGTCCCGGCAGCTGCTTCATTCCGTGCAGCACTTCAAATGATGTCGTGAAAGCTGTGTATCCGCCTTGTTCAAGAAAAGCGGTTAAGCCAAGTTCTATTTTCGCCTGTTCCTTGATGGACGCTACCTTTGCTTCGTCACGTTTTGTTTCCTCGCTGATTACATAAAGCCTGTCATACTCCGCATAGAGCGTGTCAACCTCGTCATCCGTAATGCGGTTCATCACTTCGACAAGATCTCCGATGCCATATCCGTCAACCTGCCAGCCAAATTGAATATGCGCCCCCACTTTGTCTCCATCCGTTACCGCGACGTGACGCATGTTATCTCCGAATCTGGCAACCTTAATATGTCTGCTTTCATTTAATGCAGCCGCCGTATCCATCCACTGGGAAATCTCTTTCTTCACTTCTTCATCATCCCAATAGCCGGCGACGACTTTCCGGTTCAGTCCCATTCGCGAGTTGATGTAACCGTATTCACGGTCGCCATGTGCGGATTGGTTGCTGTTCATAAAATCCATGTCAATCGTACCCCAAGGGATATCGCGATTATATTGAGTGTGCAGATGCATAAGCGGTTTTTGATAAGAGGAAAGGCCTTCTATCCACATTTTTGCGGGAGAAAATGTGTGCATCCATGTAATGATACCGGCGCATGTCTCACTGTACTCCGCTTCTCTTAACAGCTGTCTGATGGTTTCCGGTGAAGTGACGACAGGCTTATGCGTGATTTTGTATCTGGAAGAAACCCCGCTGAGCCCCTCACAAATGCTTTTCGCATGCTGATCCACCAGTTCCAGCGTCTCTTCCCCGTATAGGTGCTGGCTTCCTGTTACAAACCAGAATTCATAATCCTTTGTCTGAAGCATGTAAACTGCCCCTTTCTTATAAAATAAAACGCTTTCATACATTACAAAAGATACGTACTAATGATAAAAAATAAATCAATAACTATTAATTTGTACGAACAATTTCATTATAGTAACTGACTATTATACTGTCAATCTTTTCTTTTAAAAAAAGCCGGGCGCTGCCCGGCTTTTTCACTCAATAGGACGGCCAGCCCGAACTCCAATTCAAATCATTGATGAGAAGCTTCGGAATGCCGTTGTCATTGGCGTCATAGGCATGACGAACAAGAATGTTTCCGTTTACAATATCCTGGCCTCCGGGTCCTTTCCATTGGTCATTCCCGGAATCCAAAATGGTACCCCCGCCTTCCAGCATGCTTTTTCCGCTTTTATCAAGATAAGGGCCTGTAATGCTTTTAGATCTTCCATAAGCAATTTTGTACGTACTGTTTACACCGTCACAGCATTTATCAAATGAGACCATTAAATAGTAATAGCCATTTTGATACGTAAGAGTAGGAGCCTCCAGCGCCCCGCCATTATTCGGTCTGGCAGCAATCGAATAGAGCGAGCCTGTCGGCTTCATCGTATTCTTATCAAGCTTGGTCAGCTTAATGCCGGTCCAAAACGAGCCGAACGCAAGCCACGGGTTGCCATCCTTGTCGAATGTCAGCTCCGGATCAATGGCGTTATAATTATTTGAGCTTGTCGAACGAATCACCAAGCCCTCGTCCTTCCAGCTCCCTGAACTGATGCTTGTTGAAGATGCCAGGCCGATGGCAGATGTATTGCTTCCAAAAGAAGAAACAGAATAATACAGCCAGTACTTTCCGTTATAGTATTGGATGTCCGGCGCCCATTGGTTTGGCTCGTAATTCGGCACATAATTGGACCACCACGATAGCGGTGTGCTAAAAATGGACTTTTGTACGGTCCAATTTTTTGCGTCTGAAGACTTCAACACCCGCAGCCCCCGTTCTTCCGTAAGCCCTGTGCCAAGCGCATACCACGAGCTCCCCTCTTTGATCATGGTCGGATCGTGAAGCAGCTCATTGGATGCCCCCCAAAATGCGGCCTCTGCAGGAGCAGCGGAAGTGAATATCAAGCCAGCAGCCAGAGCGGCACTCGAAAAATGAAAGAAGCGTTTCCATGTTTTTTTCTTTTTCAACTTTTCTAACCTCCTTTAAATTAGAAAGCGCTTACAAATATATTGTTTTACCCTCCTTTCCTTACAAATGAGCGGCGTATCGTATGTCGTCATGTTCAGGACATTTTCGGTATCATCTTTATTGTAGTCACTCCGTCTTAATTTGTACAGACAAAAAAATAGAATCTGCCTTGAAAGGCAGATTCCTCCGTATCTTTATTGGTACGTAATCTCATCAACCGTTTTCCGGTCTAGCTTCTTGATGACTTCTGTAATTAATTTTACCGCGTTTTCATAATCGTCACGGTGCAGCATAGCCGCGTGCGTATGAATGTAGCGGGTTGCAATGGTAATGGAGAGTGCAGGCACGCCATTTGCCGTCAAATGGATGGCTCCCGAATCTGTTCCGCCGCCGGCAATGGCATCAAATTGATACGGAATGCCCGCTTCCTCTGCGGTAGCCACAACTATATCACGCAAACCTTTGTGAGAGACCATAGACGCATCGTACACGATAATCTGCGGCCCTTCGCCCATTTTGCTTTGCGCTTCCTTCTCGGAAATGCCAGGCGTGTCTCCTGCAATGCCTACATCAACACCAAACGCAATATCAGGCTGAATGGCATGGGCAGCCGTTTTCGCTCCTCTGAGGCCGACTTCCTCCTGAACAGTCCCGACGCCATACACAATGTTTGGATGATCTGTGTTTTGTAAATTTTTTAACACATCAATGGCAATCGCACAGCCGATGCGGTTGTCCCATGCCTTTGCCAATAGGAATTTTTCATTGTTCATCACCGTAAATTCAAAATGAGGTACGATCATGTCTCCCGGAAGTACACCCCATTCCAAGGCTTCTTCTCGGCTTGAAGCTCCAATATCAATAAACATGTCTTTTATTTCCACTGATTTTTTTCTCGCTTCTGGAGATAAAATATGAGGCGGCTTAGAACCGATAACCCCTGTGATTTCCCCTTTTTTCGTGACGATGGTAACACGCTGAGCCAGCATGACCTGAGCCCACCAGCCGCCAACAGTTTGGAAACGGATAAAGCCTTTATCAGTGATTTGCGTCACCATAAAGCCCACTTCGTCTAAATGCCCGGCGATCATAATTTTAGGGCCATTTTCCGCACCCGTTTTTTTGGCAATTAAACTGCCAAGACGATCTGTTGTCACCTCATCAGCAAATGGCTCTATGTATGATTTCATCACTTGCCTTACTTCTCTTTCATTGCCCGGTATGCCTTTTGCATCTGTTAAATCTTTCAGCATGGTCAATGTTTCATCTAATTTTGCCATGTTCCAAAACCCTCCTTCATCAGTCCTGCATTCTTATTATACAAAACCTGGCGCTAACCATACGACTATTTCACTTGAAAATCGGGTATATGTTTTTAGAACTTTCTTTTAGAAAAAGTGAAACCTTTTTCTATGCTCTTCGTATTACATCAGATCATCACCATAAGGGAGGTGCCTTCACACAATGTTTGTCATGGTTCTAAGGATTATTTTGCTTGCACTTTTTGCTTATTGTATTTATGCCGTGGTCAAATTTGTCGCGAATCCAAAGAGAAGGCTTAAGCTGGCCCAATCAAAAGAACATTTTTATATTATCGATGAACAAAACAATACCCGAAAGAATTTTCAGCTGACGTATAAAGGCGTGCTTTTTGAAGGAGAAAAGCATATTCCTTCCAAGGACCACCCGCTGTTTATCCACACGATCTTTGTCTGGACAGAATCTCCTGAGAAGCTGAAACATTTCTCTGCAAAAGATTTTGAGAACATTGAAGAAAAAGTGCTGGAACGTTATCCGAATTGTAAGATTGACTGGGACCAGCCCATTAAACTCGCAAAAAAAGCAGAAGAGCGTTAAAACGCTTTTCTGCTTTTTATAAATCAAACGGGCTGTAATAAATGACGATAAAGATCGCTTCAACCACCAGAAGAAGCGGCACTCCGTATTGAAAAGACGCGTGCTTCGTTTTATGTCTGAAGGTTTGCATGCCAAGCCAGATCCCGAGCGCGCCAAACACGAACGCAATCAGCCACAGCCGCTCTTCGGAAATTCTCCATTTGTGCTGCTGCGCTTTTCGTTTGTCAACGCCCATCACCCAAAATCCGCAAAGATTGATCAGTACCAAATAGACAGCGATAATCATGTTGCCTCACCCTTTATATAAAAAAGCCGCTCTGCTGGAGAGCGGCCCTATATGATTACTTGTTTAATTGAGCTTTAGCAGCATCAGCAAGCTGATTGAATGCAGTAAGATCATTTACAGCAAGATCAGCAAGCATTTTACGGTTTACTTCAATACCAGAAAGCTTAAGACCGTGCATTAAACGGCTGTAAGAAAGACCGTTCATACGAGCAGCTGCATTGATACGAGTGATCCAAAGCTTACGGAAATCACGTTTTTTCTGACGACGGTCACGGAAAGCATAGTTTCCAGATTTCATGACCTGCTGGTTAGCTACTTTGTATAATGTATGTTTTGAACCGAAATAACCTTTTGCTAATTTAAGAACCTTTTTACGACGCTTACGTGTAACAGTTCCGCCTTTTACTCTTGGCATTAAATTTCCCTCCTAATTGTTCCTTATCCGATTACTTGATGTTAGCAAGCATTTGTTTGATACGTTTGAAGTCTCCTGCGCTTACAACAGCACTCTTGCGAAGCTTACGCTTTTGCTTTTGAGATTTGTTGGCGAATAAGTGACTTGTGTACGCGTGAGAACGCTTTAACTTCCCAGAACCTGTCTTTTTAAAACGTTTAGCAGATCCGCGGTGAGTTTTCATTTTTGGCATGGGATTTCCTCCTTATTGCTTTTCGTTTTTCGGCGCGAGCATTAAGAACATGCTGCGGCCGTCCATTTTTGGTTTTGTTTCGACAGTCGCAACCTCAGCACATGCTTCAGAAAAACGGTCTAACACACGCTGACCGATTTCTTTATGAGTGATTGCGCGTCCTTTAAAGCGGATAGAAGCTTTCACTTTATCGCCTTTTTCAAGGAATTTAATCGCATTGCGCAATTTCGTGTTAAAGTCATGCTCATCGATTGTCGGACTTAACCGAACTTCTTTTAAGTTAATGATTTTTTGATTCTTGCGTGCTTCTTTTTCCTTTTTCTGCTGCTCAAATCGGAACTTACCGTAGTCCATGATTCGGCAGACAGGCGGTTTTGCATTCGCTGCAACTAACACCAGGTCAAGATTTGCGCGGCCGGCGATTTCAAGTGCTTCCTGACGGGACTTGATTCCAAGCTGGTCGCCATTTTGTCCGATTAAACGGACCTCACGTGCACGGATACCCTCATTAACCAATTGATCTTTGCTAATAATGAGCCACCTCCATAGTTTCTTCGAATTGATTCACAACTCATTTTGACTGCATTTTGCAGGCAAACAAAAAGTGCGGGCATTATAAAACACCCACACTACGAACATCTGTATCAATAAAAATGTACGGTCAACCTGCCAACTACATGCATGTGTCAATCAGGTGAGAAGCGGGTGCTTCTGCTTGTGATTTATATTCAATTCAATAACTATTCTACACAATGCCGGATCTTTAGTCAAGGACGACTTATCCGGAACAACTTTTACATTGTAACATGGGTTTTCTATGAGTGCAAGAGTGAAAAAGAAAATCTTTCATCCTCATCCAGAAGGTATCGTTCTGAACCGTTCAGCCATGCATCAAGTGTTCTGTTGAAAAACATCGGCTGGGCGATCGGTGCTACATGACTGGTTAAAATCAGGAGAGCGAGGCAATGAAAATGGCTGATTCGTGCTCACATCACCCGCTGACAGCTCCACACGAATAAACCTACTGTGCAGAGTATGGTGTAAAGAGCAACAGTCTTCCCCCATCCTTCTCCTTCATTCGCTATCCACAACAAAACCATTGACAGGTAGAAATGTAAAACAAAGTTAATCCATAACCGATATAAGAAGGAGAAGGGAGTCTGACACATGAACAAACTGATACAGCTTGCTTTATTTTTCACATTGATATTAACCGGTTGCTCGAATAGCAGCACATCTTCTGAACCAAAAGCTGAAACGGTTAAGACAGCCGTAGTATTTAATCAAAAGGAACTAGAGAAAGAGCTGAAAAAACTAAAACCCGTTTCACTGGACATGGATTTCGAGAGTCCACTCGCTGCTGAGTTAGGAAAGCGGAAGGCAAAAGAAGCAGCCGAGAAGCAAAGACAGATCGCAGCCGAGAAAAAACGTGAAAAAGAGCGGGAGGCGAAACGAAAGAAACAGCAGGAGGAAGCAGCGGAGAGACAGCGATTGGCAGAGCAGCAGGCTGCAGAGAGACAGCGATTAGCGGAAGCGGAAAGACAAGCTGAACTTGAAAGACAGCGGCAGGCGGCAATCCAAAAAGAGCAGAAAGCGAACGCTGAGAAAAAGCGGCAATCACAGCCACAACGGCAGCAGACCGAGGCACCCTCGTCTAATAGTCAAGATTCACCATCCTCCTCGAGCCAAACAGATGAAACCAATCAACAGCCGGCTTTAGAGCTTCCTGATGACGATGGTTATGGTTATGAGGAACGAAAAAAGTGGCATGATGATCAAGTGGAATGGGGCATTAAGCAAGGATATATCGATCCTGAAGACGCACCATAAAATAAAAAAAGCCAAGGCATTCAGCCTTGGCTTATCCTCCGATCAGCTGCATGAAAACAGGTATGACCAGAACCGTTACCACTCCTACTACGACAACAGCGATACTTGCCATCGCAGCTTCAACTTCTCCCATCTCGATCCCGACCGCTACACCGAGTGCATGTCCGGACGTTCCGAGAGCCAATCCTTTAGAAATCGGATTCTTTACTTTAAACACCTTTAAGAACAATGCCCCGAGCGCATATACAATGACAGCGTTAAAGATGACCGCAAAGGCAGTGATGTCGCTAATGCCTCCGATGTCTTTTGATAACGGAAGCGCAATTGCCGTTGTTGCAGCCTGCGGCAGCATGCTTTTCATGACAGCCGAATCGAGATGAATGCCTTTTGCAAGCAAATAAACAATCGTGACAGAGCAGATAGAGCCGACAATAATGGAGGACATGATTTGCCACCAATATTTTTTGAGCTTGTCTCTTTGTTTGTACAAAGGAATGGCAAAAGCGATCGTCGCCGGTTCAAGGAAAAACTTAATGATTTCTCCTCCGTTATTATAGTCCGCGTAGGAAAAACCGCCGATTTTTAAAAATGCGATCCCAAGCACCATGGCAACAAACAAAGGAGTGAAAAGGAAGAAGCCTTTCGTTTTCTTGAATAAAAAGGTGCCGATGCCGAATGCAGCAAGTGATACGACAATTCCGAAATAAGGACTCATTGTGCTTTCCATCTGATGAACCTCCTGTTTCCTTAATGGTGAACGAGTTCGTTATTGTTCTGCGGGCTTTGCACTGTTTTTGTTGTTTTCACGTCTGCCGCAGTCTTGCGTTTTCCGCTGATTGAAAGAATCAGCTGAGAAAACAATCCCGTAGCCCCCAGCAATATAATGGTCGCAAGCAGAATGACAAGAACAATTTGCAGACCGTATTGCTGCATCACACCAAGCGAATTCATAACAGATATACCAGACGGAACAAATAAAAATCCGATCAGAGAGGTTAAAGACGTTCCGAGCGTTTCTACTTGTTCCAGTTTAATGACTTTCAAACATAATAGGAGAAATAATAAGACCAACCCTACAACCGATGCCGGGATAGGGATTGGGACAATAGCGGCAATCATATTTGAAACCAGCATAATGACGGCAAAAATAAATGCTTGTGTTAAAAACCCGTACACTTTTTTAGCACTCATTTTCTTCACCTCTTTCTCTTTGGTACCCCCATTATAAATAAGAATCCCTTGTTATAAAGCGCTTACAAGATAACATGCCGAATAGCGGGACTGAGTTGCAGAAACAAATGGCTGAAATGCAAAAAGCCGCCCATCAAATATGGAGCAGCTTTTTCAATTCCTTCGCATATGTCCGGCTGACCGGTATTTTTGATCCATCTTTCATAATCAGGTTATAGGTTGAATTAAACCACGGCTGAATTTCTTTAAGATATTCGGTATTGACGACAAAGCTCCGATGGACGCGGATAAAACCAGCATCAGACAGCTTTTTCTCAATGACAACGAGCGTATCGCTGACCGTATACGATGTATCGAAGGTTTTTACATTGACGTGACCATCTTCCGTTCCGGCATAGATAATGTCCTTCGTATCTACGATCACTATTGATTCTCCTACAGATAGTGCGAGTTTGTGCTGGCCGGAATGACTGCTCTGATCTGTTTCAACAATATCCCGATTGACTTTTTTATATTTTTTCAGCGTTTGCTGAATTCTTTCCTCATCGAAAGGCTTGGTTAAATAATCAAGGGCGTCCACCTCAAATGCTTTGAGTGCATACTGGTCATATGCCGTCGCAAACACAACAGCAGGAGGATGCTTCATGTTCTTCAATCTCTTTGCAATATCAAAACCGTTTTCTCCGGATAAATCAACGTCTAAAAACAGCAAGTCAGGCTTTTGATCCATCATTTGGTCAAAAGCAGATTCAATATTTTCCGCTTCATTGATTTCCATTTCCTCATTGGTCCGCTTGAGCAAGTAAGCCAGTTCATCCCTTGCCAGCATCTCATCATCAACTATTAACACCCTGAGCATGTTCTTCTCCCTCTTTCATATGTTGCATTGGCACTCGAAAGGAAACCTCTGTCCCTTTCTGAACCTCACTCCTGATATTCAGTGCGGCCTGCTGTCCGAATAAACCAATCAGGCGCTGATTCAGGTTATAGAGCGCCGTACCGGTTCCCTCCTTAGACGGAAACGGTTTCTTTCCCAGCTCCGGAAGGATGTCTGGCGGAATTCCCCGTCCGTTATCCGTCACCTTCATATAGACGGATGTATCATCAGATAAGACACAGACCGTAACTTTGCACATGTCTTGTTTCTTCGGAAACGCATGCCGAAGCGCGTTCTCCACAAGCACCTGTAAAACAAACGGAGGAATTTCAATCTGCTCCAGCCTGCTGTCGATATTGAGCTCAATCTTATATTTCCCGGGAAAACGCGCCTGCTCTAATGACAAATAAGCGTGAAGATGGTTCAGCTCCTTTGAGAGCGGAATCAGCAGCTGTCTCGCTCCTTGAAGGTTTGAACGAAAATAAACGCTGAGCTGCAATAAGAGCTTACGGGTTTTTTCAACATCCGTGCGGCATAACGCAGAAATTGTATTGATCGCATTAAATAAAAAATGCGGATTCACCTGTGCTTGAAGCGCTTTGATTTCAGCATCCTTGAGAAGCTTGCTTTGCAGCTCTGCTTCCCCAAGCTCAAGCTGTGTCGAAAACAGCATGGCCAGCCCCTCAGCAAGCTCCTCCTCTACCTGACTCAGGCCTGCCGGATTTTTAAAGTACATTTTTAAGGTGCCGATTGTATTTCCGTTTGATGTCAGCGGCAGGACAATTGCCGCGTGCAAAGGGCATTCAGAATGTGTGCATTCAATCTCTTCCTGTGAAATCGCCTTCATAATTTGCCCTGTTTTAATCACCTTTTTGGACAGGCCGGTGATCAAGCTTTTTGATGGGATGTGATGATCCATTCCCGCGCCGACATGCGCAAGGATCTTTTCTTTATCAGTGAGAGACACCGCATCCGTTCCGGTCAGCTTATGGATAATAGCGGCTACACTTTTACAGGAGTTTTCATTTAGTCCTTGGCGAAAAAATGGAAGCGTCTGATCAGCAATTGTCAGTACTCGGTGCGTTTCAAGCGCCCTTGCCTGCTCTTCCTTGCGATTGATCGCTTGAATAATCGACAGAAAAATAAAACTGCCAGTCCCATTGATGAGTATCATTGGAATCCCGATCATGCTGACAAGCTCCCAAGCGTCACTGAACGGCTTTGCCATCAGCAAAATAATAATCATTTGCAGTGACTCCATGCCGATTCCCACAAGTGCGGCGACACGCGGCGTCGGCATTCGGTAGCGCTTCGTAAAATACCTGCCGATCAAGCCTGCAAGAACACCTGCTAAAACAGATGATACCGCACAGCTTAAGGCCGTGCTGCCGCCGAGCGAAAAACGATGCAGCCCCGCCAGTACGCCGATTCCAGCCCCTACAAACGGGCCTCCGAGAAGGCCTCCGATTTCCACGCCTAAAATACGGGTATTCGCAATGGAGCCAGACGGATCGATCGCAAACACCCAGTCATTGTTCACAATCATATTTTTTTGAATTTCAATGCCTGTATAATTACTGATGATGCTGAAGAGAGAAAAAATAGAAATTAATACGGCTTTCCCTTTATAGCCGTCCTGATGTTGCAGCGCTTGTCTGAAAAGCTTCGTATGGGCGAGAATGAACCCCAGTATAACAATAATCCCTACCCTCTCAAGCATCATAATCATTAAATGAATCATGCATGTCACCTGTTCTTTCGCTTTCATTCTAGCATGTTTCGGCAGGAGTTTCATGGCTGACTGTTTTTTTAAAATCATCTGAAAACATATTTCACAAGGCTATTATCTATTGTAAAATAAAACATGAGCCTTTTGGCAGAAAGATTTGAATCTGAAGCAGAGGAGAAGATCATGAAAGCCGTATTTTTTGATTTAGACGACACACTACTTTGGGACGAAAAAAGCGTCAGCACAACATTTGCAGAAACTTGTTTACAGGCGGAGAAAAAATATGGCCTTGACCCGCAGAAATTCGAAGAAGCTGTTCGCGAAGCGGCGAGAGAATTGTACATGTCTTATGAGACGTATCCATATACAGTGATGATCGGCATTAACCCGTTTGAAGGCCTGTGGTCCAATTTCTCAGAGCCGATCAGTGAAGGATTTCAGAAGCTGAACAAGATTGTGCCGGAGTATAGAAGAAACGCATGGACAAACGGACTGAAGGCGCTTGGCATCGATGATCCGGCATACGGCGAATTTTTAGGAGAGTTTTTTGCGGCAGAGCGCAGAAGACGCCCGTTTGTATATGATGAGACATTTGCTGTACTCGATCAACTAAAGAGCAAGTATGAATTGCTGCTTTTGACAAACGGCGATCCGAGCCTGCAAAAGGAGAAGCTCGCCGGCGTGCCTGAGCTCACCCCTTATTTCAATGAAATCGTCATTTCAGGCGCTTTCGGCAAAGGGAAACCGGATGTTTCCATTTTTGAACACTGCCTTAAGCTGATGAATATTGAAAAAGATGATGCGATCATGGTCGGCGATAATTTGAATACTGATATTTTAGGCGCTTCAAGAGCCGGAATCAAAACCGTCTGGATCAACCGGACGGATAAGAAAAAAGAAACTGACGTAACGCCTGATTACATCATCAGCAGCCTTCATGATTTGTTTCCTATATTGGAGAAATAAAAAAGCATGATCTCTTCAATGAGATCATGCTTTTTATCTTATTTTTTCGCTTCAGCTACTGCCTTTTTCACAAAATCATCAAGTGAAATGGTGTCAGATTTCTGTTCTCCGTACTTACGAACGTTTACCGCTCCGTTTTCTGCTTCTTGGTCACCGACCACAAGCATGTACGGAATTTTTTGCATTTGCGCTTCACGGATTTTGTAGCCGATTTTTTCATCGCGGCTGTCGACTTCTACACGGAGGCCTTCACGCTGCAGGCGTTCCTGCACTTTTTTCGCGTAGTCTAAATGCACAGCCGGGGAAACCGGGATGACTTGGAATTGAACCGGTGCAAGCCATGTTGGCAGCGCGCCTTTGTGCTCTTCAATTAAGAAGGCAACAAAGCGTTCCATTGTTGATACGACACCTCTGTGAATAACAACCGGACGGTGCTGCTTGCCGTCTTCACCGATATAAGTCAGATCGAACCGTTCAGGCAATAAGAAATCAAGCTGAACTGTAGACAATGTTTCTTCTTTGCCGATCGCTGTTTTCACCTGAACATCTAGTTTAGGACCGTAGAATGCCGCTTCACCTTCTGCTTCGTAATAGTCATGGCCGATTTCGTCCATTGCCTCTTTCAGCATGGATTGCGCTTTGTTCCACATTTCATCATCATCAAAATATTTCTCTGTGTCTTCCGGATCACGGTAAGACAGACGGAAAGTGTAATCACTTAAGCCGAAGTCTTCATATACTTCCTGGATTAAACGGACAGTACGGATAAACTCATCCTTAATTTGATCGGGGCGCACAAAGATGTGTGCATCGTTTAATGTCATGCCGCGCACGCGCTGAAGACCTGACAGCGCACCTGACATTTCATAGCGGTGCATTGTTCCTAGCTCCGCAATACGAATCGGAAGCTCGCGGTAGCTGTGGATGTCGTTTTTATAGATCATCATATGGTGCGGACAGTTCATCGGACGGAGCACAAGTGTTTCATTATCCATTTCCATCGGAGGGAACATGCCTTCTTGATAATGATCCCAGTGTCCAGATGTTTCATACAGCTCTTTGCTTCCAAGCACAGGTGTGTATACGTGCTCATAGCCGAGGCTGATTTCTTTATCAACAATATAGCGCTCGATTACGCGGCGGATTGTCGCGCCTTTTGGCAGCCAAAGCGGCAGGCCTTGTCCGACTTTTTGAGAATTTGCAAACAGCTTTAATTCTTTGCCGAGCTTTCTGTGGTCACGCTCTTTCGCTTCCTCAAGCATACGAAGATGCTCTTCAAGATCAGCTTTTTTGAAGAAGGCGGTGCCGTATACGCGCTGAAGCATTTGGTTGTTGCTGTCACCGCGCCAGTATGCGCCTGCAAGACTTAGCAGCTTAAACTCTTTGATTTTTCCTGTTGAAGGAACGTGTACGCCGCGGCACAGGTCAAAGAATTCGCCTTGCTCATAGATCGAAACAGTTTCTCCTTCAGGAATCGCATCCAATAGTTCAAGCTTCAGATCGTCGCCGATTTCTGCAAAACGGGCTTTCGCTTCTTCACGGCTGACTTCTTTTCGAACGATCGGAAGGTTCGCATTGACGATTTTTTTCATTTCTTTCTCAATTTTCGGCAGATCTTCCGGAGTAATCGCTTCTTCCATTTCTACATCATAGTAAAAACCGTTTTCGATCACCGGACCGACACCGAATTTGACATCTTTGTATATGCGTTTAATCGCTTGAGCCAGCAAGTGAGCCGTACTGTGGCGCATAATTTGAAGACCTTCTTCTGAGCCTTCTGTAATGATTTCCACTGTACCGTCCTCATTAATCGGTGTTCTCAAATCGATTTCTTTTCCGTTCAGTTTTCCGGCTAATGATTTCTTCTTTAATCCCGGACTGATGGATGCCGCGATATCTTCTGTTGTTGTTCCTTTCGCAAACTCCTTGACTGCTCCATCAGGAAATGTGATTTTTACCATATCTGACATCTTTGTCACTCCTTTTTTTGCATATAAAAACCCCGCCCCCTATGAAAGGGACGAGGTTGAATAAACGGAATCGTGGTTCCACCCTTTTTTCCGCAAAGCCAACTCATGGCTCCTGCGGCTCTAAGCTCTATAACGGGAGTTCCCGTCAGCCATTACTGCTCCTTGTCAAAGGGGTTCACAGCTGAAGTTCAAAGGCGGTAAAGCGAATGGTCCTTAGCTGGGAAGCTTTCAGCCGTGGCTTCCCTCTCTTTGAGCCGGTATCATTCCTTCATGTCCTTATCAATACGTGTGTCTTTCTTAATCTCCTATGTATTATAAATTGTTCATTCCAAAAAATCAACACGCTCGCATTTCCTTTTTTCCAAACCGACAGCCTTATATATACAGGCTGCCGGTTCTTATCCTTCTGAGTGCTTTACCGGTATTTCTGTGTCCGTAAAAGCATGCAGAGGAAGCATTTCCATTCTCTCTTGAAATACGTTTTGAATGGTCCTTGCCATCATGTGCTCGGGCTGGTCGGTATAGAGCACCACTTCATCAGGCGCGATGGAAATCAGCGGCGCGAGCAAATGAGAATCAATGTACATAGGATGATCCCGGACAAATCGCCTGTCTATGTATTTCATTTTTTCCCGTTCCGGCACATAGCGCAGCTCCCATATTGTGAATGATCCATCATGGACAATATGCACCTTTTTGATTCGCGGCTGTTTGGCTGTTACATAGTCTCTGAGTGTTTGAATAAAATTTTGATATTCCTGTTCCATCTTATATTCATCTATCGCCGCTTCCGTAATATCTCTCAGCTGCTTGTAATATTGTCCGAGTCGGAAGGTCTGAAAGGAACGAATGGAAAATACGCCTTCCTCTAAACAGATCGTTTGAAGTTCATCCAAAATAGATTGTTTCCGCGAAAGCTTGAGCGGCTCAAACGGAAAGTCGTCAGCTTCTCCTTCAATAATACTGTGTGCGAGCTGAAGGATTTGCTGCTGTTCATCCTGGTCCGTGAAGAAATATGTTCCCTCAATTAATGACAGCATATGCTCGTCTTCTTTGCATTCTAAAAAAAATTTGACCAGAATCGGCTCCATAAAACGCTGAATAGAGAAAGCCGGCTTCGCCTTTTCAATCCCGATTTTTCGTATGCCTTCACGGACAATGATATTGTTCCGATCGTCCGAATGCTGAATGAGATGTAAAAAAGCAGCTGCATCATGGTCATCTTCAAAGATTATTTCAAGCATGTTTGTCCCCCCTTACGGCATCTGTTACAAGTATATGGGGGATGTTTTTAAAATAGACGTAAAGGTCACTGGCAAATCTTAATTTGATTCTTGGAACAAGTTTTGCATTTTCTTTCTGAAGATGAACGGCAGTGAGATAAACACGATATACAAAGCGAGCACCATAAAGAAAGCGGGCAGATTGCCAGCCAAAAAGCTCGCACCCAGCACATTAAGCGCAATCGTCCCAGGAATGATTCCCGCGGCCGTCGCCGCAAAATACGGGAGCGCTTTGACATTGGAAAGGCCTGCCGCATAGCTGACAAAATCAAAATTGATCGGCAGGATTCTTAAAAGAAAGATATAAAAAAATCCGCTATCCTCCATCTGCTTCTGGATGGCTTCCAGCTTTTCGTAATGACTGTTCTTTTTTCCCGCAAACAATCCGGCCGCAAAAAACGATACAGCTGAAGCGCACATCGAACCGAATAAAGTGTAAAGTGTGCCGAGAAGCGGACCGAACGCAAGTCCGCCCGCTATAGAAATAACAGATACCGGAAATAAAACAAGAGGCCTGACGATGGATATCCCGATAAACATAAGCGGCGCAAAGACCCCAAATGACAATATCCATACCCTGATTTCTTTCGGCGATACATTCAAATACGTTTTATTTCCCCAATAGAGTAAACCAGCACCTGCAAGCACTGCCAGCCATTTAACAGCCGTTTTTCGTTTCATACCCTCAGTTCCTTCCCCTTTGAACCGCAGCAATTATGGATGTCGGCGGTTTTCTCCGTCAAGGCGGATCGGAGCAGCCAGATATAATATCCGCTCCATTAATCTTGCCGCTTTTACTTCTTCTTTTTCTCCCCTCTGCGAATACGTAAAATGATGCTTCAGCTCGTCAGGTGAGAAATTAGAAGAAAAGAACGTTGGCAGCTGCTGGGACATTCTGTGCTGAAGCACCGTTCCGATGACTTCATCCCTTACCCAGCTTGTCATTGATTCTGCTCCGATGTCATCAAGCATCAATACGGGTGTTGTTTTTACCATGTTAAGCTTCTCTTCCAATGTCTGGTCTTGCAGCGAATTCTTAAGCTCTCTCACAAATTCGGGCACATAGACGATCATGGAGGAATACTCTTTTTCCGCCAGCTCATTGGCAATCGCAGCGAGCATAAACGTTTTTCCTACCCCGAACTTCCCGTATAAATACAGTCCTTTCCCTTTTCCCGTCTCATTATAGCTTTTCAGAAAATCTGTAACATGCTGGAACATCGCAAGCCTGCTCGGGTCACTGATATCGACCTGCTGGAACGTCGCTCCGAGGAGATCCTTCTGGATATACATGCTTTTCATAAGAGACTTTTGTTTTTTCTGCTGGTCGAGCTTCCGTTTGACCGGACATTCATAATACTCGATATCAATAGCACGTCCATTGACAACAAGCTTCGGATGGTAGCCCTCCAATAAATTGTTGCAATCTTCATCATCTGAACAGTAGGAGCAATTCTTGCTTTGCCCGATATATTCATAAAGCTTATTTAAGCTCTTTTCGATCATTTTTTGGTCAATCACTTCTTCGTTTTCCTTCAAAAAGGCCTGAACATCTTGATCTTTCATCACTTTAGCCTTCATTTGCTCAAGACGTTTTTGGAAATCCGGCCTGCCGGTTACGCCCTGCAGGGAACGGCCGATTGGTTCCATCTATTCCTTCACCCCGCATCTCTGTCTTTAATAGGCAGAGTATTTTTTCAGTTTTTGCATTTCTTCCATCATCTTTTTCTTCTGTTCTTCCAAATCCTGCGGATGCAGCTTCTGCTGTCCGGTCTCTGAACCTGACGCAGTTTCTTTTTCTTTCTTCATCCAATCAGGCAGTTTTTCTTCACGTATCACTTTTTGGTTTCGCTTCGAAGACTGATTTGCTTTTCCTTCAGCCCATTCAAGGTACTGGCGGTTTTCCTCTATCGCAAGCTTCATCGCTTCTCTGACTGTTTTTACCTTTTTGCGTGCCCAATGCGAGGCGATTTTTTGGATATAGTTTTTCGACAGCTTCATGTCGGTTTTCAGCATGACATAATAAATTAACACATTTGTGACGCCTGGCTCGAGCTTTTGTTCAAACATAATTTCTTCTATGATTTTCAGATCAGCTTTTGACGGCTCTGTTCCGTCGGCAATGTCCTGCAGCAGCTTCTTCGGAGAAATTGCCTCAAGCAATGCGATCAGCTTCCCGTCCAGTGAATCCTCTTCGGCCGGTTTTTCGCCTTCACGCAAATGGATCGGCTGTGTTTTTTCCACTAAGTCAGGCAGCTGTCCGTTTCTCTCGATTTGATACCAGTCGCTTGCCGCTTTTCTTAAAGCCTCCGTCGTAATCACGTCACGCTCATCAATGGCGCTCATGACGACATTTTGCATCTGCAAAGGGTCTATGCCGTACAGATAAGATAGCTTTTTGATTGTCTCCCGCACCTGCTGGGTCATCGCTTTTCTCGGAATCATCGTCTCAGATAGCCCCGCTAAAAACAAATCAAAATCAAATACATCCTCCGTTATGGTGTAAGACGGAGCTTGTCCGACAGAAGTATATTCTGTGCCCGGCTCAAGTCTCACCGTTTCCTCCATATGAGGTGTGAGCTTCCATTCACTCGGCTGGAGTGATTCAAACGCATGATTAAACGGCCGCGTGATGTCCTTCGCATCTTCTGAAATAGCCGGGTGCGTGAAGAATTGTTTTAATTGCTGATATTTTGTTTTCCCGACTCTATTGTACAGGAAAACATTCAGCATTCCGTCTTCAAAAAACTCGTTTGGCCTAAGCGGCGGAAGAAGTTCATATATAAAGAGGCGCTCCTGCCGCTCGGATTCTTTCATATATACCTTCAGCAATCCGATGCCCTCGAGCTTTCCCTGTTCCTGATGGATCGTTTTTAAGTTGGACTGCGTCATTCCCATCAGCTGTCGATGTGTAGACTCCCCGCCCCACAGGCGGTTTTGTTCAAGCTCTCCCCACAATGTCATATAAAGAGAGAATGCAACAGGGCCGATTAAGGGCTGATACAGTTGTGTGATAATTTGTCTGTCAATATCCTGCAGCATTGATCTGCTTTTGACCACATACGGATCTACAGGCAGTACATCTTTCCAATAGTCAGCCATACATTCTCAAACCTTCCGAATTTGTTTCTACCTTTCATTTTACACCGTTTCTTATATCTATCAAATGCCAATTTTGCACATGAGAAAAGAGCTAGAAGAATCCTCTTAGCTCTTTTAACGCTCTTTCTTTATTAAATCTTTTAATTCATCAATAAAGACATTTATATCTTTAAACTGCCGATAGACGGACGCGAACCGCACATACGCGACTTCATCAATCTTAGCCAGCCGGTCCATGACCATTTCTCCGACAAGCTCGCTTTTCACCTCAGAGCAGCCTTGATTGCGAAGTTCTTTTTCAATATCAAAGCACATGTCTTCAAGCGTTTTGAGTGAAACAGGTCTTTTTTCACATGCTTTTATGAGGCCGCGCAGCATTTTTTCTCTGCTGAATTCCTCACGCACGCCCTCTTTTTTCACGACGATCAGCGGGGTTTCCTCCACTTTCTCAAAGGTTGTAAACCGGTAGTGGCAGGATTCGCACTCGCGTCTTCGGCGAATGGATTTTCCGTCATCCACAGGCCGTGAATCAAGGACTCGCGTTCCGTTATGCTGGCATGAAGGACATTTCAATAAAATCAGCTCCCAACTATTTCGTTCCCTGCAATGTATTTTCGGCAGCCTCCGCCTTTTCAAAATAAATGTGACAGCCATCTGTCGGGAGAGCCGTT
Organism: Bacillus sp. N12A5; assembly: GCF_026790125.1. Taxonomy (NCBI): domain Bacteria; kingdom Bacillati; phylum Bacillota; class Bacilli; order Caryophanales; family Bacillaceae; genus Bacillus; species Bacillus sp. N12A5. The sequence goes on along the minus strand of NZ_JALAMR010000008.1, from coordinate 186,259 downwards.
GTGTAAGCTGTATCTACAGCATCAGGTGGTTTGTGAAAATCTCTTTCTTATTTTACAAAAAAAATGAAAAAAGAAAAAGCTGACCGCCCTTGTTTGTTTATAAAAATAAAAGGAGCATAAGCTAAAAAGCGCATAATGGCTTTTTAGCTACAGCTCCCTTTGTGTTCGTGTTTACATTATAGTACTTTCGCTTGCGCCTGCTTAATTTGCACAGGCCCCATTCCTCTCGGTATTTCAATGTTTTCTCTTGTATCAGCATGCAATGCCTCTGCGATGTAATCAGCAGCAACATTAGGATCTAAGTCTCCACAAGTATAAACATCAATGCTCGCATATCCGTGCTCAGGAAAACTGTGAATCGTTAAGTGTGATTCAGAAATAATCACAACTCCGCTTACGCCTTGCGGTGCAAATTTGTGAAATGCAACCTCTCGCACCTCAGCACCTGATTTTAGAGCAGCATTTACAAACGTTTTTTCAATAAAATCCATGTCATTCAGCTTATCAAAATCGCATCCCCATAGCTCGGAGATAACGTGACGCCCCATTGTTTCCATAGTCATGGACCCCCCTTAACAAGAATTAAAAAGTGAAATTCCAACAACTGGGTCGGCCATTTACCACGGGGGAAAGTTAGTCCGGAGAGGTCCTAACCCTTTAAGTAATTCCGAAACAGTCTCAAGCAAGAAGTTCACGAAAAATAGTATACTGTGTTTAAGTCTAATTTGCAAGGTGCGTTTTTTCAGAAATATGCTGTTAAGGGTTTTTTCTTTAAAATGTGTCCATGACTTTATTTTATACAGCAGACGGATGTTTCATTCGTGCCGCTACATGGCGGATCAGATCAACCACTCTGCACGAGTAGCCCCATTCGTTGTCATACCATGCAAGCACCTTGACTTTCCTGTCTTCCATTACCATTGTCGTAAGCCCGTCAATGACCGCTGAGTGAGGATTCGTATTGTAATCAGTTGAAACGAGCGGTTCATCTGAATAATCAAGCACACCATACATCGACGTTTTGGCCGCCTGCTTAAATGCCTCGTTTACCTCTTCAGCCGTTACGTCAGTTTTCAGATCGACAACAAGATCAACTAGTGAGACGTTTGGTACAGGGACACGCAAGGCGAGGCCGTGAAGCTTTCCTTTCAGATGCGGCAGCACGAGCGAAAGCGCCTTTGCTGCCCCGGTTGTCGTCGGAATGATCGATTCGCCGCATGCCCGCGCCCGCCGCAAATCTTTGTGCGGATTATCAATATTTTTTTGGTCATTCGTATACGCGTGGACTGTTGTCATCAGGCCGCTCTCAATGCCAAATTCTTCATCAAGCACTTTTACGACAGGTGCAAGACAGTTTGTCGTGCATGATGCATTTGAAATGATGACATGGCGGTCAGCGTCGAATTGATCCTCATTTACGCCCATCACAATGGTAACGTCTTCATTTTTTCCCGGAGCAGTCAGAATGACCTTTTTCGCACCCGCTTCTATATGGCCCATCGCTTTATCTTTTGAATTAAATTTCCCTGTTGCTTCAACGACAATGTCAATATCATATTCTCCCCAAGGAAGCTGTTTTGGATCACGGCTGTTTAACAAAAGCACTTTCTTTCCATTTACGATCAGGCTGTCTTCACTAACCACAACCTCTTTTTCGTACCTGCCGTGAATTGTGTCATACTTTATTAAATGAGCCAGCGTTTCTGCGGAATAGCTGGCGTTAATGGCCACTAGTTGAATTTGATCGTCTAACATTGCTTTTCTAAAAACCATTCTTCCGATTCTTCCAAACCCGTTTATCGCTACTTTTACCTTCATGTTGGACACCCCTTATCAATTATGCCATCCTAATTTGTTACTATCTAAAATTAGTATAACACATTAAAACGAATTCGCCAGTACATATTGATAAAAATCAACGATTACAACACTAATTTATGATGCATCATAGGCTTTCTTGCACACAATATCAGGCGTAAGATCCAAAAAAGCAGCCAGCGCTCCGCACTGACTGCTCTTTTTATGATTCCTGTTTTAGCTTATCATTGAGCACACTTTCTTCTAACACAGAAAATGTATCTCCGTACACTCTGTTTATATGATTCGCTCCCCAAGCACACAGCATGTCTAAAATCCCTTCTAAGCTGCGGCCATATTCGCTGAGCTCGTATTCCACTTTAGGGGGAACCTGGTTATACACGATCCGGTTTATGACACCGTCCGCTTCCAGCTCACGCAGCTGCTGGGTCAGCATTTTTTGCGTAATGTTAGGCATCAGGCGCTTTAATTCATTCGTGCGTTTTTTTCCGTGCGTCAGATGGCATAAAATGACGCATTTCCATTTCCCGCCGATGACTTCAAGGGTCGCTTCAACAGAGATATTATATTTTTTCTTCTCCATACTGTTCATTCTCCTTACAGGCACCAAAAAGTGACTATAGCACTTTAAAGTACGTACTTTTCTTTCTTGACGATATCTTTCATAATCACATTTGCCGGCTGATTTGAATCTGCTCTTTTTTATTTATATAGCTTACTCGGCAGAATTTCAATCATACAACACATGACACAAAGGAGGATTATAATGACTTCAGCCAATAAAAGCAGCATTCCTGCATTACTGGCGTTGGCCGTAAGTGCTTTCGCCATAGGGACAACCGAATTTATCAGCGTCGGCCTTTTGCCGTTAATTGCAAATGACCTGGACATTCCTGTCACAACAGCGGGATTGACCGTTTCCCTATATGCGCTTGGCGTTACATTCGGCGCCCCTATTTTAACTTCATTGACTTCAAGCATGTCACGAAAGACGCTATTGCTTTGGATCATGTTCATTTTTATTGCGGGGAATACGATGGCCGCTACGGCCTCGAGCATCGGGATTTTATTAGCAGCACGTGTGATATCAGCTTTTTCACACGGAGTGTTTATGTCGATCGGTTCAACGATCGCAGCAGATATTGTCCCGGAGGATAAAAGGGCCAGCGCGATTTCGATTATGTTTACGGGCCTCACTGTGGCAACTGTAACCGGAGTTCCTTTCGGCACGTTTATCGGCCAGCAGTTCGGCTGGCGTTTTGCCTTTATGGTCATTATCGCCGTCGGAATCATTGCTTTCATTACAAATGGCATTCTTGTTCCGTCCAAATTACGAAAAGGGACAAAAACAACAATGCGGGATCAATTGAAGCTTGTGACAAACGGCCGGTTATTGCTTTTATTTTTCATTACAGCGCTTGGATACGGAGGAACATTCGTTGTATTCACGTATCTGTCTCCCCTGCTTCAGGAAGTAACAGGCTTTAAAGCCGGAACTGTAGCAGTGATCCTGCTCGGGTACGGAATCGCCATTGCAATCGGCAATATGATCGGCGGAAAGCTGTCAAACCGAAATCCGATTGCCGCTTTATTTTATATGTTTATTGTACAGGCACTCGTTCTGTTTGTACTCACATTTACGGCTCCATACCAAACAGCAGGCCTCATTACCATTCTCTGTATGGGATTGCTGGCCTTTATGAATGTGCCTGGCCTTCAGGTGTATGTCGTTATGCTGGCTGAGCGTTTTGTCCCGAGTGCAGTTGACGTCGCATCCGCGATGAATATCGCTGCCTTTAATGCCGGGATTGCGCTTGGCTCATACCTTGGCGGTGTGATCACCGATTCAATCGGATTGATTCATACCGCTTGGATAGGCGGATTAATGGTAGTCGGTGCAATTATTTTAACAGGCTGGAGCCGTTTGATGGAAAAACGGGATTTGCAGGAAGCCTGACAATTTTAAAGGAGGAAATCAACATGACAACACATTTACAAGCAACAGCAACACTTCATAACGGAGTAAAAATGCCATGGTTCGGGCTCGGCGTATTCCAAGTGGAAGAAGGATCTGAACTGGTAAACGCAGTTAAAACTGCCATTGTTCACGGATACCGCAGTATTGATACTGCCGCTATCTACGGAAATGAAGCTGGAGTCGGAGAAGGACTTCAGCAAGGTATTGACGAAGCAGGCATCTCAAGAGAGGACCTATTTATTACATCAAAAGTGTGGAATGCAGATTTAGGATACGAGGAAACACTCGCCGCTTTTGAAACAAGCCTGTCAAAACTTGGTTTGGACTATTTAGATTTATACCTCATCCACTGGCCTGTAGAGGGAAAATACAAAGAAGCATGGAGAGCGCTTGAAACACTTTATAAAGAAGGCCGTGTCAAAGCGATCGGCGTGAGCAACTTCCAAATCCATCATCTTGAAGATTTGATGACGGCTGCCGAAATCAAGCCTATGATCAACCAAGTAGAATTCCATCCGCGACTTACACAAAAAGAGCTGATGGCATACTGCCAAAAACAGGGCATCCAGATGGAAGCCTGGTCGCCTTTAATGCAGGGGCAGCTGCTGAATCATCCTGTGCTGGCAGACATTGCTCAAACATATAACAAATCTGTCGCACAAATCATTTTGCGCTGGGATCTGCAGCATGGCATCATTACGATTCCTAAATCAACGAAGGAACACCGCATTAAAGAAAATGCAAGCGTATTTGACTTTGAATTAACACAGGACGACATGAACCGAATTGATGCGCTGAATGAAAACCTGCGCGTCGGTCCTGATCCGGACAACTTTGATTTTTAATGAAAAAAACACCGTTCATTTTGAACGGTGTTTTTTGTATTATGCCCAGCAGGCGATAATTTCATCCAGCTGGCGTTTGGTCACTTCAAGCGTGCCGCTGTTATCGATGACTTGATCTGCTCTTGCTGTTTTTTCCTCTAAGGGCATTTGAGCAAGGATACGGCTGACCGCTTCTTCTTCCGTCAGCTGATTGCGCTTCATCAGACGTTCCAGCTGAAGCTCTTTTGTCACACTGACCACAATAATTTTATCAACCAATGATTCCAATTTACTTTCGAACAATAGCGGGATATCCAATACAACAAATACCTCCCGATTTGCAATGGCTTTATCACGGCGCTTGAGCATTTCCTGCCTGACTGCGGGATGAACAATTGCATTTAAAGCAAGACGCTTTTGTTCATTTGTAAATACCAGCGCTCCAAGCTTTTTTCGATCTATATCGCCATTTGAGAGCAGTATGTCTTCACCAAATTCGTCAATGATTTGCCGGTAGGCCGGCATCCCTTTTTCTACCGCTTGTTTTGCAATGATATCTGCATCTATAACTGTTATCCCTTTTTCAATCAGCATATTGGCTACCGTGCTTTTGCCGCTAGCTATTCCTCCCGTTAAACCAATGACTAAGGTCAAGAGATCCACTCCTTTTTACAATTTCCAGAGCCCAATCGTGATCAGCAGAAGCCCCGGCAAAAACGCCATTTTATCAATCCATTTCCACTTAGACAGAAAATGGCCGGCGTTGATTCCGATTGATACAAACAGCGAGCTCATGAAGGCAACGGCAATGCTCATCACAATCGGTGAAAAACCGAGAATGGCTGCCCCGATACCTGCTCCGAATGCGTCAATCGATAAGGCAAATCCCAATAAGACCGCCTCAATTCCATTGATCACACCCGATTTGTCGATATCCGCACTCATAGGCTTTCTCAAAATATGAATCACAATCCCTAATGACCGAACCTCTAAATTAAGCAGCGTTTTTTCATGCAATAGGTATTCTTTATCTTTTGCCGGTTTGAAGAATTGATACAGAACCCACGCACCGATTCCAACCAATATCAAACCGCCAAGCTTCTCCGTCACATATACAGGAAAAAACTTTGTGAGAAAGCTTCCGATCAGCATGGAGATAAACATGACAGCACCGGAACAGCAGGCGATAACCAAAATCGCTTTAAACGGTATTTTCATTTTTCTCAATCCGTACGTAAATCCGACTGAAAAACTGTCCAAGCTGACAGCCAACGCCAGCAGCAGTATAGAAACCATTTGCATATCCGTTTCTTCCTTTCTGTTGGTGCTCTTGTATCAGATGTGAAATGCCCGGGATTCATCACAATCATATATATGGGAAAGTGAAAAATCCGTGTTTCGAAAATGGCATCCTCAATTCCAGAGTTACTGATATATGCACCAACAGCTTGGACGATGAAGCATTATGCTGCTATTTTTTCTGGCACTTCGCACAAAAATGCGTGCCCCTGCCTCCGACGACAATTTTTGAAATCATCGTTCCGCAATTTTTGCACGGCTCGTCTTTTTTTCCGTACACAAAATGCTGCAGCTGGAACATTCCGATTTCCCCTTGGGAGTTGATATATGAACGGACTGTGCTTCCGCCCGCATCAATCGCCTCCTGCAGGGTGTTTTTGATTTCAGCGTGAAGGGTTTTGATTGTTTTATCTGATAATTGATTGGCTTTTGTCTCGGGATGGACACCCGCTCTGAAAAGAGCCTCATCCACATAAATGTTCCCTAGTCCAACTACCGTTTTTTGATCCAGTAGAGCAGTTTTGACAGCGCGGTTTGTTTTCGCAAGCCGTTCTTTTAAATACGCACTTGTAAATTCTTCTGCATCCGGCTCCGGCCCTAACTGAGAAAGCGGGAGCTCGCCCGCTTCTTCTCCCGGTTTAAATAAGTGCATAGTTCCAAATTTCCTCACATCCCTGTAACGGAGCTGTGTTCCATCCGTCATCGTGAATATGACATGCACGTGTTTATCGTCAGGCTCCTCCGCTTGATGAAGACCGTATTTTCCTTCCATTCGAAGGTGAGAAACCATAACATAATGATCTAAATGAAACAGCAAAAACTTTCCCCGTCTTCCGATGGACTGTATCGTTTCTCCTGCTAGAATTCGCGCAAATTCCTCCGGTTCGGCAGGCCGTTTGATGATATTCGGCCATCTGATCTCTACCGATTTGATTGTTTTTCCCTTTACAAGCCCGGTCAGAGTGCGCCGGACTGTTTCAACCTCTGGTAATTCCGGCACATCCATCACTTCCTATCTCTGTTTATTTCGCATCGTACCAAGATGGGCCTGACGCAAAGTCCACCTTTAACGGTACATCCAATGCAAGCGCATGCTCCATCACTTCAGGAACAAGCTTTTCAAGGATTTCAATTTCTTCCTTTGGCGCTTCAAAAATCAATTCATCATGAACTTGAAGCAGCAGTCTTGCCTTCAATTGCTTTTCTTTCAGCTTGGCAGCCATATCTATCATGGCTTTCTTTATAATATCAGCGGCGCTTCCTTGAATCGGTGTATTCATTGCCGTCCGCTCCGCAAAACTGCGGATATTAAAGTTTCGGCTCGTCAGCTCAGGAATATAGCGTCGGCGATGCATAAGTGTTGTTACGTAGCCTTTTTGCTTCGCGTCCTGAACCGACTCTTCCATGTACGCTTTTACGCCTTGAAAACTTTCCAAATAGCGGTCGATGAATGCTCCGGCTTCCTTTCGGGTAATGCCGAGGTTCTGTGACAGCCCGTAATCACTGATGCCGTAGACGATGCCAAAGTTGACCGCTTTTGCCTGGCGCCTCATCGCAGATGTCACTTCCTCTTCAGCAACATGGAACACATCCATTGCCGTTTTCGTATGAATATCCATATCATTTGTAAAAGCTTCGATAAGATTTTGATCCTTAGAAATATGGGCAAGCACCCGAAGCTCGATTTGTGAATAATCTGCTGCAAAAATGATCCAGTCTTTTTCAGACGGCACAAAAGCTTGGCGGATTTTGCGCCCTTCCTCAAGCCTGATTGGAATGTTTTGCAGATTCGGATCAGTCGAGCTGAGGCGCCCTGTTTGGGTTAAAGCCTGGTTAAAGCGCGTGTGCACCTTATGCGAATCCGGTCTCGTCACCTTTAAAAGCCCTTCAATATATGTCGATTGAAGCTTGCCGATTTGTCTGTACTGCAAAATATAGTCAACAATATCATGCTTGTCAGCCAGCTTTTCAAGCACATCGGCAGACGTGGAATAGCCTGTTTTTGTTTTTTTCACGACAGGCAACCCGAGCTTTTCAAACAAGATGACACCGAGCTGTTTAGGCGAATTGATATTAAACGGCTCTCCCGCAATCTCATGGATTTTTTCTTCATATTCCTTCAGCTTCGCGCCCAGTTCTTCACCCATGCGTTTTAAACGGTCAACATCGACCTTGACGCCAGTTGATTCCATTTCACCGAGGATAAGGGCAAGCGGCATTTCGAGCTCTTCAAACAGCTCAAGCTGATCGTTGTTCTCCAGCTCCTGAACGAGCTTTTCACGGAGGCTTTGGATGGCTAACGCTTTTCGGACAAGGTGCTCAGACAGTACATCTTCTGACGGCACCGCCCGTTTTGCCCCTTTTCCGTAAACCGATTCGTCGCTTTGAACGATATGCAGGCCATAATCCTTAGCAACACTCGCAACGTCGTCATATGAATTGCCCGGGTTGATGATATAAGCCGCAAGGAGCGTATCAAATTCGGCTCCTTTCAGCTCAATGCCCTGCCAGCGCAAAGCGACAACAGCCCGCTTGCTGTCGAAGACCCATTTCTTCTGCTCGTCATTTTGCACCCATTCTTTAAACACCTCAGACTCAACGGCAATGTCTTTCGGAATAAAATAAGATCCCGTTTCATTTACGATCGAAAATCCGAGAATTGGCTCTTCATGATAATTATCGCCAATCTGTTCAACAACAAATGAGGATGGAGAAACCAATATATCGCTTGTCACGTCTGTGACTGTTGTGACATTTATTTCTTCAAACGATTGATCCTGTTCTGCTTCTTCACTATCTTCCCCTAGCCGTTCAAGAAGCGTGTTGAATCCAAGATCTTTAAAGATGGCAATGACCTGTTCACGATTAAAGCCTTGATATTCCAGACCGGAAACAGATACGTCAATCGGCGCATCCGTCATAATCGTGGCAAGCTCCTTGCTCATCAATGCCTGATCCTTAAATTCCTCTAGCTTTTCCTTCAGTTTTTTTCCGCTCACCTCGTCAATGGACTCCAGCAGCTTTTCAACGGAATCAAACTGTTTTAAAAGCTTAATTGCAGTCTTTTCTCCGACGCCGGGAACACCTGGGATATTATCTGAGGAATCGCCCATCAAACCCTTCATATCAATGATTTGTTCAGGCGTAAGCCCGTATTTTTCTTTGACATGCTCGGGTGTGTAAAATTCAACATCGGTAATTCCTTTTCTCGTAATGGCAACCGTCGTTTTGTCTGTTGCCAGCTGGGTTAAATCCTTATCTCCAGAAAAAACCTTAACTTCAAACCCTTCTTTTTCAGCCGATTTGGCCAGTGTGCCGATAATATCGTCAGCTTCGTATTGCTCCAGTTCGTAGCGGCTGATCTGATAGGCATCCAGCAGCTCGCGGATAAAAGGCATTTGTTCGGAAAGCTCAGGCGGGGTTTTCTGTCTGCCGCCTTTATATTCTTTAAATGTGCCGTGACGAAATGTTGTTTTCCCGGCATCAAATGCGACCAGCATGTGCGTCGGTTTTTCATCCTCAAGCATCTTCATCAAAATCATCGCAAAGCCGTATACCGCATTCGTATGAACACCTTTATCATTGCTTAACAGCGGCAATGCAAAAAACGCACGGTAAGCCAAACTGTTTCCGTCTACAAGCACTAATTTTTTTCGTTCCGTCATTCAATATCCTCCTAAAAAAGCCGCAGCTTCCGTTCATCTCTTAGTAATCATAGCTTCTCTTATTTTAACAAAGTTCAATTTGAAAGGAAAATACGTGAACTGAAGAGAAGACACAAAAAAGGACGGGAACACAAAAAGGTTCCCGCCGTCAAAATTGGCTCCTTGGATGAAGGGGTTCTACTACATCCTACCAGCATAGGTTTAACAGTGCATGAAGATATTGTTAAACCTTTGTAAACATTAAGCGGACTTTTCAGCGGCCCGTTTCAATGTCACTGTAAAGACGGTTCCCTGCCCCGGCTCACTTGTGACATCAATTTTCCCTTCATGAGCCTCTATAAGATGCTTGACGATCGCAAGGCCTAGTCCGGTTCCGCCTGAATTCCTGCTTCTGTCTTTATCCACGCGATAAAAACGTTCAAAAATACGCGGAATTTCTTCTTTCTGAATGCCGATTCCGGAATCGGCAACTTCAATCTGAATGTCTGTTTCTCCGGGCTTTACATTGATCGCTACAGAGCCCCCCTCAGGCGTGTAGGTTAACGCATTGTTTACGAGATTCAGAAATACCTGTTTCAGCCTGTGCGGGTCCCCCGAAACATAGATCGGGTCTTTCGGGACATTCAGTTGCAGGGAGATTCCTTTCTCATCCGCCTTATGGTTCAGAAGCGTTTCAATCTCACCAAGCATTTTGGCTGGCTCAAATGTTTCGATGCTGAGCGTGAAGTTTTGCTGCTCGATTTTTGAGAGATCGAGAAGATCCTGAACCAAAGACTGAAGCCTTTCGCTTTCCTTTAGAATAATAGAGAGAAACTCACTAAGCGCCTCTTTGTCCTCCATTGCCCCGTCCAATAACGTCTCCGTAAACCCTTTAATAGACGTAATCGGCGTTTTCAGCTCATGAGAAACATTAGCCACAAAATCCTTTCTCATCTGCTCTAATTTCTTCGTCTCTGTCATGTCATGGAAAACAAGTACAATTCCTTTCCATTCATCATCCGGCCCCATAATAGGAACGCCGTCCACCTCAAAATAACGCCGTTCAATTTTGATCGGCAGCCTTAACAGCTTGCACTTCTTTGTCTCCGTCATAAAGATGTCTTCGACAAGCTGGATCACTTCTTCATGTTCAAATGCATCATGATAAAGACGGCGCAGCATCTGATTCGGGTTGATATGAAACTGTTTGGCGTAAGATCTGTTTACGAGATTGATAAAGCCTCTTCCATCAATCATAATCAGCCCGGAGCCGATATTTTCAATGACTGTCAGCAGCCGGTCCCGCTGCATTTCCTGCGTTCTCGTCATTTCCATCAAATCAACGGCAAGGCTGTTCATCGCACGGCCAAGCTTATCAGAGCGCCTGATATAGCCGCCGTACGTTCGGGCATCGTAATTCCCCTTGGACAGCTCTGTTGCTACGTTTGTGGCTGCTTCAATTGACCTTTTATAACGCGAGGTCATAGTGGAATAAAAATAAATAATAACGATAAAAGCGGTACAAAGACTGGCCGTCAGCATCCCCCACAATTCGCCGTTCAAGCCGGAGTTATGTTCAGGGGCAGAAAGCAGCATATATCCTGTTTTCTCGCCTTCGCTTCTAAGCGAAAGCCCGTAATAAAGCTTGTTATCTGCTGTTGAGAGAACACCCTCATGGCCAGAAACAAGCGCCTGCACCTTTTGAGAATCTGCCGCGCTCCCGTTTGACCCATACAGCACCTTGCCGTCTGTATCGAGAACGGATGCGTTCACATCAAGTGCGCCGCCTGCATCTTTAATGATTTTCTCATTTGCTTGATCATTCAGATTGCCGGCATCAAGCAGCGAAGCCATGTATTTGGCTTCTTTTTCAATGTGTTCCTCTGCTTTCCTTTGATCAGATGTTTCAAAGAGCTGCTGCAAAAACAGCCCGAGGACGCTAAACACCAGAATCATACAGACAACGAGTACAGAAAAAAGGCGCAAACGGTATTTATTCATTCATTTTTGGCTCCTCCAATTTATACCCCAATCCCCTAATCGTTTTAATATAGATCGGTTTTTTTGTATTGCTTTCAATTTTGTCGCGGAGATGGCTGATATGCACATCAACAATCCTGGTATCTCCGGCAAAATCATAATTCCAGACAGCGCTCAGCAGCAGGTCTCTCGTCAGCACTCTGCCTTTATGCCTGCCTAAATAGAGCAGCAGTTCGAATTCTTTCGGTGTCAGTTCAAGCTGATTTTCTTTAAAGTACGCTTCATAATGATCAGGCAGGATTTTCAGATCGCCAATTACAATCTGGCCTTCCGTTTCATCGTTTTTCACTTCACTAGAGGGCGCAGCCATTTCGGAACGCCTTAAAATCGCTTTGACTCTTGCATTGACTTCCCTTGGACTGAACGGCTTGGTCATATAATCATCTGCACCGAGCTCAAGCCCTAATACTTTGTCGAATTCCTCATCCTTCGCTGTCAGCATTAAAATGGGAAACATCAGTTTCTGCTGCCTCAGCTGCTTACACACTTCGATTCCGTCCAGTTTTGGAAGCATTACATCAAGCACAATCAAATCAGGCTTCTCTGTTTCCGCTTTTTTGAGTGCTTCTTCTCCATCTGAGGCGGTAATGACATCATAGCCTGACCGTTCCAGATTGTACTGTAAAAGAGTAACAATAGATTCTTCATCATCCACAACTAAAATTTTCTTGTTCATGCTGTGCCTCCAGTATTATAATTCCCCGACATCCTATTTCTCTATTTTATGTCATCTTAACATGTTTCATGATTTTATTTTAGCGAAAGCAGGACATTCCGACAATTCGCCTTTTACATCATTTTTAAAAGAAATAAAGAAGGCTGTGATAACGCTTTCATTTATAGTAAAAAGAGAAAGGCTTTATCAAGCAAGCCTTTCTCTCTTTTTATTAGGATAATACTTTCATGACATTTTTGACAGATTCAACTGATTTATTCAGCTGTGCTCTTTCATAGTCTGTCAGTTCAAGCTCAATGATTTGCTCAAGACCGTTGCCGCCTACAATTGTAGGAACGCCAAGGTAGATGCCTTCATAGCCGTATTCACCTTCAAGATAGGCAATTGTAGGAAGGACGCGGCGCTGATCTTTCAAGATCGCTTCGACCATTTCCGTAAGAGAAGCTGCAGGCGCATAGTACGCGCTTCCGTTTCCGAGAAGATTCACAATTTCGCCTCCGCCCTTTCTTGTGCGCTCCACAATGGCGTCAATCCGTTCTTTCGGAATGAGAGTTTCAAGCGGGATACCGCCGGCATAAGAATAACGCACAAGCGGCACCATGTCGTCACCGTGTCCGCCAAGCACAAAACCAGTCACATCTTTCACTGACAGGTTTAATTCCTCTGCTACGAACGTTCTGAATCTTGCCGTATCAAGCACACCGGACTGGCCGATGACGCGCTCTTTAGGAAAGCCTGATTCTTTATACACCGCGTAAGTCATTGCATCAACAGGATTTGTCAGCACTACAATGATAGAGTCAGGAGAATATTTCACGATTTCTCGTGTAACGCTTCTCATAATTTTTTCGTTTGTAGAGACCAGATCATCTCTGCTCATACCAGGTTTTCTTGCGATACCGGCAGTAATGACAACAATGTCAGAACCTGCTGTATCCTCATAGTTGGATGTTCCCGTAATTCTTGCGTCAAAGCCTTGAACCGGGCTTGCTTCAAACATATCAAGCGCTTTTCCTTTTGTCGGGTTCTCCAACTGCGGAATATCAACAAGAACAACGTCCGCCAGCTCTTTTTGAGCAATTAAAAATGCAGTTGTTGCTCCGGTAAAACCTGCTCCGATAACAGAAACTTTTTTACGAGTATTTCCCATGTCTCTCTTCTCCTTTATGGCTAGTTTTAGGCTGTTTCCTTGCTTAGTCCATGTTTTTAATCAGTTCTTCTCCAAACTCTGAACATTTCACTTCAGTCGCGCCATCCATTAATCTGGCAAAATCGTAAGTTACGACTTTAGAAGCAATTGTTTTTTCCATAGATTTGATAACTAAATCAGCCGCTTCGTTCCATCCTAAATGCTCAAGAAGCAGAACGCCTGAAAGAATAACTGAAGATGGGTTTACTTTATCAAGTCCGGCATATTTAGGAGCCGTTCCGTGCGTTGCCTCGAAAATCGCATGCCCTGTTTCATAGTTGATGTTCGCTCCAGGAGCAATACCGATTCCGCCGACTTGTGCAGCAAGCGCATCTGAAATGTAATCTCCGTTCAGGTTCATTGTCGCAACGACATCAAACTCGTTCGGACGCGTTAAGATCTGCTGAAGGAAAATGTCAGCAATGCTGTCTTTGATAATGATTTTGCCTGCTGCTTCCGCTTCGCTTTGCGCTTTGTTTGCAGCGTCTTTTCCTTGTTCTTCAGCAATTCGGTCATATTGAGCCCATGTGAAGACTTTTTCGCCGTATTCTCTTTCAGCAAGTTCATAGCCCCAGTTTTTGAAGGCGCCTTCTGTGAACTTCATGATGTTTCCTTTGTGAACAAGCGTTACTGATTTGCGGCCATGCTCAATCGCATAATCAATAGCAGCTCTGACTAAACGGCTTGTTCCTTCTTCAGAAACAGGCTTAATGCCGATACCGGATGTCTCAGGGAAACGGATTTTGTTGACGTTCAACTCATTTTGCAGGAAGCTGATGAGCTTTTGCACTTCTTCAGAGCCTTTTGCATACTCGATGCCTGCGTAAATATCCTCTGTATTTTCACGGAAGATGACCATATCAGTATCTTCAGGGCGTTTTACCGGTGACGGCACTCCAGTGAAGTATCTTACAGGTCTTAAGCAGACGAATAGGTCAAGCTCTTGTCTAAGCGCTACGTTCAAAGAACGGATCCCGCCGCCGACAGGTGTTGTTAACGGCCCTTTAATCGCGATGAAATATTCGCGGATCACATCTAATGTTTCAGCAGGAAGCCATTCGCCTGTTTTATTATAAGCCTTTTCTCCGGCATAAACTTCTTTCCACGTAATTTTCTTTTCGCCTTTGTATGCTTTTTCAACTGCTGCTTCCAAAACCTTCGAAGCCGCGTTCCAAATATCAGGACCGGTTCCGTCTCCTTCGATAAATGGGATAATCGGGTTGTTTGGTACGTTTAATACTCCGTTAGAGACTGTAATTTTTTCGCCTTGTGCCACAATAAAAACCTCCCAGTATGTAATTCATATTTAGAAAACATTTTATTTTTCTTATATAGAAAACAAAATGATTTTTCTCAACATTCAATATAAAGTGTAACGATTTTTGATGTTCTGAACAAGAGGCTAACCTCATTGACGCAAGCCAGCCTCCAATGGTTCTTTAGGCTCTTTCTTCAATTGGAACAAATGCTTGTTTATCAGGGCCTGTGTAATCTGCGCGCGGGCGGATCAGACGGTTGTTGTCATACTGCTCAAGAATATGAGCGAGCCAGCCGGACATTCTGCTTACAGCGAAAATCGGTGTAAACAAATCATGGTCAATGCCGAGGCTGTGATAAACTGAAGCCGAATAGAAATCAACGTTAGGCGGAAGCTTTTTCTCTGAAGTGACGATCTCTTCTACACGAATCGACATCTCATACCATTTGCTTTCGCCTGTCAGGTTGGTCAGGCGCTTGCTCATTTCTTTCAGATGCTTCGCGCGCGGGTCGCCATGCTTATAGACGCGGTGGCCGAATCCCATAATTTTTTCTTTCTTTTCGAACTTCGCGCGGATGTACGGCTCAGCGTTCTCCACTTCGCCTATTTCTGTCAGCATTTTCATAACGCCTTCATTCGCCCCGCCGTGAAGAGGGCCCTTCAGCGCGCCGATTGCGGCAGTAATGCCTGAATAAATATCAGAAAGTGTTGCGACACAGACCCTTGCAGTGAACGTTGACGCGTTCAATTCGTGGTCAGCATGTAAAATCAATGCCTTGTTGAAGGCTTCGACCTCAATTGGCGAAGGCTCTTCACCGTTTAATGTGTAGAGAAAATTCTCGGCAATGCCGTAGTCTTCTCTTGGTTCAACAGGCTCAAGGCCTTTGCGTATTCTGGAAAATGCTGCAACCAGACCAGGCACCTTTGCCTGAAGGCGGATCGCCTTTCGGTAGTTGGCTTCAGGGTTCATGGTATCAGCCTCGCTGTCAAGCAGGCCTAGTAATGAAATCGCTGTCCGAAGAGCAGCCATGGGATGAACATTTTCGAGGGAATAAGATTTGAAGTGCTCAATAATTTCTTGCGGAACGGCAGCTTCCTTTGCAAGCTGCTGCTTTAACTCATCAAGCTCTTTTTTGTTTGGCAGCCTTAAATGCCAAAGCAAGTAGATGATTTCTTCAAAACTTGCATTCTCTGTTAAATCATCGATATCATACCCCACATATGTAAGGGTATCATCAATAATAGAACTAACAGATGATGTTGTTGCTACAACCCCTTCAAGACCGCGTGTCGCTGTCATATATAACATCTCCTTTTCAATTAATTTCCCCTTTAAGAGTGTTGTAAAAACATGAGGCTTACTTAAAATGCATGATGCAAGTATTTCTCTCCCCCAAAAAGAAAATGCTTACATTTTACTGGCTGCTGGTACTGAAACCCTTTGCTTATGAAAGAACATAACAAATTCTTATAAGCTTATTTAAGTTTAAGCCTATTCTCATTATAAACAATAATCAGACATTTGTTAAATGTTTACCTATAATTTTTTTTTTCATTCTGTGATTTCCCTGAAAAAACGCCTTTATTTGCGGGTTTTTGCATATAAAAAAAAGCGGCTTTAGGGCCGCTTTTTTTATGAAGTGAACAGTTTTACGATCTGCATGGCTATATAAGCAATCCCCGCTCCGATCAGCGGGCCCACCGCAACTCCGCCAAAAAGCGCGACGGCAAGAATGGTCCCGATCACGAGGGCAGTTGTAATATGCGGGTCATTTTCCAGCAGGGTCAGGCCGTTTTTGGCAATCAGCGCCACTGCGATTCCTGCTCCCAAGGCGATCCACGCATAGGAAGACCGCACTGCTTCTCCAAGCTGCTTAAATCCGATTTCTCCCGTGGCAATCGGAACGAGAACAGCGATTGTGATAATGGTCACTCCCCAATTAATGCCTTTTGACTGGATGGTTGGAAATAATTTCTGGTCAAGCCCAACGATTTTGATGATCAAAAGGACGGATACAGCAAAGAGCAATGATTGGTTTTTTGCGATAAGTGCAATAGTCAAGAGGATAATTAAAAATAAATTCGCTTGTGTAAACACATGCCATCCCTCCTTTAAGATGAATGTATACATATTCAGCCGGGGCGTGAATACATATAAAAAATAGGACATGCTGACGAGAGGAGGAGCGTTTTCGTGAATCAATCTTATATCACTGTTTTTTTCAGAACCCTCTTTGTCATATCAATTACCGCAGGATCGATAGCTGCGGCCTATTATTCGTTTCCGTTAACTTATCCGTTCCTGATCGCCCTTATTCTCTCATCAGTGATTCATCCTGTTGTTGACTATTTGGACAAAGTGACAGGATTCCCCCGAACGATAAACGTTCTGGGCGTGCTTGCTTTTTTTCTGCTTGCAGCCTTCGGCGTGCTCACCATTCTAGTAGCGGAAATCATAACGGGAACAGCCTATCTTGCGAAAACGCTGCCTCCGCATATCAGCACGTTTATCTTATATTGCGAAAAATTGTTTACGACTCATATCCAGCCGCTCTATAACGAACTGGCCCTCTTGTTTCAAGAATTGGAGACCAACCAGCAGGCTTCGATCGTCACCCATATTCAGACACTCGGTGATTCCGCCGCTAAAAATGCCGGACTGCTGCTGTCCCACATTCTAGAAATGATCCCGAGGTTTTTCGCGCTTCTTCCCAACACGGCGGCTGTTCTGATTTTTTCTCTCCTGGCAACATTTTTTATGACAAAGGACTGGCACAAGCTGAAAGCAATGCTCGTTTCGATTCTGCCGGATCGGGTTACAGCTAACAGCAAGGCGATCAGCAGCGAATTAAAAAAAGCAATGACCGGTTTTATCAAAGCGCAGGCCGTTCTTGTTTTCATTACAATGGTGATTGTATTTATCGGCCTTTCTCTCTTAAAAGTTGAACATGCCGCAACAATTGCCTTTTTAATCGGGCTTGTTGATCTTCTCCCTTATTTAGGTGCGGGCTCCGTATTTGTGCCGTGGATTTTATATTTATCGGTTACCGGACAGCTTCCCCAGGCGATCGGGATCGGGGTATTGTACCTCGTCGTACTTATTCAGCGGCAGCTGACAGAGCCTAAAATATTAAGCAAATCTATCGGGATCGATCCGCTGGCAACGCTCATCGCCCTGTTCGCCGGTTTTAAATTATTTGGGTTTTTAGGACTGATTGCCGGGCCGGCTTTTCTCGTCATGATCCAGGCCTTCATCACAACAGGCGCATTAAAGGAAATATGGTCCTATATCACCGTTCAGCAAAAATAAAACAGCAGCCCATGTTGCATGGCTGCCGTTTTTTATTTGATGATGATCCGCTTGTTCTTCGACATTCCTCTCAGCCATTTGAACAGAATCGGCTTACACCAGCTGCGGGTGAACGGGATAAGCAGACAGGCGCCGGCCAAATCTGATAAAAAGCCCGGAAGCATCAGCAAAAGACCGCCAATGAAAATGCACAGGCCGTCAGCAATCGCTTCCCCCGGCATTTTTCCATATTGAAGATCGCGCTGAACCTTGTAATACACTTCGGTTCCTTGTTTTTTTGCAGCTGCTGCGCCGATAATGCCCGTCAGAACCATTAAAAGGATCGTCGGCAAAATGCCGATCAGCTTGCCTGAAAATAGGAATATGCCGATTTCTATTGCCGGAAACACAATAAAAAGCAAAAATAAAAATCTCATATCCAAGCCCCCCACACGTGTAACACGCCTCTGTTCAACATAAGGCAAGATAAAGAGAAAAGGAAGGGATTCCCCTTCCGTTTTCACCTGTGATTAAAGAACGCTTGCACGGCCTTGGTAAACAGCGCCTCTGGAAGCGTCAACTGTAATATCCTGGCCTTCTGTCAAAATAGATGTCGCATTTTCCATACCCACGATAACCGGAATGCCTAGGCTTAAACCGACTACCGCAGCATGGCTTGTCAAGCCGCCTTCTTCTGTAATAAGAGCAGACGCCTTTTCAAGAGATGCAATCATGTCACGGTCAGTGCTTTTCGTAACAAGAACCGCACCGTCAGTCATTTTTTGCTCAGCTTCTTTTGCATTTTGTGCAATGACAACCGGACCGTAAGCTGATTTGCGTCCGATGCCTTGGCCTTTAGCGATGATATCGCCGACAGTGTAAACTTTCATCAAGTTCGTAGTGCCAGACTCACCGACAGTGCCTGCTGTAATGACGATCAGATCGCCGTGTTTTACAATTCCGCTGTTCAATGATTTTTGGACAGCATCTTCGAGCATCTCATCTGTAGAGCTCGCATTTTGGCCGCTTTCTGCGAATACGCCAGATACGAGGGCAAGCTTTCTGGAAATAGAGTCATTTACAGTAACCGCTACAATCGGCGCCTGTGGACGGTATTTTGCGATCATACGTGCTGTATGGCCGCTTTCAGTTGGCGTTACGATCGCTGCAGCATTCAGGTTGATCGCCGTATGCGCGACAGATTGTCCAATCGCGTCTGTAATCGTCATGCCTACTTGATCTCTGCGTTTTGAAAGAATTTCTTTATAATTTAAAGCTTCCTCAGAACGGGACGCGATATTGTGCATTGTTTGAACCGCCTCAACCGGATAGCTTCCGGCAGCTGTTTCACCAGAAAGCATGATCGCATCTGTTCCATCGAAGATCGCGTTTGCAACGTCACTTGCTTCCGCACGAGTCGGACGCGGGTTGCGCTGCATGCTGTCAAGCATTTGTGTCGCTGTAATAACAGGTTTGCCCAGCGCGTTGCATTTTTTGATCAGTTCTTTTTGCACAAGCGGCACTTCTTCAGCTGGAATTTCCACACCTAAGTCTCCGCGTGCAACCATTAAGCCGTCTGACACTTCGAGAATTGAATCGATGTTGTCAACGCCCTCTTGGTTTTCGATTTTCGGGATGATTTGAATATCCTGAGCATTGTGCTCTTCAAGAAGCTCACGGATTTCAAGCACGTCCGTAGAACGACGTACGAAAGACGCTGCGATGAAGTCTACTCCCTGCTCAATACCGAAAACGATGTCTCGCGCATCTTTTTCAGTAATACCAGGAAGGTTAACGCTGACGCCCGGTACGTTAACACCCTTTTTATTTTTAAGTGTTCCGTTGTTTAGCACTTTTGTTTTGATTTCGCGTTTAGCTGCATCAACATCAAGCACCTCTAGTCCGATAAGGCCGTCATCTAACAGAATCGTTGAACCTTGTTCAACGTCATCGACTAAACCTTCATATGTCACTGAAATTTTATCTGTTGTTCCTACAACCTCGTCCATTGAAATGATAAGCTCTTTGCCTGTTTCAAGCTCAATGCCGCCGTTTTCCATTGTATGTGTGCGGATTTCAGGACCTTTTGTATCAAGCAGGATACCAACGTTTTTGCCAAGCTTTTTGCTTGCTTCGCGAATATTTTTTATTCTTGCACCGTGCTCCTCAAAATCTCCGTGAGAAAAATTCAATCGAGCCACGTTCATTCCTGACTCCATTAATTTCGTAAGCATTTCAATACTTTCACTTGCCGGACCGATGGTACAAACTATTTTCGTTTTTCTCATTTGGTTCACTTCCTTCTGAAATCTTCAGCCTTCACCTGCACATTAGATAGACAGTTCTTTTGAAAGCTGATACATGTTTTGCTCAACTGTGTGCTTTGTCTCCAGTATTTCTATAATATCATGGTCTACAAGCTTATTGTTTTGTATACCTACACAGCGTCCGCCTTTTCCTTCAAGCAGCAGTTCAACTGCATATGCGCCGAGACGGCTTGCCAGTACGCGGTCAGCAGCACTCGGTGAACCTCCGCGCTGGATATGGCCCAATACAGATACCCTAGTTTCAAGATTTGTTTCTTCTTCAATGCGTTTCCCGAATTCAACACCGCTGCCTACACCCTCGGCAACAATAATAATGCTGTGCTTCTTGCCGCGTTCGTGGCCGCGTTTTAAACGGGCAATGATTTCGTGCATGTCATAGTCTGCCTCAGGGATTAAGATTGATTCCGCGCCCCCTGCAAGACCGGCCCACAATGCGATATCGCCGGCATGGCGGCCCATTACTTCGATCACATATGTACGTTCATGAGAAGTCGCTGTATCGCGAATCTTATCAATTGCGTCAATTACTGTATTTAAAGCTGTATCGAAACCGATTGTAAAGTCAGTGCCCGGAATGTCATTATCAATTGTACCCGGTACACCTACACATGGAAACCCGTGCTCCGTCAATTTTTTCGCACCCATATAGGAACCGTCTCCGCCGATGACAACAAGGCCTTCAATACCAAGCTTCTTCAAGTTTTCTATCCCTTTTTCACGGCCTTCAACCGTTTTAAATTCAGGACATCTTGCCGTATAAAGCTTTGTTCCTCCGCGATGTATAATATCGCCTACAGATCCGAGTTCAAGCTTTTCAATCTTTCCGCTGATTAATCCTGCGTATCCGTTGTAAATGCCGTATACTTCAACGTCATGATAAATCGCCTTTCTGACTACTGCGCGAACTGCTGCGTTCATTCCCGGGGAATCCCCGCCGCTCGTTAATACCCCTATACGTTTCATTCTCCATTCACCTCAGCAACATATATGATTAAACATAACATGATCATTGCCATAAAAACAATGAAAAGGGATCTCCATCCTCCCTATGAAACCTTACCTATTATACAATTAAATAAATTGTTTTTAAATAAAATTTAAGGAATGTCACAAAAAATAAACGTGAGCCAAAGGCTTCACGTTTATTTAGTTTACCCCGATATATTGATCTTCAATCGAGACTTTGCCAATTGCTTTATATTTTTCATAGCGCTGCTGGACTAATTCTTCCTCGCTCAGCTTCAGCAAAGTTTTTAACGATTGTTTAAGGGTTTCGTCCATATAGCTTGCCTGCAGCTTTACATCGTGATGCGCTCCGCCTTTTACTTCTTTTATCATATGATCTATAATACCTAATTCTTTTAAATCCGGCGCAGTGATTTTCATTGTTTCTGCTGCTTTTTTAGCAAGACTGGAGTCCTTCCATAAAAGTGCCGCGGCACCTTCAGGAGAAATAACAGAATAAGTAGAGTTTTCCAGCATATGCAAGTGATTTCCAACACCTAGACCTAGGGCTCCGCCGCTTCCGCCTTCGCCAATGACGATGCAGATAACAGGCACTCGAAGGCCGGCCATCTCAAACAGGTTTTTGGCAATGGCTTCGCTTTGTCCTCTTTCTTCCGCTGCTCGACCAGGGTATGCCCCCTTCGTATCAATAAAACAGATAATTGGTCTGTTGAATTTATCCGCCTGTTTCATGAGACGAAGCGCTTTTCGATAGCCTTCAGGATGCGGCATCCCAAAATTGCGGACAAGGTTTTCCTTCGTGTCTTTGCCTCGCTGATGCCCGATTACTGTTACAGGAAGGCCATGGAATTTCGCAATGCCGCCGACAATGGCTTCATCGTCTCCGTAGGCTCTGTCTCCGTGACATTCAAAAAAGTCGGTAAACAGGTGTTCGATATAATCAAGCGTTGTCGGACGGTCCGCCAGACGCGCAATTTGAACACGGTCCCAAGGCTTCAGATTTTTATAAATATCATCCTGAAGCTTAGCGAGACGGTCTTCTAGCCGTGCGATTTCTGCACTCAGATCCATATCGGAGTCCTGGGTGAATTTTTTTAGTTCGGCGATTTTCGTTTGCAGTTCAATCACCGGTTTTTCAAATTCTAATCTTGCAGCCACTCAATGTCACCTCCTGTTTGATGCATATCCAGCAGATTCTTTAACGTTTGTTTCATGTCATCACGGTGAATAACCGCATCAAGCTGTCCATGTTTCAATAAAAATTCAGCCGTTTGGAAGTCCTCAGGCAATTTTTCCCCTATTGTCTGTTCAATAATTCGTCTTCCGGCAAAACCGATCAGCGCGCCAGGCTCAGCGAAATTGTAATCACCAAGTGAAGCAAAGCTCGCTGATACACCTCCGGTAGTCGGATGCGTCATAACTGAGATAATGAGCCCCTGTTCTTCACTGAACAATTTTAAGGCAGAGCTTGTCTTAGCCATTTGCATCAAACTTAATACGCCTTCCTGCATTCTCGCACCGCCTGAAGCCGTAAAAATAATAAACGGAACTTTATCAGCTTTTGCTTTTTCAATCGCAAGCGTGATTTTTTCGCCAACGACTGAACCCATGCTGCCCATTCTGAATGAAGAATCCATGACGGCGACAACCGCCGGAAATCCGCCGATGGTGCCCTTGCCTGTCACAACAGCCTCGTTTAAGGATGTTTTCTCGCGATCTTTTTCAAGCTTTTCCAGATATCCCGGGAAACCAAGCGGATTTTCCGATAACATTCCCTGATTGAATTCCTCAAAGGATTGTTCATCCATCAAGCTTTCGATACGCTGTTTTGCGTTCATCGGGAAATGATAATCGCAGTTCATGCATACCCGCATATTTTTATCCAACTCTTTAGTGAGCATGATTTTTTTACACTTAGGACATTTTGTCATAATGCCTTCCGGTACATCGTGCTTCGCTTGATCAGATGGTACGGAAGCATACTTTTTCTTTTTCGTGAATATATCCTTTAACAAATGATTACCTCCCTTTTGTGAAGGGTTCTCTTCACCGCATGTCATCAATCAGATAGACTTGCTAATAACTTTACCGAAACTATTGTACTTTTTTTGTCAAACGCTGTCATCCTCAATTCGACATCTTTTTATTCAATGACGCGTTCGGAAAGGCTCGTGAGAAATCAGATTAAGCGTTGAACCGACAGGATTGAGAGCGCATTCAAAAATAATGTTAAACCCAGCTGAAATTTTTTCAAGATCAACCCCTAAAAAAATTTCAGCCGCGAGTTTAACTTGAGAACAGCGCGCCGGTCTCCGCCAACGCGCTGCCATTTTTGGAATGAATTAAAATGATTCACCAATAATCGTAAGTTGTCTCGTTTTTTCAGCAACTTCCTCAGGATCAACAGTGATTCTTGCGACACCTGTTTCCATTGCCGCTTTTGCCACAGCCTTCGCAACAGCAGGCGCAACACGTTTATCAAACGGTGCAGGGATGACGTAATCTGCGCTAAGCTCATCTTCTGAAACCAGTGAAGCAATGGCTTCAACCGCTGCAATTTTCATTTCCTCGTTAATGTGAGTGGCACGAACGTCAAGCGCTCCGCGGAAAATACCAGGGAATGCAAGAACATTGTTTACTTGGTTCGGGAAGTCAGAACGGCCCGTTCCGATAACGCTCGCACCAGCTTCACGCGCATCCTCCGGCATAATTTCCGGATTTGGATTGGCCATCGCAAAGATAATCGGATCTTTTGCCATGCTTTGTACCATTTCTTTTGTTAGCGCCCCTGCTACAGACACACCGATAAATACGTCAGCATCAACGATGACATCTTTCAGAGAACCATCCTTGCGGTCCTGGTTTGTGAATTTCGCCACTTCGTTTTTAACATCGTTCATGCCGTTCGGGCGCCCTTCATAAATCGCCCCTTTTGAATCGCACATCACGATGTCGCGTACACCGTAATGGTGAAGAAGCTTGATAATCGCAATACCGGCCGCACCGGCTCCATTTGCGACAACTTTAATGGAGGACATGGATTTTCCAGACAGTTTCAGCGCGTTAACAAGGCCTGCAACAGTTACAATGGCAGTACCGTGCTGATCATCATGGAAAACCGGAATGTTTGTTTCTTTTTTGAGGCGCTCTTCAATGATAAAGCAGTTTGGCGCTGCAATATCTTCAAGGTTGACGCCGCCGAATGTCGGTTCAAGCAATTTTACAGTTTCAACGATTTTATCAACATCGTTTGTGTTTAAAGCAATCGGGAACGCATCTACGCCCGCAAAGCTTTTGAAAAGAACAGCTTTTCCTTCCATAACAGGAAGTGCGGCTTCCGGGCCGATATTTCCAAGACCAAGCACAGCTGTCCCGTCAGTTACAACTGCTACCATGTTCCCCTTCATTGTATAATCATATACTTTGTTAATGTCTTCATGGATATCCTTACATGGTTCAGCAACACCCGGGGAATAAGCAAGGCTCAAATCTTTCGCGTTTCTGACTTCTACTTTTGATTTAGACTCCAGTTTCCCCTGATTGACTTTATGCAGGTGTAATGCTTCTTCTCTTAATGACATTCTCCTAAACACTCCTTATGGATATTTTTTTGATTCGTATACTGCTGCGTTGATTGCTGCATTCTGCGGAGTTAATCTATCTGAATATTTAAACAGGATCACATAATTGCTCCAATTGTATAACAAAAAGTGCATCGTTACCACTGTTTTAAAACGACGTTTTTTTGACCCAACAGCTCTTTTAAGCGATATAACACCTGGTGATCCGCATGGATATGAAACGACTCAGGAAGCTTAATTGTCTGTTTTTGCCTTTCATAATAGAGATAAACGCCTGTTTCCCCTTTATGCTCCAGCAAAATGCGCTTAATTTTTTCCAGGATCTCCTGGCTGTGCTGACTGCTTTCTACTTTTATATAAACCGATGGCGCTTTTTCTGCATCCATATTTTCTAATAATTCTGCCCGGGACATGATGAACTGAACCTTGTCCTGCCTTACTTCACATTTCCCCGCTGTGAACAAAAGGGCGCCTTCCCTTAAAACGGGAGAAAGCAACCTGAATTGTTCAGGGAAAACAACGGCTTCCATTTCGCCGGATTCATCGCTGAGCGTTAAAAACGCCATGTTTTGACCTGTTTTTGTCCGAATTGTTTTGACCTTCGACAGCAGGACTCCGAGAGAAAGCTGCCTTTTGACTGCCTGCTGGGCCTGCAAAATAGTCACTGCACCGTGAGCAGCCAGCTGTTTGCGGAAGGCAGAGAGCGGATGATTTGAAAAATAAATGCCAAGCGTTTCTTTTTCGAACGCAAGCAAATCCACAAGCGGGAGCTCCTCCGTCTCCACATACTTCGGCTTAATCGAAAACGATTCATCTAAAAACAATCCCATTTGATCATCATCTGCAGCGAATAGCTCAGCATGCTCCAAAGCAACGTCAATGGATGCGAGCAGCGTAGCCCGGTTATGGCCGAATTCGTCCATCGCGCCAGAAAAAATAAGTGCTTCAAGCGTTTTGCGATTGACGCTTTTAGACGGCACACGAAAGCAGAAATCGAAAAGATCTTCAAATGGTTTCTCTTTTCTTGCTTTATATATATCTTTGACTGCTGAGACGCCTACACTTTTTATCGCGCGGAGGCTGTATCTGACAGATCCGTCTTCAACTGTAAACGGAAAACTGCTTTTGTTCACTGACGGAGGAAGGATACGAATCCCGCTCCCCTTTGCTTCGTAAAGATATTGAGAAATTTTATCCTCATTGCCAATGACGCTTGTCAGCAATCCGCACATAAAATATAACGGATAATGAGCTTTCAAATACGCAAGCTGGCAACCGATCATGCTGTATGCCACCGCATGGCTCCTGTTAAAGCCATAGTTTGCGAATTTGACGATTAAATCGTAGACTTCATTTGCAGTGTCTACAGAATACTCCTTTTTTAAGCACCCTTCAACAAAATGGCTTCGTTCTCTGTCCAAGATGTCTTTTTTCTTTTTGCTGACCGCCCGTCTCAGCAGGTCCGCTTCACCTAAAGAAAACCCTGCCATACGGGAAGCAATCATCATAATTTGTTCCTGATATACAATGACGCCATATGTATCTTCCAAGATGCTCCTTAAATCTTCATGGGGATAGTGAACAGGCGCCCGGCCGTGTTTACGGTCAATAAATAACGGTATATGTTCCATCGGGCCAGGCCGGTACAGCGCATTGACCGCCACAATATCCTCCAGGCCTGAAGGTTTAAGACGCTTCAGGACGCTTCTCATCCCTGCTGATTCAAGCTGGAAGATCCCTGTCGTATCCCCTTTTGACAGCAAGGAAAACGTTTTGTCATCGCGATAGGAAATACGTGAAAGATCTATTTTAATATTTTCTTCTTTTTCGATCATTGACGTGATGGACTCGATGAGCGTAAGGTTGCGCAACCCTAAGAAATCCATTTTTAAAAGGCCCAAGTCTTCAAGGTGATCCATCGCGTACTGCGTCAAATATATCCCTTCATGCCCTTCCTGAAGCGGGACAACATCCGTTAACGGTTCTTCACTCAGGACAACGCCTGCTGCGTGGGTTGATGTATGCCTTGGCAGCCCTTCTATTTTTCGGGCAATTGCATAGACTTGCTGGAGCAGGCTTGACTCCCGAAGCCGCTTATCCAGCTGCGGTGACTGCTGTCTCGCTTCATCCAGCGTCATGCCCGGCCTTGAAGGAATGAGTTTTGCAAGCTGATCTGCCTCCTTCGGGCTGACGCCGAATACTCTGCCGACGTCCCGAAGCGCCGCCTTTGCCGCAAGTGTTCCAAAGGTGATAATCTGCGCAACGTGCATCGCACCGTATTTCTGCTGAACGTATTGAATGACTTCATCCCTTCTTGTATCAGGAAAGTCAATATCAATATCCGGCATGCTGATGCGTTCCGGGTTTAGAAACCGTTCAAACAGCAGATGATGCTTAATTGGATCAACATCTGTGATATACAGCACATAAGCCACAAGAGAGCCTGCTGCTGACCCCCTTCCCGGTCCCGTTACGATCCCTTTTTCGTGGGCATGCTTCATAAAATCCCATACGATCAGAAAGTAATCACTAAACTTCATCCGTTTGATGACATCTAGCTCATATTGCAGACGGCGAAGATATCGTTCATCAGGCTTGCCAAATCGGCTGTGTAGTCCTGCCATACAGATGTCCGTTAAATAATCATCAGCGGGCGTTCCGTCTGGAGTGGGAAAAGACGGGAGACGGGTCTGCCCGAGGCTGACATCAACCCGGCATTGTTCCGCGATCTCAACAGAAGCTTGCAGTGCTTCGGGATGCTCCCGATAAATGTTTTGCATTTCGTCGAGGGGTTTCAAATCGAGATCAGGCAAATCTTCGGCGGGTGCATCCGTCAGCTTTTCGCCTGCTTTAATCGCTTTCAGACAGCGGTAGGCAGTCTTATCTTCTTTTCTGATGTAATGCACATCGCCTGTAGCCGTCACAGGGATACCCGTTTCTTCTGACAGCTTTAGGACCTGTTCAGACAAGGATGGATTCCCTTTAAAAGGCTGATAGGAGAAATAAAAAGCTCCTTTTCCGAATATAGACTGAAATTCTAGTGCGGCTTGAGCGGCCTGTTCAAACAGCCCCCCTTCAAGAAGCATCTCAATATATCCTTTTTCGCCGGGCGTTATCGCGATAATGCCTTCCCGATAACTGTGAAGCCATTTCTGTTTTAGCCCGCCTTTTGATTTCGATTGCAGGACGCTGCTGATTTTCAGCAGGTTTTGATAGCCTGTATTTGATTTGGCCAGCAGCACGAGCGGGTAGGCTTCAAGCTCGTTATCATCTGTAAAAACAGAAGCCGTCAAACCGATTATTGGGTTGATTCCCCTCGCCTTGCATGCTTTATAAAATTGAATTGCTCCGTACATGACATGATCATCTGTCAGCGCCAAAGACGCATATCCGAGCCTGTCAGCTTCACTGACGAGCTCTTCCACGGCCGCGGCGCTGTTTAGCAGGCTGTACCCACTATGCACTTGCAGGTGAACAAAAGACATGCTATCACCTCTTTCTCATTACGATCCATTTCTTTCTTCATTATAAGGCCGGTTTCCAAAAGAAACAAATGTTCTTTTTTGACTCATCATCATACTTGTCCTGAATGCTCAATATGATATAAAAGGTGAGGTGATAAAGATGGATCAGGAAGCAGGATTTATGGTGAATTTTATCAACAGCTACTTCATAGCGTTAGGGGTACTGATCGGAGGCGCACTCATCGGAGGGCTCGGCGCATATTTAGCAGGCGAAGCACCGCTTACGTCCATTACAAAGCTTGCGAACAAATTAAAAATATGGGCGCTTGTCGCGGCTATCGGAGGCACCTTTGATGCGGTATACAGCTTTGAACGGGGCATTCTTGAGGGCAACACGAGGGATATCTTTAAGCAGCTTCTTTTGATTATCTCGGCTATGGGCGGCGCGCAAAGCGGCTGGCTCATTATTTCATGGCTGACCCAGGAGCATCTTTCTTCATGAGGGTCCCCCAGCATTACAAAAAACCGGGGTGGCAGCGTTTTTTCGCGGGAATGATGTGCGGGGCTGTAATCAGCTGGTTCTTTTTCCTGTTTACTTATGGAACATTCCAAGAGGAGCAGGTCAGCCTCATCGAAAAACAAAAAGAGCACGTAAAAGACCTGAACAATCAAATTTCGATCTATCAGGAAGACCTCCATAAACTGAATGAAGACAATAAAAGAAAACTCTTGATCCAAAGTGTCAGCGTCAAATTAGTGAATGGGGAAAAATATAAAATATCGCAGCCGGATAAAACAAAATTCGAGGAACATGTAAAGGATAATATTTCAGAAGTGATCACAAAAGACATAGAGAGCGTCTATCAAACAAAGGATCTTTTAAAACGGACAATTGAAAACAAAGTCTATATGATCAACGAAAAAAAATACGAGGCAACGGTCAAGGAATTAATTATTTATACGAGACTGACGGTAGAACTTGAAATATCATTCGCCGCATAATTATGGATTTTTTTTAAATTCTCCAAACTTCTGTCGCTTTTTCCCATTCTTTTTTATAAACTATATGTGAGGCTTAATGGCGAAAGGAAGGAGGAAGAGAAATGGAGGTTTACAGTGACCGTCAGTTAGCAAAAGATCAAGCAGCCCGGCTCAGACAAGGTTTTTCTGCGTATGCCGAAACAAACTCACTCGCTTCCCTCATCAAAAAAGAACTTCAATCTCACAATCTCCAAGTCTACGAGGACCTTACTGATTTCGGCTGCTGGTTCATCCCCGTCACAGATGAACACTAAGAGAGAGGGTCTCCCCTCTACTTGTGTTCTTTACATAATGTTTCCAGATCAGCTAAAATCCGATCAGCTTCGTCCCAGCTATAAATAGAGGCACCTGAAGCAAGCGGATGCCCTCCGCCGTTATATTTCCTGGCAAGTCCGTTAATAACAGGCCCTTTCGAACGGAATCTGACTCTGATTTGATCATCTTCTTCTACGAAAAACACCCAAGCGCGAATACCTGAGATATTGCCAAGCGTCCCGACAAGCTGTGACGCTTCAGAAGCCGTTGTGCCGAACTTTTCAAGCGTATCCTTTTTGATGAAAACAGAAGCGGCACCGTTTTCGGACAATGACACATTTTGAAAGATAAAGCCGTTAAGCTTCACCACATTCAGTTTTGTTTCATACAATTGATTAAACAACTCTGAGGAAGAGAATGGATACTGAATGAGCTCGCCTGCATATTTTAATGTTTTTTCCGTAGTATTCGGAAATAAGAAGCGTCCGGTATCTCCGACAATGCCGGCATAGATCAGCTCTGCCGCTTTCGTATTCAGCTTCCAGCCGTGCTCTTTTCCTTCTAAATACAGCTCGTAAATCATTTCGCTTACCGAGCTTGCGCTTGTATCGACCCAGAGAAGGTCACCGTATGGATCTTCGTTCGGATGATGGTCGATTTTCATCAGTTTGGCGCCTGAAGGATAACGCTGATCGTCGATTCTTTCCTGATTTGCCGTATCGCAGACAATGACAAGTGCGCCCTCATATGTTTCATTGTCCACCTCATCAAGGGAATATAAGAAGGAGAGGGACGGTTCAGGCGTGCCGACCGCAAAAATATTTTTTTCAGGATACGTTTCCCGCAGGATTTCCGTAAGTCCGCACTGTGATCCGTAGGCATCCGGATCAGGACGCACATGTCTATGTAAGATAATCGTGTCATATAATGATATGGTTCTGATCAGTTCTGTTTTCATGTGATACTCCTTTATTGTTTTTATTCATTAAATCACATTCTCTGCCGACGGAAAAGAAAAATAACGTCAAAACCAAGCCCGTTTTTGTATAGAATGGGTTTGTAAACTTTTACGATGGAGGATTTCATTTATGCTGGTTCTTGTTTTTTTGATTGGGCTTTCAGCCTGCTTTTATGTGTTCTACAAAGCAAAAGGCGTACGGGCAAAGCAATCTTTAGAAAAAGAAATCTATTCAGCAAAATCAAGCATGGCCTTAGGGTCACTTGTCCTGTTCTACGGCCTCAACCAAATGATATTATTCCATTCTGTATTAACGTTAGTGATCGGCGGTATCTTTATCGTTATCGGAGCAGGAAGCGCTTGGGCAGGTTTAAAAGCCTACAGGCATTACAATCCCCTTCACGCCAAAGAAGCTGAAAGAGATCACGCGTAAGGGGCGCCTGAACGTCCCTTAGCTTCTTTCCATCAGCTGAACCATCAGCATCGCTTTAGACACGATATGGCCTTGGCTGTGCACTTCAACTTCCATTTTTCCGAACTTTCTGCCGGCCTCCAAGATGCGCGGTCTGACTTCGATGACCGATTCCATCTGCACAGGCTTCAAAAAGAAAATGGTGATGCTTTCAATAACGAGTTCGCCGCGTTTTTTCGAGCGCAAAAACCGGTTTGCCGCTTGCGTCAAAATGGTTGTAAACACACCGTAAGAAATGGTTCCGAGCTGATTTGTCATCTGCGGCGTGACTTCGTACTCGTAAACCGTTTGATCCTCTTTCTCATTATCCTCATCTTTAAATCCCCTTGAAACGATATCATCAAGCTTCTCCCCGACCTGGGGCTGCTTTTGAATCATTTGAAGGGCTTTCAGCACGTCCTGGCGGCTGATCATGCCGATCAGTTTTTGGTGGCCGTCGGTGACAGGAAGCACTTCAATCCCTTCCCATACCATCGTTTGCGCCGCTGAGGCGACAGATGTTTTCCCAATAACCGTTACGGGGTTTTTGGTCATGACCTTTTCGATGGGTGCGTTTCGGTCATGGCCGGCAATATCTTTTGATGTCAGAATGCCGTGGATTTTCATTTGATCATCGACCACCGGGAAGCGGCCGTGTCCCGTTTCAAAATTTTTCTCATACCATTTTTCAAGCTTATCCTTAGGCGAAAGATATACCGTGCGGTCAGCAGGCGTTAGGATGTCCTCCACCAGGACAATTTCTTTTTTGATCAGCTGGTCATAAATCGCCCGGTTAATCATTGCAGCAACTGTAAAGGTGTCATAGCTCGTGGATAAAATCGGCAGCTCAAGCTCATCTGCCAGCTGCACAATGCTGTCATCCGTGTTGAAGCCCCCGGTCACCAATACAGCTGCGCCCGCTTCAAGCGCTTGTCTGTGTGCGTTGATTCTATTTCCGACAATCAAAAGATTCCCCGCTGCGGTGTAACGCATCATCGCGTCCAGCTCCATCGCGCCAATGACGAATTTATTCAATGTCTTATGGAGTCCGGCCCGTCCTCCGAGCACTTGTCCGTCTATGACATTTACAACCTCTGCATAGGTAAGCTTTTCAATGTTCTCTTTTTTCTTTTGCTCAATCCTGATTGTGCCCACACGTTCAATCGTGCTGACAAACCCTTTATTCTCTGCTTCCTTGATCGCTCTGTACGCAGTCCCTTCGCTTACTTTCATTTCCTTCGCAATTCTTCGCACAGAAATTTTTTCACCGACAGGCAGTGAATCAATATACGTTAAAATTTGTTCATGCTTCGTCGCCAAGCCTTTCACCTCTAAGGACAGTCTTCTGCTTTTATTATAAGGGCTCGGAGGATTTGTACGCAATGAGCCTGGAAAATAAAAAACCATCTCCTGTCAACCAAGAGATGGTTTCACGTTTAAAGCTCGATCGTCTCACCGACCGACATGACTTTACCGACTCCGCCCGGCAGGCTGTCAGCAAATGCTTCAGGGTCTTGTTCGATGACCGGGAATGTATTGTAATGAACCGGCACGACCTGTTTTGCCCGCAGCCATTCAGCGGCAAGCTTGGCGTCTTCAGGCCCCATCGTAAAGTTATCGCCAATCGGCAGGAAAGCAAGATCAATATGGTTCAATTCGCCAATAAGTTTCATATCAGAGAAAAGAGCCGTATCGCCCGCGTGGAAAATCGTTTTATCTTCTACAGTCAGCAATATACCGGCTGGCATCCCTGTGTATGTGATCGTTTTGTTTTCTTCATCTGTGATGGCTGATCCGTGAAAGGCCTGTGTGAGCTTCACTTTTCCAAAATCGAACTGGCGGGAGCCGCCAATATGCATTGGATGAACATTCAAGCCTTTCCAGCCTAAGTACACAGCGAGCTCGTTCGGGGCTATAACCAGCGCGTTGTTTTGCTTGGCGATTTGTTCAGTATCACCGACATGGTCATTGTGGCCGTGCGTTAATAAGATGACATCCGCTTTTACATCCTCCGGCTTTATATCCGTTAATGAATTCCCTGTTAAAAACGGATCAAAAATAATATGATGGTCCTTCGTTTCCACTGTGATTACAGAATGTCCGTGATATGTCACTTTCATTTCTTTCACCTCGTCACATGATTTTGATTTTTTTATTTTCCCTTTTTAAAAAACTGAAAAACTTATGTTGCTTGATTCTTGTTAATGACATTGAGGCCGCCGGTGGCTTCAATGACAGTGCCTGTCACAAGGTCTGAGTTCTCCTCACACAAGAAAGCGATAATCCGGGCGATATCCTCGCCTGTGCCGGATCTTCCTATCGGCGTTTTTTCTTGGCCGATTCGCATTCTGGCTTCCTCTATCGATGCTTCTTTCATGTCGCCGACAATGTCTCCCGGGCACACCATGTTGGCGGTTATGCCGTATTCAGCTTCTTCAATGGCAATGGTCTTCGTCAAAGAAGCCAAGCCCACCTTCGCAGCGCCAAATGCCGATCTGTGAAGCCAGCCGGGCGCGTGCGCCGCGCCTTGAAATCCGTACGTGATGATGCGTCCAAATTGCTGTTTTCTCATAATAGGAATAACCGCTTTGAATAAATGAAAGACGGCGCTTAAATTCCCTTCCAGCATACCGTACCATTCATCATCAGTATAATCGGCTAACTTTTTACGTTCAAATATGTATGGTCCCGCGTTGTTAATCAAAAAGTCGATCCTACCGAAGCGGTTTAAGGCAGCCTCTGCAATGCGCAGCAGATCTTCTTTTTTGGTGACATCACCTTTTACAAAATGCAGCCGGTCAAGACAATCAGGAAAGGCTTCCTTCAGGCGTCTGACAGCCTCCTCATCCTGCCTGTAATTGACTGTAACTGAATACCCCTTTGCAAGCAACGTCTCAGTCACTTTGCGGCCTAAACCCTTCGAACCGGCAGTAATTAAAGCATGTCGCACATGAATACCTCCCAAAGCAACGTCGCCGCTTTCAATAAAGTGTTTCTTCTTCTACTTTACTATAAAAGCCCATCAATATCACTTTTTACACTTGGACATACAAAAAAAGCTGCCTTTACAGACAGCTTATTCTGCAGAAGACGAAGACTCCTGATCAGGCATATCAACATAACCGCTTTGATATGCTTCAGAAATGAGCCTTGTTGTCTCCTGGCTTTCTTGTTCATCATATATATAGCGTTCCGGTTCTTTTTTCATTTCTTCTGCCTCCCATCATTATAGAGGTAGGTTGGCTATAATGACGGGATTTTATGAAGGAAATTTTAACAAACTCCGGCTGCCACGCAAGCTTTCGCTTTTTCAAGCGCCTGCTCCACTTGTTTGAATCCGGTGCCTCCGGCGCTCATTCTTTTTTCAACTGCGTGATAAGGGTCTAACACAGTGTAAATATCTTCTTCGAACAGTGTGCTCGCCTGCTGAAATTCAGCAAACGGCAAATCGCTTAAATAGATCCCTTTTTCGATACATGTGTACACAAGTTTCCCGACTACTTCATGCGCTTCTCTGAACGGCATTCCTTTTTTCGCCAGATAATCAGCCAGTTCCGTCGCATTTGAAAAGTCTTGTTTTGTCGCTTTCTTCATGACCTCTTTGTTTACAGTCATTGTTTGAATCATGCCTGTGAAGATTTGCAGGCTGCCCTCAACCGTTTTCACTGTGTCAAACATGCCCTCTTTATCTTCCTGCAGATCTTTGTTGTAAGCGAGCGGAAGACCTTTCATAATCGTAAACAGCCCCATCATATCGCCATAAACGCGTCCTGTTTTGCCCCGGATCAGCTCTGCCATATCAGGGTTTTTCTTCTGCGGCATCATGCTGCTTCCCGTTGCGTACGTATCGTCAAGTTCGATGAATTTAAACTCCTGAGAGCACCATAGAATGATTTCTTCAGAGAAACGGGACAGGTGCATCATCAGCATGCTGCTGTTGCTTAAAAACTCCAAAATGAAATCTCTGTCGCTGACGCCGTCCAGGCTGTTCTCATAAATGGAATCAAAACCGAGCAGCTCTGCTGAATAATGACGGTCGATTGGAAAGGTTGTTCCCGCGAGCGCCCCGCAGCCAAGCGGAGATTTGTTGATCCGCTTCATTGAATCCTGAAAACGCTCCTTGTCGCGCTCCAGCATCCAGAAATACGCAAGCAGGTGGTGAGCGAATGAAATCGGCTGGGCGCGCTGCAGATGTGTGTAGCCCGGCAGAATCGTTTCAACGTTCGCTTCCGCCTTTTCGATCAGCGTGCTCTGGAATGCCTCAATCAGCTCGATGATGTGGACGACATGATGTTTCAAGTATAAATGCATGTCTGTCGCCACTTGGTCGTTCCGGCTTCTGCCGGTATGCAGCTTGCCGCCGAGAGGGCCGATTTCATCAATAAGCATTTTCTCAATGTTCAAATGAATATCCTCATAATCAACTGAGAATTCCAATGCCCCCTTCTCTGCTTTTTTCAGAAGGGTATTCAGTCCCTCACGGATTTTCAGTTCTTCTTCCGCTGTCAGGATACCGCATGTTTTCAGCATGGCAGCATGTGCGAGAGACCCTGTAATATCTTCAGTGACTAAATTTTGGTCAAATGATATGGACGCGCCGAACTCGTCGACCCACTTTTCCGGTGTTTTTTGAAATCGGCCTCCCCAAAGCTTCTTCATGCTTGAATCTGCTCCTTCTTTTTCACGATGCTGTTCACTTTTGTCGGAAGTCCCCAAAGCTCAATAAATCCGATTGCCGCATGGTGATCAAACGCATCGTCTTTTGTATATGTTGCAAGTTTTTCATCATATAGAGAGTATTCTGATTTACGGCCTTCAACTATCGCATGGCCTTTAAACAGCTTCACGCGGACAATGCCTGTGACATGCTTTTGCGTTTCTTTTAAGAAAGCGTGCAGCGCGTCTTTTAATGGGGAAAACCATAGGCCGTTATAAATGATTTCTGACATTTTTTGCTCAATGATCGGTTTAAAATGAGCTACCTCTTTCACCAGTGTTAAATCCTCTAATTCTTTATGCGCTTTGATCAGTGTCATCGCACCTGGGCATTCGTATACTTCCCGGGATTTAATGCCGACAAGGCGGTTTTCCACGTGGTCGATACGTCCGACACCGTGTGCGCCTGCCATTTCATTCAGCTTCAAAATCAATTCAGAAAGCGAGTAGGATACTCCGTCAATGGAGACCGGAACACCCTGTTCAAATGCAATTTCAATTACTTCCGGCGTGTCCGGCGTTTTTTCCAGCGGAGCTGTTAAATCGTATGCACCTTCCGGAGGCGCCGCCCATGGATCTTCTAAAATGCCGCACTCATTTGCGCGTCCCCAGAGGTTTTGGTCAATAGAATACGGGCTGTCAAGATTGATCGGAATCGGAATGCCGCGGCTAGCCGCATATTCAATTTCTTCTTCACGTGACCACTGCCATTCGCGTACCGGCGCGATGACTTCAAGGTCAGGGTTTAATGATTTAATGGAGACTTCAAACCGAACCTGGTCATTTCCTTTTCCCGTGCATCCGTGCGCAATCGCCTGTGCATCTTCTTTTTCCGCAATTTCAACCAGTTTTTTCGCAATCAGCGGTCGAGATAATGCCGAAACGAGCGGATATTTCCCTTCATACATCGTGTGGGCTTGCAGAGAGACAAGCGCGTAATCCTGTGCGAATTCTTCTTTCGCATCGATCACGTAGGAGTTTGTCGCGCCGACTTCCAGCGCTTTCTGCTGAACAAATGCCAAATCTTTGCCTTCACCGACGTCCAGGCAGCAGGCGATCACATTATAGCCTTGCTCCTGAAGCCATTTTATTGCAACTGAGGTATCGAGACCTCCTGAGTATGCTAATACGACTTTTTTCTGTTCTGACATCATAAAAATCTCCTCTCAACCGTGTTTCTTTTTTGTATAAAAATAAATTATATTTAATAAAAATACATTTTGTATGTATACACTTTAACAAGTACGATTCTTTTTTTCAAGCCTTTTATAAAAAAAACTTCACCTAAATTTCCAGGTGAAGTTTCGTAGTTTTTATTCATTTACTTGTCTTTTCTGATTTCTCTGACCACATGTGCAAGCTCGGGAATAACCAGCTTATTCATTGCCAGCTTTACCGCGCCGCTTGAGCCTGGCGTTGAGAAAACAGCTGTATGCTGGATAACGCCGGCAGTGGCTCTCGACATGATCGCGGCAGAGCCGATATCCTCTGTATAACTCAGCATTCTGAATATTTCTCCAAACCCAGGCAGTTCTTTCGAAAAGAGCGGCGTGATGGCCTCGATCGTGACGTCTCGATTGGCTATGCCTGTCCCTCCGTTTAAGAGAACCGCATCTGTCTGTTCATCCATGCAGCCTGCAAGCACTGCCCGCTGCAAAGCATCCTTATCGTCTTTTACAATTTCATATGCAGCAATGTGATGACCGGCTTCTTCTAAAAACGAGATCATCAGCTTGCCGCTTTTATCGGTTTCTTCTGTCCTCGTGTCGCTGACTGTAATGACTTTGCACCGAATGATATTGGGAGCTTCCTGTTTATGCTCTTGAACGCTCATTGGCCCACCTCTTTTGTTTTCTGTCTATGATGATCATGCATCAACAAAAAAGCACATTCAAGAGAATGTGCTTTCATGCAATTTATTTTGCTAAACGGACAACGTCACGCGCAATCATGACCTCTTCATCAGTCGGAATGATCATGACTTTAACTGGAGAATGCGGATAGCTGATAAAAGCTTCCTCACCGCGCACGTTATTAAGTGCAGGATCCCAGTATACGCCCATGAATTCCAGGCCGCGAAGCACGCGTTCTCTGACTTCCACACTGTTTTCACCGATACCGGCAGTAAAGATGATCGCATCAACGCCGCTCATTCTTGCAGCGTACGAGCCGATGTATTTGTGGATTCTGCTTGCGAAGACTTCAAGAGCCGTTTCCGCGCGCTCATTTCCTTCTTTCGTTGCTTCAACAATGTCACGAAGATCGCTTGAGAAACCGGAGATGCCGAGCAGTCCGCTTTTTTTGTTTAATGTATTCAGCACTTCATCAGCTGTCTGGCCTGTTTTCTCCATGATGTATGGGATCAGGGCAGGATCGATGTTTCCAGAGCGTGTACCCATTGCAACACCGGCAAGCGGCGTAAAGCCCATGGATGTATCAATTGATTTACCGCCTTCAACAGCAGCAATACTTGCCCCGTTTCCAAGGTGGCAGGAAATCAGGCGTAAGTCTTTTAACGGACGGCCGAGAAGCTCTGCCGCGCGCTCAGTTACATATTTATGTGAAGTGCCGTGGAAGCCGTATTTACGGATGCCGAATTTTTCATAGTATTCATATGGCAGGCTGTAGAGATAAGACTGTTCAGGCATTGTTTGGTGGAATGCCGTATCAAAAACAGCAACCGCAGGAACATTTGGAAGCACTTCTTTGAACGCTTTAATTCCAACGATATTTGCCGGGTTGTGAAGCGGTGCCAACTCAGAAATATCTTCGATTTCCTTAATGGTTTCATCCGTTAATAAAACAGAATCACTGAATTTCTCTCCGCCATGCACGACACGGTGGCCAATTCCGTCAATTTCATTCAAATCTTTAATAATGCCGAATTCCGTTAACTTATTCAGCAGCATTTTAACGGCTACCGCATGATCCGGAATATCAGTTACTTCTGTATTTTTTTCGCCGTTTACAGAAATCGTGAATACACTGTCGGCGATACCGATTCGTTCAACTAAACCCTTCGTTAAAACGGTTTCTGAAGGCATTTCGAAAAGCTGAAATTTCAAAGACGAGCTTCCTGCGTTAATTGCAATAATTTTGGACATGATTGACGCTCCTTTATACTCTGTATCAACAACTTCGTTTTTCGTACTTTTTTCCCGGAAATATCATTATCTTCTCCGAAAAATATCTGACTTTTCCATTTAAACATTGTCATGTCGGCATTTCAAGTCAACTTGTGTATTGATAACGCTTACAATAAGAAGTCGTTATTTTCAGACATATTACCTATAGGTTTTGTATTGATGAACGCTTACATTTTGCGGTTTTTCCCTTTGTATTTTGTGTCTCAAAGGCGGATTCAATTCGTCAGCCTGATCTTCAAGCACCATCATAAAAACAGCTTAAGCATCCATCGTATGACGGCGGCCTAAGCTGCTATTTACCATCTATTTTTCTTTACTGAACCACGTATCCAATTGAGCCATCATATCAAGCATCGCCTTCTGATTGGAGAAAGACGGGAGATTCGCAAGCAGGATTTGCCCCGGTGCTTTCGTCTCCTCTCCTTTTTTCTGAAGTACAAGGATGCTTTTGGCATGAGCCTCGTCTTTAAAAATGGATTGTGGCAGCTGCATCAGCGCATTGATATGAACCTTATCTTTGAAAAACTGTTTCAGCTTATCACTTTGGGAGCTCTCAAACAAATGATTCGGAATCATAAAAAATAAGTAGCCGCCCGGTTTGGTATGCTTGACGCTCTGTTCAATAAACAGATGATGCGCGAAGGAGTGGCCTTCGTCCGCTTTGAGTTCAAATGCTTCTGCCCCTTCGTCATTCGGATAATAACCCACCGGCAGATCGCAAATGACCGTATCAACAGGATCAATAAACAGCGGCTCAAGGCTGTCCTGATGGAAAAGCTCAAGCTCTTTTTTTAACAAATTTGCTTGGGCATATGCGATCTTCAGCAGCACGTCGTCAATTTCGATCCCATAGCTGTTCGCCGTTTTTTCAGACAGCTGGTTCAGCACGGTAAACAGAAGGTTTCCTGTGCCCACAGCCGGATCAAGAACCGTCAGTTCCTTTTTGTCCGCCATAAACTTATTCACCAAATAGCTGATGAAAAGCCCAATCGTGTCCGGCGTCATTTGTCTGTTCGGATGAGAGATATCCTTCAGGCCTTTCAGGACGGCAAGCTGAAAAGCTTTGCGCACCCACTCGTGCTCATATGTGCTGAATTCCGCTTTGTCAAGCAGAGCCTGAAGCTGTTTGGTTTTCTCATCAGACAGTTTCAGCTGATCCGCTTTTTCAAGAAAATACATTTCTCCCGCTTCGGCCAGCGCCTCTATATATGAAATCTGCAATTCATTCTTTATGATGATCGCGGCTTCGTCTAACAGCTCGTACACCGCGCCTACATGGTCTTTTTGCATTCTGTGTTCCTCCTTGCCATAAAAAAAGCTCCGGCGGCAGCCTGGAGCTTTTTTCCCTGCTTACTTCACTAATGCCTTGGCAGCCTCAATTGGCTTTTCATAGTTCGGGTGGTTTGTTGCTTCGCTTACATATTCAGCGTAAACGACTTTTCCATTCTCATCAAGGACAAATACGGAACGCGCCAGCAGGCGAAGTTCTTTAATATACACTCCGAACGCTTCGCCAAATGACATATCTCTGTGGTCAGAGAGCGTCTCCACTTTGTCAATTCCGTTAGCACCGCACCAGCGCGCTTGTGCGAATGGAAGGTCTGCACTGATTGTATAGACGTTGACATCTCCAAGCTTTGCAGCTTCTTCGTTAAAACGGCGTGTTTGCGCATCACATACACCTGTGTCAATTGAAGGGATAACAGAAATAATCGTTACCTTTCCTTTCATATCAGCTAACGATTTTTCTTCAAGGCTGTTAGTCAGCACTGTGAAATCAGGAGCTTGATCTCCTACCTTCACTTCTTGTCCGACAAGTGTAACCGGACCGCCTTTAAATGTAATTTCAGCCATTATAATTCCTCCCTTTTGTATGTATGTCTCTATCATAGTAAAGTTTCCTGCAAACTGCAAAGTTTATGCCAAAAAAAAGTTAACTGCGGCCGGCGCAGTTAACCTTGATTAATAATTCATATTGTTCATTTGATTTTGGTTTTGTCCCTGGCCTTGGTTCTTGTTATTTTTCTTGAACATTTGCTGGATGCGTTCAAGGGTTTGAGGGGCTGCGTCTAAAATTTTTTCAATCAAATGGGTATTTTCATCTAAATGAAGCATTCTGATGCCTGTCGATCCGACAATTAAAAACGCGATCGGCGTAATGGACACACCGCCCCCGCTTCCGCCTCCGAAAGGAAGTTTTTGCTCTCTTGTTTCATCGTCTTCCGATTTCTTTTCTGCCGGCTTTCCGCCAAACTCGCTCCCGCCTGCAGCGAATCCGAAACCAACCTTAGAAACGGTTAAAATCACGCTTCCATCCGGCGTTTCAACCGGATCTCCGATGATCGTGTTAACATCAATCATTTCTTTCAAGTTTTCCATTGCGGTTTTCATTAAACCTTGGATGGGATGGTCTGCCATATTCGCTTCCTCCTTAAACTGATGAATCATTCTTTGAAGTCATTCGAGACGATGGATTCTTCTTTAATACGGACAGCTCCCGCCCGTATTTAACGAATTTGAAAGCTGCAAGCATAGCATGTCCAAAGCGAAAAAAGAATATACACTGAAAATGGGTCTTGGAGACAGGGACTTGGAACGATGGAATTACTTCATAGACGGGTTTATTCATGAAGTCCAGATGATCATACAGCATCGCAGCGATACCGCCTTTCACACCCCATACAGCACCTGTTAACACGCCTGTCACTGCTGCATCATGAATCCCGACAACTGTGACCCATTCGAGCTTTGTGATATGCAAATGCGCCAGAATAGAGGCGCTGGTTTTCCTTAAATTAGTAACCCGATGCACAAGCATCTCAATTTTATTGATGCTTTGCTGCACATCATCAAACGTAATTTTTTTCTTGCTGCTGCTTTTTTTCACTTTGGACTTTGATTTCTGTTTGACATCGACTGTTCCATCATTTTTGTTTACCTTAATCGCCGGAATTGTTTTATTGACCCGGATCAGGCCAAACAGCGCTGTGACTTTTAAGGTCAGTTTGTCGTTATCATCAGCGTGAAGATACTCTACTGCGACATAAATTTTCATTCTGAGAAGCAGCACGATACCTATAAGAATAAGAATGGCAATCAGCACATATACCATATTCTTCACTTCCTCTAGGTGCATTATCGCCAATTCCTAAAAAAATAAACCCGGACAGGGTCCGGGTTTGTCGGTTATTTACGGTATAGTTTTTCATGCACAACTGTCGTATCAGCAATGTAATCATGAATTCCCTGCTTTGTAGGTGAAAAAGCAACGACGATATATAAAATCCATATTTTATCAATATACCGTCCAACGACTTCACGAAAAATCACGGTCCCCCATGTCAGCTTACGATCCGGCTTCACAGAAATCACTTTGAGGCCAAACACCATTTTTCCAAGCGTTTGCCTGAAGCATTTTGTCATAATCGCAAAATAGGCAAGGTACACAACAAGCGTTGTCACACTGTAGGCCGAGAAGGTGAACATGCCGGATGTTTTCGGCAGATCCAATACGGTAAAGAGGGGAGAAACAAGTAAATGGTTTAATCCCCATATCACGAGCCAATCAAGCAGGAAAGCCCAGAAACGAACCCAAAAGCCCGCATAGGCATGTGTCAGCTGCTCCGCTTCTTCCGGGCCCTTGATGTCATTGCGCTCAAACTCTTCATATGTCGCATCCATTATTGATCCCTCCTACTTCGCATAGAGATACATCATTCTCGGCGAACCAGATTGTGAAAGGATTTCTCTCATATTCAGAAAATCGATTTCACTTTTAAACATTTTGTTCGCGCCCATTGTAAACAGTGAGCCTAAACCGAAGCTTTCCTCGTATGAAATAACTGAGGCGTTTTTCAAATCCTTATGATCCTTCTTCATTGCTGTAATGGTATCGTCATAAAAACCAAGCTCATCAACGAGATTCAGTTTTTTCGCCTGCCGTCCGTCATACACGCGTCCGTCCGCTATTTTCTTAACCTCTGCTTTTGACATGCCGCGGCCTTCAGAAATAACATCAACAAAGCCTTCATAAGAATGATCAACCATCGATTGCATGATGTTCTTTTCTTCTTTTGTCATCTCACGGGAAGGAGACATAATATCCTTATGTGCCCCGCTCTTAATCGTTTCAAAAGAAATGCCGAGCTTATCAGCAAGTTTTGAATAATTGACACTTTCCATAATAACGCCGAGTGACCCGGTCAGGGTTTCCGGTGTCGCAAAAATCTTATCAGCTGCCGTTGAGATGTAATAACCGCCGGATGCTGCCATCGATCCCATCGACACGTAAATCGGTTTTTTCGTTTCTTTCTTGATTTCTTCCAGCTTCTTATGTATTTCAGCACTTTCATATACTCCGCCGCCTGGCGAATTCACCTTCAGGACGATGCCTTTGACTGCCTTATCATCTTTTGCACGCTCAAGGTTTTTTAAGAACGTTCTGTGATTATATCCGTCTGAACCGAGCAGACTGCTTGAATCCCCATTATCCTGAATGGTGCCGCTGACCTCCAATACGGCAATTTTACTTGAGAGACTGCCGTTTTCCAGCGTCTTTTCCTGCGATTCATCCGTCAGTGATGTGAGATCCGTTTGAGCGCCTTTGACACTTTCAAAGAAGCTCATTGAGATGCTGACGATGATGGACACGCCGAAAATCCCCAGAGCAATCACTAATGCAATCCATCTTTTTGCATTCATTTTTTCTCCTCCTTTTTCCCCAAACTCTCTCATTATACGATTCAATATAAAAAATGTTTCAATTAATGAGAAAGCTCCGGCTTAACGGGCTGCCGGCAAACATGGTACACTTATGGTCAAAGGTATTTTATCAC
Organism: Bacillus sp. N12A5; assembly: GCF_026790125.1. NCBI lineage: Bacteria > Bacillati > Bacillota > Bacilli > Caryophanales > Bacillaceae > Bacillus > Bacillus sp. N12A5. The sequence goes on along the minus strand of NZ_JALAMR010000008.1, from coordinate 142,504 downwards.
AAATACCGGATGGCAGAAAAACTTAAATATGACAGCAAAGGGGAAATGGGATATGACCGATCAACGCCGTAATGTTTATTTTTTTCACAAACAGGACCAGGAAACAAACGAAGAAGCCAGCTCTTTAACACAATTGGCTGAAGAGCATGGATTTACCGTAGTGAATCAGCACTCAGACGCCAATATTATCGCGAGCATTGGCGGGGACGGCACATTTTTGCAGGCAGTCAGAAAGACGAATTTCCGTGACGACTGCTTGTACGTCGGCATTACCAAAAAGGGGAAAGCTCATTTATATTGCGACTTTCATAGTGATGAGCGTGAAAAAATGGTCGATGCGATGACGTTTGAACAAATTGAAGTCAGAAAATATCCGCTGATTGAAGTGACTGTGGATAACGCCAGTCCTTTTCACTGCTTAAACGAGGTTTCCATCCGTTCAAGCATTATTAAAACCTTTGTAATGGATGTGCTGATTGACGATCTGCACTTTGAAACATTTAGAGGTGACGGAATGATTATCTCAACACCTACCGGCAGCACCGCATATAACAAGTCCGTTGCAGGAGCGGTTGTTGATCCGCTGCTTCCATGCATGCAAGTATCTGAGCTTGCATCCCTTAACAATAACACCTACCGGACACTCGGCTCGCCATTTGTCCTCAGCGCTGACCGAAAGCTGACCCTTCGAGTGGTGCAAGACGGCAATGAGCATCCAATCATCGGCTTGGACAACGAAGCCCTCAGTACAAGAAACGTAAAAACGATTGAAATTAAACTGTCTGACAAAAAAATCAAAACGGTTAAACTAAAGGACAATTCATTTTGGGAGAAAGTGAAGCGTACTTTTTTATAGAAAATAAAAAGGACAGGCTGCCGCCTGTCCTTTTGTTATTTCTCATATACAATCTGGCCGTTGATCACGGTTTTTTTGACGTCTAATAGATGAAGCTGTGCAGGGTCAATTGTAAACGGATCATCGCTGAGAACCGTAAAATCCGCGTCATAGCCTTCGGCAATTTTTCCGCGTGACTTCGCTTTATAAATGATTCCGGCGCTTCCCTCAGTATAAAGCCTAATCGCTTCATACACAGTTAAACATTCGCTTTCATTATAGCTCGGCCCGGTCGGCTCGTTGCTGCTTTTCCGGAGCACCGCGGACTGGATGCCGAGAAGCGGATCAACTGGCTCAATCGGGGCGTCAGAACCGCCCGCGCACAAAATGCCTTTAGATATCAGTGTTTTCCACGCAAAGGCTGTGTTCATCCTGTCTTTTCCGAGACGGTCAATGACCCACGGAAAATCGCTGGCAACAAAATGAGGCTGAAGATCAAGTGCGATTGGCATGCGCGCTGCTTTTTCGATTAATTCGTCATTCAGCACTTGGGCATGAATCAGCCGGTCATGCCGGCCGTTTTGGGGCGGATGCTTCTCTATTGCATTCAGCACTTTTTCAAATGCAAGATCGCCGATTGCATGAACGGCAATCTCCATGCCTTTTTTTCTCGCTTTTTGAACGAGCCGGTCAAGGGCTTCGTCATCGTGTACTTGAACACCATTCGTGGATGGATCGTCCTGATATGGCTCTTTCAATAATGCTGTTCTCCCGCCAAGCGCCCCGTCTGCAAAGATTTTCATCGCACCGAACTCTACATACGGGCCGGACGGCTTCTCCAGCTGCTCCCATCGATCGACCGCTTCGTGATGAACGAGCAAATGACAGCGAAACGGATATTTTCCGCTGGCGGCAGCTTTCTCATAAGCCTTCATCGGCACCGACACATCACCATAATAGGATAAGTCTTCCGAATGTCCGCCCGTCAGGCCTTTAGTCCAGCAATCCTTTATCGCAGCCGTAAGCGCCTTATCAACGTAGTGCTGGGAGACTGGCGGGACAGCCTTCAGGACCAAATCCTGCGCCTTATCAAACAGAAGCCCGGACGGCTCGCCATTTGCCTCTTTTACGATGACTCCGCCCTCAGGATCAGGAGTGTTCCGTGAAATCCCTGCCGCTTGAAGAGCAGCAGAGTTGACGGCTATCGCATGCCTGCATATTCGCTTGAGCAAGACAGGCCTGTCGGGAAAGAAACGATCAAGATCCTGTTTAGTCAAATAGTCCGGTATCTCAAACTGATTTTCATTCCAGCCCTCTCCAATAAGCCAATCGCCTTCCGGAAGCAGCCGCTCTCTTTCCTTCGCTGCCTGTAAAATAGCGTCTTTCGTCGTCAAAGCAGACAGGTCGAGCTGAAGCTGTTTCTCACCGTGGCCGATCAAATGCAAATGGCTGTCGACAAATCCGGGAAACATCACTGCTCCGTTCAGGCTGATTTCTTCTGTTTCCGGGGACCCGTACTTTTTCTTCAGACTCTCAAAGCTGCCGGTGCCTTTTATGACACCATCCTCAACATAAACTGCCTCTGTCCGGTCGCCTTCTTCGAGCATCGTATAAATGAAACCGCCATGCCATATCGCCTTCATTCACATTCACTCTCTTTCTCTACGCCTTTTTGTTGGCTTTGAGCTGTTCTTCTCGTTTTCTTAATTCCACTCGTCTGATTTTTGCAGAAGCCGTTTTCGGCAGGCTTTCCACAAATTCAATCTCTCTAGGATATTTGTACGGAGCGGTAATGGTCTTCACATGATTTTGCAGCGTTTTGACAAGCTCATCACTGCGTTTATCGTGGTCTTGCAGGACAACATATGCCTTCACGATGGAGCCTCGGATTTCATCTGGGCTTGCGACAACAGCACATTCCTTAACCTCAGGGTGCTTCACGAGCGCATCTTCCACTTCGAATGGCCCAATCGTGTAGCCGGAGCTGATAATGATATCGTCATTTCGGCTTTCAAACCAGAAGTAACCTTCCTCATCCTTTTTCGCTCTGTCCCCTGTCAGGAAATAATCGCCGCGAATTTGTGTTTTCATTCTTTCCGGGTCTTTGTAATATTCTTTAAAGAGCGCCGGCGTGCTGAGGTGAACAGCGATATCGCCAACCTCACCAGGCTTGCAGATTTCACCGTCTTCATTAATGATCTCCACTTGATTTCCAGGCGTCGGTTTTCCCATGCTTCCCGGTTTAATATCCATATCCTTCAAGACACCGACTAAAAGCGTGCTTTCTGTTTGGCCGTATCCATCCCGCACCTTAAGGCCAAAGTGTTTTTGGAAAACATCAATGACTTCACGATTGAGCGGCTCGCCTGCGGAAACGGCGCTGTGCAGGGCAGAAAGATCATAACGGTCCAAACCTTCGACTTTCGCCATTAAGCGGTATTCCGTCGGCGTACAGCAGAAGACATTGATTTTGTACCGGTTTAAAAGTTCTAAATATTTTTCTGCTTTGAATCTGCCGTGGTACACAAAACCCGTTGCTCCGCTGCCAAGCACCGCTAAAAACGGGCTCCACACCCACTTTTGCCACCCTGGTGCAGCAGTCGCCCAGACGATATCCTTTTCAGAAATATCAAGCCAAGCGCCGGCAGATGTTTTTAAATGAGCAAATGCCCAACCGTGTGTATGTACAACACCTTTAGGCTGACCTGTTGTTCCGGATGTATAAGATAAGAAGGCCATATCCTCTCTTGTTGTGTCTGCTGTTTGGAATTGGCTTCCATCCGCTTGAATCGATAAGAGATTTTTCCAGCCGGCATCGTTTTCTCCAATAGAGAGCTTAATCAGTTTGTCAGCGGTACTGACATCACGGAAAGCGCCGATAAATGCAGAATAGACGACAACGCCTTTCACTTCGGCATGTTCAATCCGGTATTCAAGATCTTTCGCGCGAAGCATTTCAGAGCATGGGATGACAACCATTCCTGATTTCAGGATCGCCAAATAAACAGCATAGGCTTCAAGCACCCGAGGAACCATTACAATCAGCTTGTCCCCCTTTTTAAATCCAAGGTCAGCCAAAGCCGCTCCAATTTTATTTGTTTCTTCCATCAGCTTTTCATATGACCAAGATTCTTGCTTGCCTGACTCATCCTCCCATAAAAGGGCAGTTTTTTGTCCAGCGGCACTGAACTTTTCCATTTCATTTACTAAATTATATTGCATAGGGGCGATTAAATCTTCTCGTTTTAACACGAACAACTCCTCACTTTCTCCACCCATTATACATAAATACAGGCTCTTTCCGTAAGGATATGCCTAAAACCAAGCTCCGTAAACCTAGGATTTTATAGGCCGCTGGTCCTTTTTTATCTATATAAAATGAAAAAGAGTGGGGAAAAACCCCACTCCTAAGCCATTATGTGAAATTGTAAATTAGAATTGTCCTCCGCCCATGTTTTGTTGAGCAAAAGATACAAGACGTTTTGTGATCTCTCCTCCAACAGAACCGTTAGCGCGAGAAGTTGTGTCTGCTCCAAGGTTTACACCAAATTCAGAAGCGATTTCTAATTTCATTTGGTCGATAGCTTGAGCAGCTCCTGGTACTAAAAGGTTGTTGCTGTTACCTGAGTTATTGTTAGCCATGTGTCTCACCTCCTTGTGAGTATAGAATGTGTTAAAACACATGGCTTCATTCAAAAAAACGTTGGTAATTGTATACAGGAGCCGGAGCTATTTAAAAAAGTTCTGCAAATTTATCGTTTGCTTCTTGATCACTATAAAGCGTCATTGTTTCAATGTTATCAACCGCTTCCTGAATATACGGCTCAAAGTCAACAAAGCTTTCAAAGTGTTCGATTTTTTCTTTTTTAGGGCGCGTTTTCGGACTTGGCGGCGTAAAGATTGTGCAGCAGTCTTCAAACGGCTGAATGCTTGTCTCATATGTGCCGATTTCTCGTGATTTCTCGATGATTTCTGTTTTATCCATGGCGATTAACGGACGCAAAATCGGTGTTGATGTTACCGCATTAATTGCATACATGCTTTCAAGCGTTTGGCTCGCTACCTGACCGAGGCTTTCTCCCGTAATGATGGCAAGCCCGTTTCTTTTTTCTCTGATTCTGTCGGCAATTTGAAGCATGAGGCGGCGGGTTGCCGTCATTGTGTAGTTCTCAGGTATTTGTTTTTGAATGAGCTCTTGCGTTTTCGTAAACGGAACGATATGAAGCGTCATGCTTCCCCCAAAGCGGGACAGGCATTTTGCCAGATCCATTACCTTTTGCTTTGCGCGCTCGCTTGTGTATGGCGGGCTGAAGAAATGAACAGCTTCTACCGACAATCCCCGTTTCATCGCATAAAAACCGGCTACAGGGCTGTCAAAACCGCCGGAAAGCATCAGCATCGCTCTGCCTGCTGAACCAACAGGCAGGCCTCCCGCACCCTTTTCATCGCGAATCGTCAAAAAGGTTGCTTCCTCCCTGATTTCAATTCTGAGCGCGATGTCTGGGTTACGGACATCGACCGTTAATCCTTCTGTATGTCTCAAAATATGGCCGCCGATTTCAGCGTTCATTTGATTTGTATCTAATTCAAATTGTTTATACGCTCTCTTCGTCGCAACTTTAAACGTATCGCCAGGCTGATACTGATCCTTGATGGCCTGGAGCGCTGTTGCCTTAATATCATCAAGGCGGCTGTCACACTTAATCGCCAGGCTGAAGCTTTGAATGCCAAATACCTGTTTTAAATGAGGAAAAAGAGCCTCCGGATCTTGTCCATTTAATGTAATCGTCATGCGGTCCCGGTTGGAAAAATATTTTAAGTTCGGATAGTCTTTCAGGACGAGTCTGACGTTTTGTTTTAAGCGCTCAATAAAGCTTTTTCTGTTTTTGCCTTTGGTCGATATTTCCCCAAAACGAATTAATATATGATCGTAATTCATGTTCTACCTCATCATTTTCTTTAATTTTTTGATGCCAGGACGGAGCGCGTTCATAAACGGTTCTGCCACATCGCTTGTCTGGCTGTAGTTTAAGCTGATTCTGATACTGCTTCCGGCAATCTGCTCTCCCTTGCCCATCTGTAAAAGAACTTTGCTGGGCTTGTGTTCTTTTGCCGAGCAGGCCGATGTTGTTGAGACGAAAATATCCTGTTCCTCAAGCATGTGCAAAAGCACCTCTGCTTTAATCCCGGGAACAGAGAAATTAATAATGTGCGGCGCACTATTTAGTTGAGGCGTGTTGACAACGACACCTTCAGTTTCACTCAGCCTCTTCATGAACAATTCTTTTGCGGCAGCCATTGTGTCAAGCCGGGTCTCAAAATCAGCTGCGGCAAGGTTAATGGCTTTGGCAAGTGAAACCGCACCCGCAGTATGTTCCGTTCCGGCCCGTATGCCCTTTTGCTGAGAGCCCCCCGTTATCAGGGGGATAAGGCGAGTTCCTTCTTTTACAAAAAGCGCCCCTGTTCCCTTCAGCCCGTGAAATTTATGCCCGGAAATCGAACACAGGTCAATGCCTGCTTTTTCAATTGCCAAAGGCACTTTATAGATGCCCTGAACATAATCGACGTGAAACAAAATATTCGGGTGCTGCTTCAGCATGTCCCCTGCCTCTTCAATCGGCTGTACGGAACCGACTTCATTGTTCACATGCATCATGCTGACAAGCACGGTATCAGGACGGATGGCATTTTTTAATTCTTCTATTGAAACAAATCCGTCTTCGTTCACTGAAAGATAAGTGACCTCAAACCCGAACAGCTCTGTCAGCTGTTCTAACGATTCCGTAACGGACGGGTGCTCAATAGAAGTGGTAATGATATGTTTGCCTGTTTTTATTTTAGACAAAGCCGCTCCTTTTAAAGCTGCATTATTGGCTTCAGTGGCGCCTGACGTAAATACAATATCATATTTTTTGAGCCCTAAGGCCCTTTTGATTTGATTTTTGGCTGCCTGAAGCAGCTGTTCCGTTTCGGCTCCATATCGGTGTAAAGATGAAGGATTGCCAAAATACCGGCTGCTTGTCTGTTCATACACGTTCAAGACTTCATCATAAGGCTTCGTCGTTGAACTATTATCTAAATATATCATCTAACTTACTCCTTTATGAAAGCGGTACAAGGTATGATATTTATGTTACCATAGCAAAATTTAATAGAAAATTACGAAAAACTAGTATTGACTTCTAATTTTTTTACCATATAATAAGATTTGTTCATTTCGTCATATTATCTGACAATTAATTGACAGAATATTTTAACATAATTATTAGGAGGATTTTTTCATGAAACACTCACTGCCTGTCAAAGATACCATTATTATTGGTTTCATGCTATTTGCGTTATTCTTTGGAGCAGGGAATATGATTTATCCGCCGGAACTTGGACAAGCAGCCGGACACAACGTCTGGAAGGCCATCGGCGGATTTTTATTGACCGGAGTAGGCCTGCCGCTTCTCGGTATTATCGCCATCGCATTAACCGGCAAGGACGCTAAGGGACTTGCTGATAAAGCACACCCTGTTTTCGGCACAGTTTTTACTGTCGTGCTTTATTTATCAATCGGCCCATTATTTGCCATTCCGAGAACAGGAACTGTTTCATATGAAATCGGCGCTGTTCCGTTTTTGACTGGCGTTCCGGAAAGACTTTCTTTATTTGTATTTACACTTATTTTTTTCGGCATTACGTACTATTTAGCCTTAAACCCATCCAAGGTTGTGGATCGAGTCGGAAAAATTCTTACTCCAATCAAATTCACGATTATTTTAGTGATTGTACTTAAAGCTATTTTCACACCGATGGGCGGATTGGGTGCAGTTACAGAAGCATATAAAGGAACACCGGTATTTAAAGGATTTTTAGAAGGCTACAAAACAATGGATGCACTTGCTTCTATCGTATTTGGCGTTGTTGTTGTAAATGCTGTAAAAAGCAAAGGCGTTACACAGTCTAAAGCTCTTGCCGCAGCATGTATTAAAGCGGGTGTGATTGCAGCTTTAGGCCTGACATTCATTTATGTATCCCTTGCATACCTGGGTGCAACAAGTACGAACGCCATCGGTCCTGTCGGCGAAGGTGCTAAAATTTTATCAGCGTCTTCTCATTATCTATTCGGTTCATTAGGCAACATCGTACTCGGATCAGCGATTACAGTCGCATGTTTAACAACAAGCATCGGACTTGTCACTTCTTGCGGCCAGTATTTTTCAAAGCTCATCCCGGCATTATCATATAAAATTGTCGTTACAATTGTCACGTTATTCAGCTTGATCATTGCGAATTTCGGACTCGCGCAAATTATCGCGTTTTCTGTTCCTATTTTATCAGCAATCTATCCGCTTGCCATTGTCATTATTGTTCTTTCATTTATTGATAAGCTCTTTAAGGAAAGACGTGAAGTGTATATCGCATGCTTGATCGGTACAGGATTATTCAGTATTTTAGACGGCATCAAAGCAGCCGGCTTTTCACTTGGATCTTTAGATGTATTTCTAAGTGCGAACCTTCCTCTTTACAGCCTCGGAATCGGCTGGGTGCTTCCGGGAATCGTCGGAGCGGTAATCGGCTATGTGCTGACCTTATTCATCGGCCCATCCAAACAGCTTAACGAAATAAGTTAATGTCACAGACGCCTGCGTTATTGCGCAGGCGTTTTGCAATAAAAAAAGAGCCCGCTCATACACTGCGGGCTCTTTTTCATGATCAAGATTGATTAAGCAGATAAGTCAGCTTTAATTTTTTCAACTGCACCTGGCGCAGCCTTCTCTACAGCGGCAGCTGCAATTTCATAAGAGTCTTCATAGTCAAAAGCATAAAAACGTCTTTCCGCTTCTTTCAGCTGTTCAGATAGAATATGATTCTGGCTTCTGAACCGGTTTCCGAACTGAATGATTTTTTCAATGAGGATGACCTGCTCGACAAGTTCCTCTGATTCCCGGCTTGCCCTGTTGACGATATCTTCTGCTTGCTTCAGATGGGCTCCGGCTTCTTCCATATTTAATGGCAATTCGTTTAGTTGATTGACTGTTTCTTGAATGTGATGATGCGCGTTTTCCAGCATCTCTTGAATATGGCTCGGGATGCCTGGAATGTTGCTTGTCTTCAGCAGTCTTGCTGTATCAGATATTGTTTTTTTCAAATTGCTGAGCGTCTCTCTCGCCTGAAGCTCTTCTTTTCTCAGCGCTTGCAGCTTTTCCCGGTATTCGTCATGCTCTTTTTTCACTTCTTCAATCTGCTTCTCTATCCCGGCAACCTCTTCGACTAAAAGAGAGTAGGCGACATGCTCTGCATCGAGCTTATCTTTAACGGATGAGAGCAGCTTGCCAATTTCATCAAGGCGTTTTTCAAAGGCCTGCTGTTTGCCGAGCTCGCCAGCTGTCAGTCTGTAGCTTTCCTTCACCAGCTCAGTTTCCGCCTTTGTATGCTCTTTCTCTTCTATCAGCTTGTCATAAGCAATGATCAATTCAGGCATTTTGCTCAGCACGGATTGGCCTGCTTCGACTTCGCCCTCCAGCTGCTGATAAACCGATTGAATATTCTCGTCTATGAGCTGCAGGATGGCGGACGCTTCATCAATATCCAGCTCAGTCATCAAAACATGTTCCGCCCGTTTCAGCTGATTTGACAGATTATCTAATTCCTTATCAAGCTGGATATGCTCAAGCTTATATCCTTTCTCTTTCATTTCGCGATAGCCGTCCTTAAGCTTTGCAATCTGGCCGGGCACCGTCTGCTTGCAGTCTGCTAACAGCTTCGGCACGTCATCTATGTATGACTGAAGCCGTTCAAGATTGCGGTCCTGCTCAAGCAGCACTTTTCGTGCGGTAATATAGTTTCCGCCTTCTGTTTCTTCTTCAAATTGTTTAATACCGCTCCAAATTTCGTCAAGATCCTTTTCAAGGCTGTCATAAAGCTCTCCGTATAAATGGCTGTAAGCCAGCAGGTTTTTTCGCGATTTGGAATAGCGCTCTCTCACCTGTTCAATCTCTTCACGGCTCTTTTCCTCACTTGTAACGAGGTCGCTGATTTCCCGCAGAATTTTTTCAATGTTCGATTCCGCCGCTGTCAGCAGATCGTCGATATGAACGAGCACTTGGTTGGCCTTTTTAAACCGGTATTTGTCTGCATTTTCCTCGGCATCATAAAGGAGCTCTTCAACTTTCGGCATGTGGGCTGTGACAATCTCATCCCATTCTTCACGCCATTTCTCAAAGAACTCTTCTGTCTGACCCGTCATTTTTAAATGTTTGATTTTGGACATTTCTTCCACAATCGACCGGTTCAGAATTTCAATCTTCCACGATTCCAGCCGGTCGATTTCGGCGTAAATTTTTTTCCTGAAAAAGTAGCCTGCCGCAAACAGCGCAAGCAGTACAATTAATAATCCAATGACAAACTCCATAATGAGCCCCCTTGCTGTTAACCTTAATCTGTCAGGGTGTTTTATTTATTCAGAAAGATTTCAGGATATGTATTGAGAAAAACTGTCGTTTTCATTGTTATTATGATACCATGTAACCAACATTTTTTGACCAGAAATCAAAAACTTTTTGTGTAAAATCGGCAGGATTTGACTATTTTTTCACGGGGTGACGCCAATGCAAAAGCGAGACGGACATATTCACACACCATTTTGTCCTCACGGCACAAATGACACACTCAGACAATATGCAGAAGAAGCTTTAAAAAAAGGCTTTGAATCGATTACGTTTACGGAACACGCCCCATTGCCGCCCTCTTTCACTGACCCGACTCCGCTAAAAGACAGCGCGATGGCGCAAGGCTCATTGGAACGCTATATCCATGAAATTTCCGGATTGCAAAAAGAATATCGCGGACAGCTTACCATACGGACGGGGCTTGAGGTCGATTATATTGCTGAATTTGAAGATGAAATTACATTATTTCTGGATACATATGGTCCATATGTAGATGACAGCATCTTATCCGTTCATTTTTTGCGCGCAGGTTCTTCCTATCTGTGCCTTGATTATGATGAGCATACCTTTCAAGAGCTGATTTCAGCCTGCGGAAGCATTGAAGCTGTATACGAACTGTATTACCGCAGCATCTATTCTTCCATTGTAGCATCTCTCGGCAGCTATAAGCCAAAAAGAGTCGGTCACATCACACTTGTCCAAAAATTCATCAAGCTGTTTCCGTACAGCATGTCTGATCATATTCGCGGACTCGTTTCACAGTGCCTGAATGCTATTGAAAAAAGCGGAATGGAGCTTGACTTCAATACTTCCGGCTTAAGAAAAACCTATGCAGGCGGCATTTATATCGAGGATTGGATGCTGGATGAAGCAAAGCAAAAGAAGATCCCGCTTGTGTTCGGGTCTGATGCCCATCAAGCGGGAGATGTCGGGTACGCGTATGAGGCGTTTTTGGAGAAGTGTGCTAATTGATAAGCGCCACGTCTCCCGTCCGGAAGACGCTTCTGATCCAAATCTTGATTTCTTCAAAATACATTTTATAAAAGTATGGCTCGTGCGGCTGCATGTAGAGCACTTCTGAAATATATTGAGGCTGGAGATAGGGCATCATCAAGAGAGATTTTAATTGGAGAATAAAATGAGGCAGCGGCAGCGTTAAATGTTCTCGCTGTTTTTCTCCTTCCTCAATGATCAGCTGGAAGATATACTTCTCCTTCATAAGATATGTCGACATAATTTCTCTGATTAACGTGGAGTCAATCGTGACTTCCCGGTAGACAAAACGAGTTAATTGACGATGGTTATGCTGATAGGATAAAATATCGAAAACCAATTGGAGCAGCTGTTCCTGCGTGCTTTGAGAAGAGACATTGCCTGCCGCTGTTTCAAGTGTTTTGTTGTAGCCTTCGTAAAACTCTGAAACTAAGTGTTCCATCAAACCTCCTTTGCCTTTAAAATAGTAGGAGATGTGCGCAACATTTACACCAGCTGACTTTGCGATTTCACGGACAGACGTGCCAGAAAATCCTTTTTGGTTAAAAAGCATGACAGCAGATTCAATAATTTTGTCTTTGGTGCTTACTTTCATTCGGCTCACTCCTTCCTCTTGATACTATTCAAGCAGAAGACCGCTGTTCCTGTAAGAACTTATCGACAAATGCCGGCAGAAAAGCCGGAACTTTGTTTTATATTATAGAAAAAGTGAGGGTTTTCCATGTTCCATGTCGAAAAACAATCTGGAGATAAAGAAAAAGACTATCAGCTTCTGCTAAAACAGCTCGAAGCCATGATCGAAGACGAAACAGATCAAATTGCAAACTATGCAAATGCCTCAGCGCTCCTTTATCATACGTTGCCTGAAGTGAACTGGGCGGGTTTCTATTTTGCCAAGGAAGAGGATGGACAGCTTGTGCTGGGGCCTTTCCAAGGTCTTCCGGCATGTGTTCGGATTCCTTTCGGCAGAGGCGTTTGCGGCACAGCATATGCAAACGGAAAGGTGGAGCGCGTTGAGGACGTTCATGCGTTTCCGGGACACATCGCCTGCGATGCTGCTTCTCAATCAGAAATTGTGCTTCCGATTCATGTAGGCGGGAAAGTTGTCGGCGTCTTGGACATCGACAGCCCCGTAAAAAACCGTTTCGACGAAATCGACGAAACGTATTTGTCGCAATTTGTCAAAAAGCTTGAAAAAGCATTAGCACAGTAACAAAAAAAGCCCAAAACGATATCGGTTTTGGGCTTTTTTATTTTATTGACTCGTGAATCATCATACGGTTTTTTCCGCTTCGTTTCGCGCTGTAAAGCGCTTCATCAGCTTCATGCACAAGCTCTTTCAGAGACTTTCTAGTTTCGGCCGTCCAGCAGGAAATCCCGCAGGAAATCGTCACCTCGGGTTTCGTGTTTTTTCTGACTGCATAAACCAGTCGCTCAGTAATCCGTTTTCCCACCGCAACCGTCACATTCGGCAAATATATCGCCAGCTCCTCGCCCCCCCAGCGGGCGCCGACATCATGCTTTCGGATGTTGCTTTTAATCACCGAAGCCACTTGAATTAAAATCTCGTCCCCAGTCTGATGACCGTACGTATCATTTACGCTCTTGAAATTATCAATATCAACAAGAATAAAAACACCCTTTTGATGGATTTTCATGCTGTATTGAATTTTTTCATCTAAATACACCCTCGAATACAGCTCAGTCAGCTGATCTGTTTTGACAAGATGCTCTAGGCGGTCGCGGAGCATTGAGTTGGTTACAGCCAGTGTCGCGTGATGGATCAGCGCCTGAAACAGCTTGTACATTTCAAAAGTAAAAGCGTACATCTCCTGTTTCAATAAGACCGCAAAGCCTAAAAGCCTGTCGTTCTCAATCATTGGAACAGCCATCAGCGAACCGTAGCCGGCCTCCCCGAAAACAGACTGGCCATTACCGATGAAAACCCCTTTTTCTCCTTCATACAGCTTTTCTTTCAATTCATTATAAAAATCAGATGGCTTCTCTTCTTTGAAAAATGCTGTGCTGCCAGGGAGCAGTGTTTGATTTTCAAAATGGTCTATATGAAAAAAACCCACTTCTTCTGCTTGAAACGATTCTGCCATTCTCACAGCCAGATCATTCATCGTATCCGTCAGCGTCAGCCGCTGGTTCAGACGGCGTGACGTTTCATTGATCAATTCCAAATTTGCGATGCTTGCTTTGGATTGTTCATAAAGCTGAGCGTTTTCAAACGCTTTTCCCGCAGCGTTTGCGATCAGCCCCATTTCATCCAGGTAAGCGTCAGTCAGAAAACTGCCGCCCGTTCCTTCAGCCCTCAAAACCCCGTACGTTCCCTGCTGCCCTTTGATCGGAATGTAAGCGGCAGATTCATTTTTCCGTAAAATATCCCCGGTCAAATACACTTTAAGCGCAAAGGAATCGGATTTTTCCCCTTCCATATACAGCTCTTTTGCAGGAACGCCTAAACATTGATCTTGGTCGTGCGATATAAATAAAGAGAATTCAAACAGAGAAAACGTGCGGGTTAAGCTTTCTAAAAGCTGCTTCAGCACTTCTGTCTGATCAAGCAGAGAGTGGAACAGCTCTGTCATTTTGTATATCTTTTTTTGATAGATCGTTTTGATATAGAGTCTTTCCTGTCTCATGGACTGGTTTAAAAATGAAGCAACCACGTCCGGAAGCCCTTCAGGAATCTCTCCATCCTGCTTGCAAGTCAGATGAAAGCGCCTGCCGGAGGCGTCTTCAATGATATATAATGAAGCGTTAATTTTCGAAACAAAAAAACGCACTTCATCATCTTCCAATTTTGCCGCAGAGTTTGATGGTGACGTTGTAAGCGAAACACAAAGGGATGAAAAATAGGTTTGAATAGCGGAAGTCAGCCATCTGAAAGAGTCGGTAAATGTGACTTTTTCAGATTTGGTTAATAAAAAATCGAGCATATGATAATGAAAGGCAGATAATTGATCTTTAGTTTGTTCTATCATGTTTTTATCACCTAAAAGTTTACTACTAATTTTTGTTTATTATATCATAAACGGCGAATCATTAATGGAGGAATGGTTGACTTCAAAACAAATAAATTATATAATGACGTTTGTGTGAAATATTGCAGCCTTTTTGTTCAGCTTCTATGTTTTCATTTTGTTCCTTTACCATAAGGTGTATCGTGTAACTCTCTGCTGCTGGAGCGAGGATACATGAAAACAAAATGTGCATGGTCGAATAGAGCAGACGGTTTTTATTTTCCACAAAAATAAAACCAAAGGAGGAGTCACATTATGGCTCGCTATACAGGTCCATCTTGGAAACTGTCCCGCCGTCTAGGAATCTCTCTTAGCGGTACAGGAAAAGAATTAGAAAAACGCCCTTACGCTCCAGGTCCACACGGTCCAGGACAACGTAAAAAATTATCAGAATACGGTTTGCAATTGCAAGAAAAGCAAAAGCTTCGTCACATGTACGGTGTAAACGAACGCCAATTCCGCACTTTGTTTGACAAAGCTGGCAAACTAGCTGGTAAACACGGTGAAAACTTCATGATTCTTTTAGATTCTCGTCTTGATAATGTTGTGTACAAGCTAGGTTTAGCACGTACTCGCCGTCAAGCTCGCCAATTGGTTAACCACGGTCACATTCTTGTAGACGGAAGCCGCGTTGACATCCCGTCTTACCTTGTGAAACCTGGCCAAACAATCGGTGTTCGCGAAAAATCAAGAAACCTTTCTATCATCAAAGAATCTGTTGAAGTGAACAACTTCGTTCCTGAATACCTTACTTTCGATGCTGAAAAGCTTGAAGGTACTTTCACTCGTCTTCCTGAGCGTTCTGAACTTGCTCCGGAAATTAACGAAGCGCTTATCGTTGAGTTCTACTCTCGTTAATCGTTTTAAAAAACCCCTGCCGCTATGCGGTCGGGGTTTTTTTATCGTCTGATTCGTCTTTTGCCTCTGGCTGGCCAACACTTTCTCGCGCCTGCTGTACCCAATAGTCCCGCTGCAGCCTTTCTTTTGCAATCGTGCACATGAGATTCACGGTAAGCGCTCCTTTCTGTTAAAAGGTGTTGATTGGTCGTGTTTGCCCTATCTAATATACTCTTTTCCTGTTATTTGTATGCGATAAACAAAAAAGATCCTTTGCCCATGGCGGCAAAGGATCTTTTTTGTTTATTTATACGTCACAAGGAAGTATTTTTTCTTTCCGCGGCGCAGAACAGTAAATTGATCTTCGATGCGGTCTTCAGCCGATAAGATATAATTAATGTCCGTCTGGCGTTCACCGTTAATGTAAACAGCTCCGTTTTGAATGTCTTCACGCGCTTGGCGTTTAGAAGGACATAATGTAGATTGCACCAATACATCTACAAGTGAAAGCTCCTGGCTTCTGTCAGCTTCCATAGAAGGAACATCTTTAAAGCCAACTTTTACGTCTTGGGCAGAAAGCTCTTTAATATTGCCGCTGAACAACGCTTGAGAAATGTTGATCGCTTGCTCCAGCGCCTCGCGTCCGTGAACGAGCGCTGTCACTTCTTCTGCCAGGCGTTTTTGAGCTTCACGCTTTTCAGGCGCCGTTTCTGTTTTCTCAGCGTATGCTTCAATTTCCTCTTTTGATAGGAATGTAAAGTATTTTAAGTATTTGACAACGTCACGGTCATCTGTGTTGATCCAGAATTGATAGAATTCATAAGGAGATGTTTTTTCCTTATCAAGCCAGATCGCGCCGCCTTCCGTTTTTCCGAACTTCGTGCCGTCTGCTTTTGTGACAAGCGGAATCGTAAGACCGAACGCTTTTGCTCCTTCTTCTTCTGATTTTCTGATCAGTTCAAGACCTGCTGTAATATTGCCCCACTGATCGCTTCCGCCGATTTGCAGCTTACAGTTTTTATCTCTGTACAGATTTAGGAAATCATAAGATTGAAGAATCATGTAGCTGAATTCCGTGTATGAAATGCCGGATTCAATTCTCGAGCTGACCGTGTCTTTTGCCAGCATGTAATTGATGCCGAAGTTTTTTCCGACGTCACGAAGGAAGTCGATCACATTCATTTTGCCAATCCAGTCAAAGTTGTTCGCGATAACAGCAGGGTTTTCTGCTGCATCAAAATCAAGAAATCTGGACAGCTGATTTTTGATTTTTTGGGACCATTCAGATACGATGTCAGCAGTATTTAATGTACGCTCCGCTTTTTTTCCGCTCGGATCGCCGATAAGGCCTGTCGCGCCGCCCACAAGCGCAATCGGATGATGCCCCGCTAGCTGAAAACGTCGGAGTGTTAAAATAGGCAGCAGATGTCCGATATGCAAGCTGTCTGCAGTCGGATCAAAGCCTGAGTACAGGCGGATTTTTTCTTCATTCAGTTGTTTATTTAACCCTTCTTCATCCGTCATTTGCTGAATCAATCCGCGGAAGGATAAGTCTTCAAGTAAGTTTGTCATAAGATATGGCTCCTTTTTTAAACTAAAATAAAAAACGCCCCTTCGTTTACACGAAGGGACGATTGATCATCGCGGTACCACCCTACTAATAAGAGAACGCAAAACATTCGTCTTATCACTTTGCCTGATAACGGATCAGGTCCGTTCTTTCACTACTGAAAGCCTGCTCTGGCTTTGTTTGCAAAAGCGGTTCATGAGTGTATTCGATATATCCGTCTGTGCTGATTTTCACCGGCCATCAGCTCTCTGGAACGTAAGGATATTCTACTTGTCTCAATCTTTACCTTTTCATATGAAGCTATATCATTTTTAACATAAATAAAATTCCGTGTCAACGCTGCCTTTTAATCCTCCATCGTTGACAGGTCTCCGGCCGGCAAATTAAGCTCCCACGCCTTCAGCACGCGTCTCATGATTTTTCCGCTCCGGGTTTTCGGAAGCTTATCTTTAAATTCAATTTCACGCGGAGCCGCATGGGCTGCAAGCCCCTGCTTCACAAATAGGCGGATCTCTTCTTTCAGTTTATCGGACGGCTCAAATCCTTCTCTGAGTGCAATAAAAGCTTTAATGATTTCTCCCCGCACCGGATCAGGCTTTCCGATTACCCCTGCTTCTGCAATGGCCGGATGCTCGACAAGCTTGCTTTCCACTTCAAATGGGCCGACGCGCTCACCGGAGGTCATAATGACATCATCAACTCTGCCTTGGAACCAGAAATATCCCTCATCATCCATGTAAGCAGAATCGCCGGACACATACCAGCCGCCCGGCATGAAATACGATTCGTACTTTTCAGGGTTATTCCAAATGGTATGCATCATGGACGGCCAGCCCTTTTTTATGGCGAGATTGCCCATTCGGTACGGCGGAAGCTCGTTGCCCTGATTGTCAACGATCGCTGCCTCCACACCGGGAATCGGCTTACCCATTGAGCCCGGTTTGATATCCATGCAAGGATAGTTGCAGATGAGCTGGCTGCCCGTTTCTGTCATCCACCATGTATCATGGATTCGTTTGTTAAACACTTTGTGCCCCCATCTGATGACTTCCGGATTTAACGGCTCACCGACACTGAGCACATGCCGGAGTGAGGTTAAATCATATTTCGCAGCCATCTCATCCCCCGCTCCCATCAGCATGCGAAAAGCGGTCGGCGCGCTGTACCAGACATTGACGCCAAGCTGCTCAATCGTTCCATACCAGCTCTCCGGGCTGAAGCGTCCGCCGACGATGACATTTGTTGCTCCGTTCAGCCACGGTGCAAAAATGCCGTATACCGTACCTGTCACCCAGCCCGGATCAGCTGTGCACCAGTAAATGTCTTCTTCCTTTAAATCAAGAACCCACTTTCCTGTTTGGTATTGCTGAATCATCGCTTCATGGACATGAAGCACGCCCTTTGGCGTTCCAGTAGAACCCGATGTATAGTGAAGCAGATAGCCGTCTTTTTTGTCCATCCATTCGATATCCAGCCTTGTGCTCTCCTGTTTAGCTGCTTCGTCATAATTGATGATGTTTGAGCCGCTAACATCCTCTCCGCCGACTACGAATATATGCTGTAATTGAGGCAGTTTGTCAGCCGGTATTCTCTCCAGCAGCTCAGGCGTCGTGACAACAACCTTCGCCTCGCTGTTTTCAAGCCGGTCTTTCACCGCTCCCTCCATAAATGCTTCGAACAGCGGTCCGGCGATGGCACCGATTTTGATAGCGCCAAGCATAATAAAATAAAGCTCGGGTGATCTCGGCATAAAAATAAAAACGCGGTCCCCTTTTTCCACATTTCCATACCGTCTCAGTACATTCCCGGCTCTGTTTGATTCTTCTTTCATTTCTTTAAATGTGTATTTTTCATCCCGGTTTGCGTCTTTATAATAAAGCGCTACTTTGTTTTTTCGAAACGATTCGGCATGGCGGTCAATCGCTTCATACGCCGCATTCAGTTTCCCTGTCTCATACCAGGAGAAATGCTTCTCTGCCTCGGCCCAATCAAAATGCCGGTACGTTTCTTCATAGTTTTTTAGATTATGGTCCCCCTCTATTGCTGGTAACGCTTTCAAATTCATGCCCAAACATCCCCCTTTGCTGAAGTTGTCACAATTATTATAGTATATATTCATATTCTTCTCAATTTTTAAAATATAAACCATGTTGAAAACGCTTTATAATTTGGTATTCTTAAAGGAGGCATGTATTTTTATAAGAATTGATGGGACGGTGAATTAGTGGAACATCATAAAACATATCATTCAGCAAACATCAAAACAGCAACCGGCTCTTTACTGATAGAAGGGCCTGTCTCTCCAGAGGATTTGGCAGGTTATGAGTTTCATAAAGATTTAACCGCATTTCGCCCGCCTCGTGAGCAGCATGAAGCGTTAGTTGACATTGCAGGCCTTCCCGAGGGGCGCATTATTATTGCCAGAGACGGCCGAACCATTGTCGGCTATGTGACGTATTTATATCCTGATCCGCTCGAAAGATGGTCTGAAGGACATATGAAGGATTTGCTTGAGCTCGGTGCCATCGAGGTGGCGCCAGCCTATCGGGGATGTTCTGTCGGAAAGACGCTTCTGGCCGTCAGCATGATGGATGAACAAATGGAAAACTACATCGTGATGACGACGGAATATTACTGGCATTGGGATTTAAAAGGGATGAAAAAAGATGTGTGGGAATATAGAAAGATCATGGAAAAGATGATGAACGCAGGCGGATTGGTCTGGTTTGCAACGGATGAGCCGGAGATCAGCTCTCACCCTGCAAACTGTCTGATGGCCCGCATCGGAAAAAACGTCAGCCAAGAATCAATTGAACAATTTGACAGGCTCCGTTTTTACCATCGTTATATGTATTAACTGACACTGACAAAGGGGTAAAAATAATGATTGTTGAGCAAATCATGAAAAGGGATGTCATTACATTAACGAAGACGGATACGCTTGAAACAGCAATATGCAAACTGAAAGAGTTCCATATCAGGCACCTGCCTGTTGTAGACGAAAACTGCCATGTGATCGGCATGATTACAGACAGAGACATGAAACAGGCCAGCCCGAGTATTTTTGAGGAAAGCAAACGGAGCCGATTTCTCACACGGAGCGTAGATTCAATTATGAAAAAAGAGGTCGTCTGCGCCCACCCGTTAGATTTTGTCGAAGAAATATCTGCCGTGTTCTACGAGCATGGCATCGGCTGTCTGCCAGTGGTGCAGCATCAAAAATTAGTAGGCATTTTGACAAAAACTGATTTGCTGCGGACGTTTGTCAAATTGACAGGAGCTGACCAGCCGGGATCGCAAATCGAAATCAAAGTAAACGACATCACCAAAAGCCTAGCGGAGATCAGCAGTCTTTGCCAAGACCTTCAAGTGAAAATATTAAGCGTGCTTGTTTATCCGCATGATGATCCCGGTGTAAAAGTGCTTGTCTTCCGTGTGAAAACGATGAATCCGCTGCCGTTTTTGCAGGCATTACAAAGAAATGGGCACCACGTCATATGGCCGTCAGAGCAAAGGGATCTGCTATGAGAGACAGTGTATTTATCTATTCTCCATCCTACCAAACCTATATGTTTCATCAGGAACATCCCTTTAATCAGCAGCGGGTTCTGTTAACATATGATTTGCTTAAGGCGATCAATGCCTTTGATGATGGAGACATTGTCAGCCCCAGAATCGCTGCAGAAGAAGAGCTTGCCCTTGTCCACACGGACGATTACATTCAGGCGGTAAAGCTTGCGGGCGCGGGAAAACTTCCCGCTGAAGAAGGAGAAAGCTACGGGCTCGGCACAGAAGATACACCCGTCTTTGCCGGCATGCACGAAGCGGCATCACTCTTAGTCGGCGGCACCTTAACGGCCGCAGACTGGGTGATGTCGGGACAAGCCCTGCATGCGGCCAACCTTGGCGGAGGCCTTCATCACGGCTTTCGGGGGAGAGCTTCAGGGTTTTGCATATATAATGACAGCGCTGTGGCAATTCAATATATCCAGAAAAAATACAGCGCCAGGGTGCTTTATATTGATACGGACGCCCACCACGGAGACGGTGTGCAATTTACGTTTTACGATAACCCTGGCGTATGCACGCTGTCCATTCATGAAACTGGAAGGTATTTATTCCCTGGAACCGGCCAGATCCAAGAAAAAGG
The DNA here is from genome assembly GCF_026790125.1 of Bacillus sp. N12A5. Taxonomy (NCBI): domain Bacteria; kingdom Bacillati; phylum Bacillota; class Bacilli; order Caryophanales; family Bacillaceae; genus Bacillus; species Bacillus sp. N12A5. The sequence continues at coordinate 121,653 of NZ_JALAMR010000008.1, read as the reverse complement.
CAGCGGAAAAGGATATGGCTATTCCTTTAATATCCCGCTAGACGCTTTTACAGAGGATGATTCTTTTCTTGAGGCTTACCAGACAGCGGCTTCAGAAGTCGCCGCTTATTTTCAGCCGGATGTCATTATCAGCCAAAACGGCGCCGATGCCCATTACTATGACCCGCTTACGCATTTATCTGCAACCATCAAGATATACGAAGAAATTCCCCGGCTTGCACACACGCTAGCCCATCAATATTGCGGAGGGAAATGGATTGCAGTCGGAGGCGGCGGATATGATATTTGGCGTGTCGTGCCCCGTGCCTGGGCCAGAATATGGCTTGAAATGAAGGGCATTGATCCAGGACTCGATATCCCGCCGGAATGGATCGCCAAATGGCAAAAACAATGTCCCGTCGCCCTTCCGCCCAGCTGGAGCGATCCGGCCGATTTATATCCTCCGATTCCCCGCAAGCCTGAAATCACAGAAAAAAATGCCCAAACCGTCAGCAAAGCATTATATGCGATACGGTCTGAGCAGCAAAGAACAAAGTAAAAAAACGACCTTCACGAAGAGGTCGTTTTTGATTTTTTGATGACGATTTCCACACGCCGGTTTTCTTTCATGTGTTCGTTTGTCTTGTTATCCTTTACCGGCTTTGTATCCGCATAACCGACAGCAATAAAGCGCTTGGAGGGAAGTTTCTCTTTTGAGGTGAAGTATTGAATCACTCCGCTCGCCCGTGCTGCTGAAAGCTCCCAGTTCGACGGGTATCGGTAAGTCGAGATGTTTCGGCTGTCTGTATGGCCCTCCACCTGAATGTCATTTGGAATTGTCTGAAGAAGAACGGCAATCCGGTGAAGAAGTGTTTCAGCATTTTTCAGCACCTTTGCCTCACCTGAATCAAACAGCACAGCCTCCTGCAGAACGAGCACGACACCGCGTTCATCCCGTTTGGCTGTCATTAGGGTGTTCAAATGATTGTCTTTTATATATGTATTTACTTTGTTAAGGAGCTGATCCTCTTGCTTCTTCGCATCGGCTGGCGATGTGTTCTTTTTCTCTATGGACGATTGGTCTGGCTGGAGCCCGCTGCCTTCTTTTTGAATCGATTCAACTGCCGTTTTAAATTTTTGCAGATCAATTTGGGACATTGAAAAAAGTAAAATAAAGAACACAAGGATCAAAGTGATCAGATCTGTAAAGGTGACCATCCAGCTGGGTGAAGATTGACTGTTTTTCCCGCTTCCATTCCTTCTTTCAAAACGTTCTCTTCTAAGCTTCATGTACAGATCCCTTTTTTGTTTTTACTTGATTCGGCTGCTTCTGCCATTCTTCCCGAGAGCTGAAAACGACAAGCTGGCTTTCGAGATTGCGAGGATTTTTTCCGGATTGGATTCCGATAATGCCCTCAACCATGACCTGCTTGATAAAGATTTCACTTTCCGTTTTTTCCTCAAGCTTAGCCGCAATCGGGTTGAAGACCATGTTTGCCAGCAATGAACCGTATAAGGTCGTCAGAAGTGCAACGGCCATATTCGGCCCAAGCATATTCGGGTCATTTAGGTTTTTGAGCATCAGCACGAGCCCGACGAGCGTTCCGATCATTCCCCATGCCGGAGCAAATTCTCCTGCCTTCTCAAAAACACGCCGTCCTTTGCGGTGCCGTTCCTCCATTGCTGCGATTTCTGAGTCCATGACGAGCCGAATCGTTTCTTCATCCCAGCCGTCAACTGCTAATAACAGCCCTTTTTTCAAGAAAGGATCTTCAATGTCCCGAGCCTGGTCTTCCAGTGATAGCAGCCCGTGTTTTCGCGCATGATCAGAAAGAGAAACAAAGGTTTTCACCAGATCTTTCACATTGTCTTCCTGGCGGATAAAAGCCTGCTTTAACACAGACGGCGATTTTTTCAGCTCTCTCGGCGGAAAACTGATAAAAACAGCGGCGCAAAGCCCCCCTGTTACGATAAAGAAAGAAGTCAGATCAAGAAAAGAACGGAAACCGCTTACTCCCGATCCCGAAATAATCCCGATCACAATAATAACCGTTCCTAACACAAAACCAACAGGTGTAAGATAATCAAAACGTTTCATCATTTCTCCCCATGAAAAAAGCAAGAATTCACCTAAGAGGTGAAGCTTGCTCTCTTGTTTTTCTTATGACTTAGTTGACTTTCTTAACTCTATACGGTGCGGCAGTTCGACGATATGCTCTTCAACCGGTTCTTTATTCATGAGCTTCGTCAGCAGTCTCATCGCCACGGCGCCAATATCATATGTCGGCTGAACCACTGTTGAAAGCTGCGGACGAACCATGAGGCTTAATCTTGTATTATCAAATCCGATAATGTCGAGATCCTCAGGAATGGATAAGCCCTGATCCTGAGCGGCATGGATAATGCCGAGTGCCATTTCATCAGTTGCAGAAAGAATGGCTGTCGGTTTTTTGTCCAGGCTCATCAAATGCTGCAGCGCTTCAAGTCCGGAATCATATGTGTAATCCCCTTCAGCGACAAATTGTTCATTAAACGGAAGGTTCGCTTCTTCAAGCGCACGTTTGTAGCCTTGCAGTTTTTTTGAGCGGTTGATCGGTTCTGTCATTGGTCCGGAAACGAATGCGATGTCTGTATGTCCTTTATCAACCAAAAGCTTCACTGCATCATAGATCGCCTGTTCGTAATCAATCGCGACTGACGGTGTTTCCCCCTGCTCTTCTACTGAAGCGGCAAGTACAATCGGCACTGGAGAACGCTTAAATTCCGCAACATGCTCGTCCGTAATGTTTCCGCCCATAAACACGATGCCGTCCACTTGTTTGCCGAGCATTGTGTTTAACAGGTGCAGCTCTTTCTCCAGGTTTTGGTCAGAGTTGCTCAAAATGATATTGTATTTATACATTGTCGCGATATCTTCAATCCCGCGTGCTAGCTCCGAATAGAAAATGCTGGAGATATCGGGAATGATGACACCTACAGTTGTTGTTTTTTTGCTTGCCAGCCCTCTTGCCACCGCGTTTGGACGGTAGCCGAGACGGTCAATGGCTTCCAAGACTTTTTTCCGTGTTGTCGGTTTTACATTCGGGTTGCCGTTCACGACACGGGAAACGGTTGCCATGCTTACATTAGCTTCTCTCGCTACGTCGTAGATCGTAATATTGCTCATCCTAAAAAACCACTCCTTTTACTGGATACACTTATCCTTATCTATAGCATAAACACTTTATGTAGAGAAATGTCATAATGTCCGAATTTATGTCGTTTATGATTTGTAAGCGTAAGTCAGTAGTGTACATTATTTTTCATTATTCATCAAATTTAAATACTTCTCATGAAATTATACACGTTTTTATAGATGATGAAAACGTATACTTGGATTTTATAACTAAATAAACGAGAAAGCATAAAAAAAGGCCGCAGACGCGGCCTTTTAAGATTGATCAATTAAGCGTTGACTTTCACCATTGGTTTCAGTTCATTCAGCCATTTTTCGAATTCAGGAATCGCCATTTGCTGAGCAGAGTCAGAAAGTGCAACTGACGGATCAGGGTGAACCTCAGCCATTACACCGTCTGCGCCGATCGCTAAAGCGGCTTTAGCAGTCGGAAGCAAGAGATCGCGGCGGCCAGTTGAATGCGTAACATCAACAAAAACAGGCAAATGCGTTTCTTGTTTCAAAATCGGTACAGCCGAAATATCCAGCGTGTTTCTCGTTGCTGTTTCGTATGTTCTGATCCCGCGCTCACAAAGGATAATTTGGTCATTTCCTTGTGACATGATGTACTCAGCGGCATTGATGAATTCAGAGATTGTTGCAGCAAGTCCGCGCTTGAGAAGCACTGGCTTTTTCACTGCGCCTGCCGCTTTCAGCAATTCGAAGTTTTGCATGTTGCGCGCTCCGATTTGAATCACATCAATGTAGTCAAGCGCTTCTTCGATATGAGCCGGAGTTACAATTTCACTGATAACTGCCAGATCAAATTCGTCCGCTACACGTTTTAAAATTTGCAGGCCTTCAACACCAAGCCCTTGGAAATCGTATGGGCTCGTACGAGGCTTAAAGGCTCCTCCGCGCAAAATTTTAATTCCTTGTTTTTTCGCAGCTGCAGCCACTTCAGCTACCTGCTCGTAGCTCTCTACTGCACATGGGCCGACAATGAATCTTTGCTGGCCGTCTCCGACTTTTTCACCTTTGATATCAACAATTGTATCTTCAGGTTTTTTCTTACGGGAGACAAGCAGCGCTTTGCTGTGATCTTCTTCCTGAAGCTCTAAACCGGCTTTGAATATCTCTTTAAAAATGTGCTGGATGGTAGAATTTTCGAAAGGCCCGTCATTGTTTTCAATGATTTTGTTTAACATTGTGCGTTCTCTGACAGGGTCAAAACGATTGACACCTTGTGCTTCCTTCGCTTTACCGATCTCTTTTACAACATTTCCGCGTTCGTTGATTAATTTTAATATTTGTAGGTTTAGTTCGTCTGCTTTCTGCCTTAAAAGCTCTAACTCTGTGTTGCTCATTGTTTTCATCCTTTCCCTGCACATTCATTTTTTATTTTGTAGTTATCATGCATCTTACTATAAGTAATTCCAAATGGAAATACTGAAATACAAAAAATTTTATAAAAACTCTACTTTATTACCCAAACGCTTTTAAGTGATAAAGTAATCTATGAAGCTATCCTACATGATGTGAGGGCAATGTTCAAGGGTTTTTTCAAAAAAAAAAGCGCCAGATCATATCTGGACGCTTTTTTTATGACAGGTGCTGCTCAATAGCCGCTTCTGTAATTTGTGAATGTGAGGTATGCCATTTAACCTCACCGTTTTGGATGACGAAAACCTGAGGGCTTTCGTGTTTTACGCCGTATGTTTCTGCAATGAAATTTGACAGCGGCCGGGCTTCTTGTACTTGCAGGTAGTAAGCCGGCACATCCTCGTGCTGATTTGCAAAGGCATCAAACTCATGAAATGCTGCCTGGCTGATCGGGCATGTGGTGCTGTGTTTAAAGAAGACGAAAAGGCCTTCCTGTTCGGCAATCCGTTTAAATTCTTCCTCAGATTGAATAAGCTGTTTTGCCATTACTCAAGCTCTTCCTTCCCTGCTTAGCGATTGATATGCTCAGCCTGTTTTTGTGCATCTTTCAGTTCGTCTTTTACATCTTCTTTCGTTTGGAGGACTTGATCTTTTGTTTCATCAGCCGCCTGCATCGCTTCTTCTCTCATCTCTTGCATTTCGTTTGATGAATCAGTTTTTGCAGATTTGGAACGGTCTCTTAAATCCTTCACCTTGTTCATGATCTGCCCTGACTGATCCGCTACAAGCTGTGTGATGTTGGATGTTTTGTCTTTTGCGATGCTGACATATTGCGTGCCTTTTTCCTTCGCATCTGCCGTCATTTTGTCAGTTTTGTCCCGTAAAGCAACCGCTTGGCTGCCGAGATCGTCGCGAAGCTCTTTGCCTGATTTAGGCGCTAGAAAAAGTGCGGTAGTGGCACCGATGATTCCCCCGATTAAAGTTCCGATTAAAAAATCTTTACTATTAATTCCATCTTTGCTCATCATTATTCCTCCTCATCGTATTTTTTCTCTTACAGAGCCGATTTTTTTCTTTGCTTCCATTTCTCCCAAATTTCCATCGCTGCTTGGCTCCATGTGACAACTTGATTGATCTTGTCTTGATTTTCTCTTACTGATGCCGATACAGACCCTGCTGCCTGTTTCATGGATGTATTGAACTGCTGTACAGAAGTTCCCACTCCTTGAACAGCATGAACGACCGTGTTCAGCTTTTCTGATTTTTCCTGAATATCTTCAGCCAGGCGGTTGGTCTTATGTAAAAGCTCGGCTGTTTCAGTTGTAATGCCTTTCATTTGTCCCTCCAGCCCTTCGAGAGTGGATGCAACGTGTTTTAGTGTCAGCTGCAGTGACTTCAATGTTTTAGACAAGTAGATCACTAATACGAGAAATGCGACTGCGATGAGTGCAACGCTTAAATAAAGAATGATAATCATCTCAAACCTCCTTGCTGCAGGATATACTGCTGTTTACCCGTTTTCTTCAATCATAAACATGTGTGCTGGGCTGTATACATATTATTCTCCGTTTTGTCAGAAAATCCTTTAACAAGCTTTTCCAGCAGATAAATAAAAAGCAGTGAGATCACTGCTTTTTATTATGCCATGACGTTTTCGTAGGCTCTCATATATTTTTGGATATCTCCTGCTCCCATAAAGATGAGAACGGCTTTTTCATGAGCTTTTAAAACAGATGTGTCATCTTCTTCAATCAGCTTAGCATTATGAATTTTTCCTTGGAGATCGCCGATCGTCAGCTTTCCTGCGTTTTCTCTGGCAGAGCCGAAGATGTCGCATAAATACACACAGTCAGCCCCGCTCAGGCTTTCTGCGAATTCGTCTAGAAATTGCTGCGTCCGCGTAAATGTATGAGGCTGGAATACCGCGACAATTTCACGATCAGGATATTTCTGTCTTGCTGCCTCAATTGTCACTTTTATTTCTGTTGGGTGATGAGCGTAGTCGTCAATCAGGACTTGATCACCGAGCTGCTTCTCATTGAATCTGCGTTTGACGCCGCCGAATGATTTAAGGGCATGCTTAATGATGCTGGAATCAATTTCTTCATAATGGCATAACGCAATGACCGCCAATGAGTTTAATACATTGTGGTGGCCGTACGCAGGAATGTAAAACGTATCATAGAATGTATTGCGGACAAATACATCGAAAGTTGTCCCTTCCGTGCTTTTTACGATGTTTCTGGCTTGAAAATCATTTTCTTCCCCCGTGCCGTAATACACAACAGGGACGTTTGCATGAATTTTCGGCAGATGCTCATCGTCTCCGCAGGCAATAATGCCTTTGTTGACTTGGAGAGCCATCTCTTGGAAAGCGTCAAACACATCGTCAATGCTTGAGAAGTAATCAGGATGGTCAAAATCAATATTCGTCATGATCGCGTAGTCAGGCTGATAGCTTAAGAAATGGCGGCGGTATTCACACGCTTCAAATACAAAATATTCGCTGTTTTCATTTCCCTGGCCTGTTCCGTCCCCGATTAAGTAAGACGTCGGTTTTGCGTTTTGGATCACGTGAGCCAGCAGCCCCGTAGTCGACGTTTTGCCGTGTGCACCCGTAACGGCAACACTTGTGAATTTTTTCATGTAGTCGCCTAAAAACTTATGATAACGTATCACCGGAATTCCTTCAGACATGGCTTTTTCAATCTCTGGATGCGTGTCTGGGAATGCATTACCGGCGATGACTGTCATGCCGGGTTTAATATTTTCAGCGCTAAAAGGAAGAATCGTAATATTTCTTTTTTCAAGCGCTGTTTGTGTAAAAATAAATTTTTCGATATCCGATCCTTGGACAGTATATCCATTATCATGAAGTATTTGGGCAAGCGGACTCATACCGGTCCCTTTTATTCCAACAAAATGATAAACAGTCATAATTGTACCTCCAACAAACGTCTATCTGTTCCCCAGTATATGACGCTCATTTCAATTTGCGACCGCGGCGGCTGAAAAGCAACCTTAGCGGCGTATTTTATATGTTTTGTAATGTTTAGTATCCGGTTATTTCTTTCCGATTAAACCTAGATATCAAGATTTGTTTATGCGCACCTGCTGTAAAGCGGCATAGCTGTTAAATGCTCTAAACACTATCATACCATGTTTGGTGTGAAAATGAACCTATATTATTCGTTTATTAAATCACTTGCTGTGATCAGCACTTCTCGCGGCTTGCTTCCTTTTGCCTCAGAGATCATGCCCTCCGCTTCCATCATATCAATCAGCCTTGCCGCGCGATTGTATCCGATTCTGAACCTTCTTTGCAGGCTTGAAGTACTCGCGCTGTTTTGCTTAACAACAAACTCGCACGCATCATAAAACAGTTCATCCTCTTCCTTCAGGGCTGATCCTTGTCTAACAAGCTCTTCTTGTTCAAATAAATAGGTTGGCGGCATTTGGTTTCTGACATGGGAAACGACGCGGTCGATTTCTCGGTCCGACACAAAATTACCTTGCAGGCGGACAGGTTTTCCTGAACCGTTTTCCAAAAAGAGCATATCCCCTTTTCCAAGAAGCTTTTCTGCACCGGCTATGTCAATGATCGTTCGGGAATCAACCTGGCTCGAGACAGAAAATGCAATTCTCGTCGGGATATTCGCCTTAATCAGACCGGTAATGACATCGACTGACGGCCGCTGAGTCGCGACGAGCAGATGGATTCCGCACGCTCTGGCTTTTTGGGCGATCCGTGCGATGCTCTCTTCGACATCATTTGGCGCCACCATCATCAAATCAGCCAGCTCATCAATAACCACCACTAAATACGGCAGCTTTTCGCCCGTGTGATGATCGGCTGTTAATTGATTAAACCGGTCAATGTCGCGGACACCGGAATGGGCAAACAGCTCATAGCGCCGCTCCATTTCCTCAACGACCCATTTTAAAGCAGCCGTAGCCGCTTTGGCATCAGTAATGACTGGGCTGACGAGATGAGGAATTTTGTTGTAAGGCGCAAGCTCAACCATTTTCGGATCAATCAGAAGCACCTTTACTTCACTCGGATCTGCTTTATAAAGCAGGCTGACTAAAATGGTATTGATGCATACGCTTTTTCCCGAGCCCGTAGCGCCGGCAATCAGGCCGTGCGGCATTTTCTTTAAGTCGATGACGACAGGGTTTCCTGAGATATCCAACCCAAGCGCTGCCGTGAGCGGTGACTTGCTTGTCCTGAAAGCTGAGCTGCGAATCATCTGGCGCAAATCAACCACCTTGCTCGTCCGGTTCGGCACTTCAATTCCAATCGTGTTTTTCCCCGGAATCGGCGCTTCAATCCGAATATCTTTTGCGGACAGGCTGAGTTTAATATCATCAGATAAGTTGGTGATTTTATTCACCTTCACGCCTGGTTCGGGATGCACTTCAAACCTCGTGACAGACGGCCCCTGGGTCACATGAACCACATTGGCGCGGACATTGAAATTTTTCAGGGTCAAATCAAGAAGCTGACGCTGTTCTTCGATCCACGCAGTATCGTCCTGAACTTGCGCTGGCGGGACATCTAGCAGTGCGACATTCGGAAACACATAGCTGCCGCGGCGCTCCTCTGCTTTTTGCTGTTTATGCGTATCACTTTTCAGCATCATGACATTAAAAGGAACGGACGGCCCTTTTTGAGAAGAGGTGCTTCGTCCAGTACGCTTCTCCTGCATGACAGGCCTTTTTTGCGTCTTCTCTTGAGCTGCATATGATTCTTCCGGATGGACTTCCTGCCGATTTTCATGGGCTGCAGAAAACGGTTTGGAGTCCTGTTCCGCTTCTGTAAGGCTTTCTGGCTGCCTGTCTATCGCCGTGTCCTCAGCTTCTGCTGGGATTTCGTACTGATTGTTTATTATTTCTGATAGCCCTTCTGCTTCTTTGGCCCCAGTCTCTGCTTTAGTCAGAGCCTCATATGCTGAATGCTCGTGGTCAGCATGTATGATAGACTCTTCTCTTTGTTCTTCCTGAACAGATGTCTCAGCAGCTTCCGCCGCGATCTCATCATGAGCATTTATTATGCTGTCTGACGG